>NZ_JBQNBV010000008.1:0-31895 GCF_052169755.1 Selenomonas sp. | reverse complement strand
CTGGCGCACAGCCTTGCTGTATCTTGAGGTTTTGGGAGACGGATCATGGAACTGGATTTCATCAAGCTGAGTCCGCTGGGAAATACGACGGTATTTTTGCGTGGCGAAGCTGCGCGGGATGCGCACGCCGCGCTCTTATGCGAGGCGATGGACTACGATCATCTGGCGGCGGAGCAGGCGGGTTTCCTCGTCGCGCCGCACACGGGGGAGGCGCTTCTTCGCGTCGAGATGGCGGGCGGCGAGTTCTGCGGTAATGCGACGCTTTCGGCGGCGGCTCTGGCGGCAGCTGAGGGGGCGGCGTCGCCGTTCTTCGTCGAATGCTCGGGCGCGGCTGCGCCGCTTCATGCAGAGGCGCGGCATCTCGGCGCGGGACGCTGGCTGGCGCGGGTCGAGATGCCGCAGGCGCATGAGCTGCGGCGGCTTTCGCTTGAGCGGGAATCCCTTGGAGCGACTGCTTTAGGCGGTGCGGCGACATGCGTCGCCTTATCGGGCATCACGCATCTCGTCGTCGAAGCCGCAGACCTTTCGGCGGCGGGTTACGACGAGATGCTTGCATTTCTAATGCGTGAGGCAAAAGCCGATGCTTACGGCGTCGTGCCGTTTGAGCGCATGGGATGCGATCGCTTTCGCATTCGCCCTTACGTCGCTGTGCCGAGTGCGAAGAGCCGTGTATTCGAGCGTGCCTGCGGCTCAGGCAGTCTCGCGCTCGCGCTTGCCGAAGGGAGCGCGGACAAGCGCATCGCCGTGGAGCAGCCGGGCGGCACGCTTTTTGTCGAGCGCGGCGTTCGGCTTTTTCTCGAAGGCGAGGTGCTCATTTCCTGTCGTGGCAAGGTGGAGCTTGCAGGTGTTGCGCGGTAAGGAATCGGGAAATTCGTGCCGGCGATATGGCATTCAAGGAGGTGCAAAGATGAGAAAATACGCAGTGCTCAAGGAGCCGGTTCGCTGTAATGGCGGGGAAATCATTTATAAGATCATGCTTCATACGACAAAAGATGGAATCTATCTGTATAAGTACGACGCTCCCGATGCAATGGAATGCTCCCATGATGATTTCTATGAGGATTTGGACGCTCTGCATGAGGTATGGGATGCGCTGGTGGATGACAATGGTTGGATAGAGACGACGGATCCGGCGGAGGGGGAACAGCATGATGCGTTTCCGACGGGTCATGCATCTGCCGCACAGAAATGAGCAGAGCGCGCCGTTTTGTTGAAATATAAGGAAAATGTTGATATAATCAACAAAAAGGTTTTTGTTGCTGAATGGAAATGACGCTCGCCGTCTGCACGAGGAGAGCAAGGATGCGATGGAGGAATTTCTATGGAGAATTTGCAGGTGGCGCGATGTTTTTCTGTTTTGGACGGGCGTTCGCGCAGCTATGTGTTGGAGGCATGTCGTCCGTTGAAGATTACTTATTCGGAGTATGTTGTTTTGCTGCGTCTTTTCGACTGCGAGGGGGTCAGTCAGGAGGATTTGTCGCGGGTGCTTCATACGGATAAGTCCGCTGTGGCGCGAACGCTGAAGCTCCTTGAGCAGAAAGGCTTTATCTGTCGCGAGAAGGATGCGGAGGATCGGCGAATCAAGCGCATTCGCTTGACGGAGTATGGTCGTATGCAGCATACGTTTTTGATGTCCGTCATGAACTGTTGGGTCAATTATTTGATTGACACGTTGTCGCCGCAGGATGTTGACAGTGTGGCGCGCAACTTTCAGGTGTTGGCGCAGCGATCATCGGAGGCAGATTTTCAGGAGATCATCGGTAAGACGATGCGCTGAGATTTCGGAAGGAGACGAGAGGAGGAAGCGATGTGAGATATGGGGGACGAGAAGCGGCTGCTTTTCTTTTGTCAGCGGCGATCTTTCTCGCGGCAGGCTGCGGCGATGCGCCGCCGAAGGATGTGCAGGCTCCCTTGGTGCGCACACAGCGCGTCGCAGCGAATGAGGCGGCGCGCACGGTGAACTATGCGGGCAGTGTGCGCGGCCGCTACGAGAAGCATCTGGCGTTTCAGGTCGGCGGACGCATCATCGCGCGCTCGGTCAACGTGGGCGACCGTGTGGAGGCGGGGGCGGCTCTCCTGCGCATCGACGCTTCCGACATCGTGCAGAAGTCGAGACAGGCGGATGCGCAGGTCGATGCGGCAAAGGCGCAGCTCGATCTCGCAGAGGTCAATGTCGCACGCTACCGTGAGCTTTATGCGGCGCAGGCAGTGCCCGCCGCTCTGCTCGATCAGTATGAGACGGGCTATGAAGCGGCGGCGGCGAGCTATCGGCAGGCGCTCGCACAGGCGGCGGAAGGGCACAATGCCGTCTCCTACACGGAGCTTACTGCCGATTCCGCAGGCGTGGTTTCGGCTCTTTTGGCGGAGGCAGGGCAGGTGGTTGCGGCGGGGCAGACGGTCTTGACGCTCGTCGAGTCGGGCGATCTTGAAGTCGAGATCGCTGTGCCCGAAGATCGTCTTGCCGATGTGCCGCCGGGGCGGGAGGTCTCCGTCTCCTTCTGGGCGCTCGGCGCTTCGTCCGTTTCCGGTACGGTGCGAGAGGTCGCGCCGGTGGCGGATGCTGTTTCGCGTACCTACCGTGTGCGCGTCGCTCTGCCTGCGCCGCCTGCGGGACTGGCGCTCGGCATGACGGCGAATGTGGCTGTTGGAAGAGTGTCGCCGCCGGTTGTGCATCTGCCGCTTTCCGCCGTCTATCAAACGGGCGATTCGCCCTGCGTTTGGCTTGTCGGTCAAGACAACAAAGTGACTTTGCAGGCGATTGCAGTCGACGGCTATGATGGCAACGATGCGCTCGTTCGAGGCGTCCCCGACGGTGCGCTCGTCGTGACGGCAGGCGTTCATAAGCTGCGCGAGGGAGATGAGGTGCGGACGGGGGATGCGCCATGAAGAATCTGACGGAACTTTCCTTAAAGCATAAGGGGCTGGTCTGGTACTTCATCATCATCGTATTTTTCGGCGGCATGTTTTCTTATGAAAAGCTTGGCAGGATGGAGGATCCCGACTTCACGATTCGGCAGATGGTCGTCTCAGCGGCTTGGCCGGGTGCGACGGCGCAGCAGATGGAAGAGCAGGTCACGGACAAGATCGAGAGGAAGCTGCAGGATGTGCCGGGTCTCAAGCGGATCACGAGTTACTCGCGCGAAGGTCAGGCGGTCATATATGTGACGCTTAACGACGACGTGCCAAAGGCGAATATCCGTCCGACGTGGCGCGATGTGCGAAATCTCTGCGAGGATGAAAAGCGCGGTTTGCCCGTCGGCGTCTACGGCCCTTACTACAACGACCGTTTTGACGATGTCTTTGGCTCGGTCTACGCCGTGACGGGCGACGGCTGGTCTTACGAGGAGATGCGCGAGCAGGCGGAAAAGACGCGCCGCGCCTTGCTCACCGTTAAAAATGTGCAGAAGGTCGAATTGATCGGCGTGCAGCCGGAGAAGATTTACGTCGAAGCGGCGCGTGAGCGTCTCGCAGAGCTTGGCATACCGCCGGACGCCATCCTCGCCGCCATACGCACGCAGGAGGAGATGACGCCTGCGGGGATGATTGAGACGCAGACGGACAACGTCTATGTGCGCGTCTCGGGCGCTTTCGATGACATTGAGGCGATCCGTGCGCTGCCGATCAGAGCCGGCGGGCGCACCTTCCGCCTCGGCGACGTCGCGAGTGTCACGCGCCGCTATGCCGAGCCCGCCGCGCCGAAGATGTATTTTGACGGTGCGCCTGCCGTGGGCGTCGCTGTTTCTATGCGTCCGGGCGGCAACATCCTGACGCTCGGCGATGATCTGGAGAAGAAGATCGCCGCGCTCAAGGACGATCTGCCGCTTGGCTTGGAGATCCATCAAGTCTCCGATCAGCCGCAGGTCGTCGCAGAATCCATCGACGATTTCGTCGATACGCTCAGAGAAGCCGTCGTCATCGTGCTCGCTGTGAGCTTTTTGACGCTCGGGCTTCGCACGGGGTTCGTCGTCGCCTGCTGCATCCCGCTCGTCCTGACGGGTGTGTTTCTCTTCATGTACGGCGCGGGCATCGACTTGCAGAAGGTGTCCTTGGGTGCGCTCATCATCTCGCTCGGGCTTCTGGTCGATGACGAGATCATTGCCGTCGAGATGATGAGCGTCAAGCTCGAAGAGGGGCATGACCGCTTTTCTGCGGCGGCACATGCGTTTCGCGCGACGGCGCTGCCCATGCTGACGGGCACGCTCATCACCTGCGCGGGTTTCATCCCCGTCGCTTTTTCGAAGGGCATGTCAGCGGAGTTCTGCGCCTCGCTTTTTCCCGTCATCGCGGCGGCGCTTCTCTTGTCGTGGATCGTCTCCGTCATGGTCGCGCCGCTTCTCGGCTATCATCTCATCCGCATCAAGCCGAAGCGCAATAAAGAGGGCGAGACGGTACTTTACCAAGGATGGTTTTATCGTACCTTTCGACGTGTGCTTGAAGCGTTCCTCGCGCATCGACGCTCTGTGCTGATCGCGACGGCGCTTGTCTTTGCTGCGTCCATCGCGCTCCTCGGTGCTTGTCGGCAGGACTTCTTTCCGCCGTCGCTGCGCCCGGAAATCATCGTTGAGATGCGCCTTCCCGAAGGCTCGTCCATGAAAAATACAGAGGAGCAAGCAAGTCGTTTCGCCGCCTTTCTCGATGGACTGAAGGGGGAGTACAGGAACTATTCCGCCTATGTGGGCGAGGGTGCGCCGCGCTTCGTCTTGGCTTTCGAGCCGGTTCTGGCGGCAGAAAACTACGCGCAGTTCATTATCGTCGCGAATGACAAGGAGTCGCGTGAGGAACTGACGGCAAAGATTCGTGCGGAGCTTGCAGAAAACTTCCCGAATGTGCGCTCGAATCTCAAGTTCATCCAGACGGGACCGCCTGCGGCGTACCCGATCATGCTGCGCGTCGAAGGCCCCGACAAAGAGAAGGTCATGGCGCTCGCCAATGATGTCGCCGACATTGTGGCAGGCGATGCGAACACATACGACATAAATCTTGACTGGCAGGAGAAGAGCAAGGTCATGCACCTTGCGCTCGATCAGGACAAGCTCAAGGCGCTCGGACTTTCGACGCAAATGGTGCAGCAGACGCTCTACACGGAGCTTACGGGAGTGAAAGCGGCGGAACTCTACGAGGGCGACCGCACGGTGGACATCGTGCTGCGGCTCAAAGAAGAGGACAGGAGCGATCTCTCCCGCCTTGGGGAGACGCCGATCTATTTGCCGCAGGCGGGCTATGTGCCGCTCGCGCAGGTCGCGAAGATCTCTTACGGCGCGGAAAACGGCGTTATATGGCGGCGCAACTTGCAGCCTGCCGTGACCGTGCGCGCCAATATCTTCGCGGGGACAGCGACGGATGCGGCGAAGAAAGCGTACGAGGCGACGAAGGAGCTGCGGGAGGGGCTGCCCCAAGGCTATGCCATTGAGCCGGACGGCACGCTTGCCAACAGTCAGGACTCGATGGCGTATCTGCTCGTGCCCGTGCCAGCGATGATCTTCATCATCATGACGCTTCTGATCTTTCAGGTGCGCGAGGGGCGTGCTATGGTCATCACACTCCTGACGGCTCCTCTCGGCATCATCGGCGTCGCCTGCGGCATGTTCCTCACGGGCGAGCCGATCGGCTTCGTCGCCGACCTCGGCATACTCGCGCTCTCGGGCATGATTATACGAAATTCCGTCATCCTCATCGACCAGATCCAGAAGCATATCGAAGCGGGCGAGGCGCCGTGGCAGGCGGTCATCGACTCTGCCGTGCTGCGTTTCCGTCCCATCATGCTGACGGCTGCCGCTGCGATCCTCGGTATGATTCCGCTGATGACAAGTGCGTTTTGGGGACCGATGGCGGTCGCGATCGCGAGCGGTCTTTTCGTGGCGACGGTGCTGACGCTGCTCGTACTGCCCGTCATGTACGTCGCTGTCTATCGCGTGCAGCAGGATGTATGTGTGCGATCGGAAGGAAAATAAATATTTCTGCATATCTAGACTTTGGTACTGCCTTATGATATATTATGGCAGAAAGGTCAGAGTTTTATTCTCGATTGACTATACTTCTGTAGGGGCGGCGTACAATGTCTATGAAGCGACATTGGCGCCTGTAGTTTAGGACAGTGCAGGAAAGGCGGCGTACGAGCGTGTTTTTGAAAAAGGACTGGCTTGCGGCGCTTGCTGTTTCGATCTTTCTCGCACTGGTGTTCGTCGGGACGTCCTTGGCGCCTGCCGTTCTTTTGCCCAAGTCTGCGTTGTCCGCAGATGCCCATGCGCTTATGCCGGACTTTGATGAGATGGCAGTCTTTTCGGCGCAGCAGTCTGCTGTTGAAGAGGCAGCGCCGGATGAGCTTTTTTATTGGCAGAGCGCCGAGCCGCTCGATCAGCGCCGGCAGGAAGCTTTGCTGGCTTCCGCGCAAAAGGGCGCCGACGGGTGGAATCGCATCGACTATCCCGGCGCGCCGCTCCTTTCACGCGACGCACGCTATATCTGGATGACGGTGCGTCTGCCCGAGGAAGAGTACGGCTCGATGGCGCTCTTTTTCAAGACGACGAATCAGTCGGTATGCATCTGGCTCGACGGCAAGATGATCTACGAGTACGGCTCTATGGAAGAAAAGTCTTACGAGTACGGTACGCGATGGCATCTCGTGCCGCTGCCTGCGCACTATGCGGGGCGTTGTCTCGTATTTGGTATGCACTCGTTCCATGCGCATGATCTCGGCAACTTTGAGCATCTTTGTCTGCGCGATATGCGTGCGAGTGTGGCGGAGCTGTTTTTTGCCGATCTGCCGCTCGTATTCGGACTGTCGCTCGTTTTTTTGATGGGCGCCATCGTGACGCTTTATTGTATCACGCTGCAAGGAAAGCAGCGTGCCTATCGGTATCTTTTGTGCTTTCTTGCGGATTATGCGCTGTGGATGGTCAGCGTGATGAACGCGAAGTATTTCCTGCTCGACTGGCCGGAGTTTTGGTGGTATGTGCAGCTGCCGACGACGTACGGCTTCGCGATTTTTGCCATCCTCTTTTTCGCAGAGCTTCTGCCCGAGGAAAAGCGCCGCACGATGCGGCTTTTGGTCGTACCGCATATCTTCTTGCTGCTCCTTTCGATCCTCGGCGAGATTTTCATTGTGCGCGGCATGATGTTCGGCTGCTTGGGGCTGTTTTTCCCGCTGATGCTCGTTCTTTCGCCGTGGGTCGGATACGTCCTCTGGCTGGAGGGGCGGCGGGGCAACCGCTACTGCCGCATAGCGCTCGTGCCGCTGACTGTCATCATTCCGCTTTCGATGTTTGACAGCCTGTGGTTCTATTATCGCCTCATTGACTGGAATATGTATATCACGCCGTTTGGACTGCTGTCCCTCGTATTTCTGCTCCTCAGTACGATGCGTATGCGCATCCGTGAAGATCTGCGCAACGAAGCGGCGCGGGATTCTCTGCAACATGAGGTCATGGCGGCGCAGGAAAAGGCGCAGATCGATCCGCTGACGGGATGCTTCAACCGCTACAAGTTCTCGACGACATTCGCGGAGTGGGTGCGGGTGGCGGAGAACACGGACGGCAACTTGGCTGTCATCATGCTCGATATCGACTTTTTCAAGAGCGTCAACGACGCCTATGGACATGATGAGGGCGATCATGTGCTGCGCTCTTTCGCCAACGAGGTGCGCAGCGCCTTAGACCGCCGCCATTTGCTGATTCGTTGGGGCGGCGAGGAGTTCATCATTCTGTGCCTGCATTACGATTTGCGCGAGGCGGGCGAGTTCGCCGAAAAACTGCGTGCGCGGGTGGCGCAGGCTTCTTTGTGCCACTATCGTGAGATTCATTGCAGCGTCGGCGTCGCAAGCTGGCACGGCGCGGATAAGGATACGTCTGCAGCGCTTTTGAAGCGTGCGGACGATGCGCTCTATGCCGCCAAGATGGAGGGACGCAACGGCGTGAAAGTCGAGGAGCCGGGCAGTTTGGCGGTCAGTCTGGAAGCGACGAAATGCGCGGAAAGCGTATCTGTGCATTGAGCCGGCAGGAGAATATCATACGAATGAAGAAGTAACAAGAGACGGCTGTATGCTGCGGAGATTTGCAGAGCAGGCGGCTCTTGTTTTTATTTTCGCGGCAGCGGTTTCAGAAACCGCCGCTCATTCGGTCGCCGGATGCAGACATCTGCGCTCTGCGGAGGATTTGCCGCCGCAGAGCGGGCGGAAAAATCTGCCGGATGACGAGACCGAGTTTATGCGTGCGTCCTTAACGATCCGACGGGACTTCCCGCGGATACATGGGGGCTCTTCCCCGAAAGAAAGGAATTTTGGAGATGACAAGAAAAGAAAAGTACCGCCAGGTAAGGCGCGAGGCCATAGCCACAGGACTGGCACTCGCCGCGCTCATCGTCTATTGGCTCTTCGCCGGCTTCGGCACGGCGTATTTCCTCGACGGCAGCATTCGCATCGTGGGTCTGCCGCTATGGGTCGTCTTGGGCACGTTCGGCACATGGGCGATGGCGCTCGTCATCGTTGTGCTTTTGCTGCGCTTCGTCTTTCGTGATATGCCGCTCGATGATGCGGATGAGAACGGGGGCGGCGCATGATGGAAAAGCTCGGTGTTCTCGTGCCGCTCCTCGCTTTCATGGGGCTGATGCTCGCTGTCAGTTTCGCCGTGCGCGTGCGCCGTGAAAACGGCGGCGCAGGATTCGTCTCGCAGTACTTCATCGGCAACCGTGCGATCGGCGGCTTCGTGCTCGCCATGACGACGGTCGCGACGTACAGTTCTGTCAGCTCCTTCGTCGGCGGTCCCGGCATGGCGTGGAAGGTCGGTTTCGGCTGGATCTATATGGCAGTCGTGCAGGTCACGGCAATTTTCCTCGTGCTCGGCATCTTCGGCAAGCGTGTCGCGCTGCTCTCGCGCCGGCTCGACGCCGTGACCATCGTCGATATCATTCGTGCGCGTTTCGGTTCGGATATGCTCGCGAACCTTTCCGCATTCGTCATTGTACTCTTCTTCCTCGGCACGATGACGGCGCAGTTCGTCGGCGGCGCGAAGCTCTTCGAGGCGGTCACGGGCTACAGCTATTTTACGGGGCTTGTGCTCTTCGGCGCCGTCGTCGTCCTTTACACGGCGATCGGCGGCTTCCGCGCCGTCGCCCTGACCGATACGCTGTGCGCCGTCATGATGATGATCGGCATCGTGCTGCTCCTCTACTTCGTGCTTGAGGCGGGCGGCGGCTATTGGGCGATCTTGGAGACGATTGAGCGTGACCATCCGGCGATGCTTGCGCCTTTGGCGGCGGGAGATATGCCGCTCGGTCTCTATTTCACGCAATGGCTGCTCGTCGGGATATGTACGATCGCGCTGCCGCAGTCCGTCGTGCGCGGTATCAGCTACCGCGACACGCGCGGGCTGCATCAGGCGATGTTCATCGGCACTTTCGTTATCGGCTTTATGAACATCGGCGTCAACTTCACGGGAATCCTCGCGCACGGCGTGCTGACAGGTCCCGTGACAGACTACGGCACGGTGGACAACATCATCCCGCAGGCGATTGCGCACGCAATGCCGCCTGCTCTCGCGAGCATCGCCATCATCGGTCCTCTGGCGGCTTCGATCTCGACGATTTCGGGGCTTTTGATCGTCGCCTCGTCGGCGATCATCAAGGACGTCTATATGCACGAGAAGATGAAAAAAGGGCGTGTGCCCTCGATGCGCAGCCTGCGCGTTTTGTCGATGGCGTCGACCGTCCTTATCGGCGCACTCGTCTTTCTCCTCGCCGCTTCGCCGCCGAACCTCATCTGGCTCATCAACATGTTCGCTTTCGGCGGCCTTGAGACGGCGTTTCTCTGGGTCATGCTCTTCGGTCTTTACTGGCGGCGTGCGAACTGTATGGGCGCGATGCTTTCGATGGCGGGCGGCACGATCGTCTATTGCGCGGCGCAGGCGATGAAGATTCATGTGTTCGGTCTGCACCCCATCGTGCTGGGGCTTTCATCGTCGCTTGTCTTTTTCCTGCTCGGTGCATACATGGGCAAGCCGACCGCCGCCGAGCGTCTTCGCGTGTTCTTTCCCGACGAAAGTGAGAAGTAGAAAGGAAAATTTCCCATGCGCTTCATTCATACCGCCGATTGGCATCTCGGACGGCTCTTCTTCGGCCGCCATCTGACGGACGATCAGGCGCGCGTCCTCGACGAGCTTGTGCATCTCGCCAAAGACGCACGCGCCGAAGCCGTCGTCATCGCGGGCGACGTCTACGACCGCGCCGTGCCGCCCGTCGAAGCGGTCGAGCTTTTCGACGACGTGCTTTCGCGGCTTTTGCTCGAAGAAAGGTGCAAGGTGCTCTATATCGCGGGCAACCATGACAGCGCGGCGCGTCTTGGCTTCGGCAGCCGCCTCCTTGCAGGGGGCGGTGTTTTTGTCGCGGGGCAGCTCTATGCGGACGCGCCGCCTGTCGTCTTGGACGATGCCTGCGGCAAGGTCGCGTTTTCGCTTCTGCCCTATATGGAGCCGGCGACGGTGCGCTTTGCCTACGGCGAGGAAGCGGAAGACCTCGCGGGCTTTGACGAGGCGACTTCGTTCGCCGTCGCGCGGGCGGCGGCGTGCGTGCCGAAGGGCTGCCGCAGCGTCGCCGTCGCCCATGCGTTCATCGCGGGCGGCGCATCGTCCGAGTCGGAGCGCCCGCTCTCGGTCGGCGGCTCCGACTCCGTGCATCCGGCGTGCTTCGCGCCCTTTTCCTATACGGCGCTCGGGCATCTTCATGCGCCGCAGCAGGCGGGCGCTCCAAACATCCGCTATGCCGGCTCGCTCATGAAGTATTCGTTCAGCGAGGCGGCGCAGCGAAAGGGCGCGACGGTCGTCGATCTCGCCGCCGACGGCTCCGTGACCATCGAGGAAGTCGCGCTCGCCGCGCCGCACGATCTTCGCGTCGTGCGCGGCACGCTTGAGGAAATCCTCGAAGACCGCGCTCGCTTCCCGAAGAGCGAGGACTACACCGCTGTTGAGCTTATGGACAAGGGCCCTGTGCTCGACGCGCACGGCAAGCTCCGCACGATTTATCCGAACGTCCTGCAAGTCATGCGTCCCGGACTCATGGAGCAGGCGGGTACGGTGCGCGAGCAGGGAAGAAAGAAGCTCGATCGCCCCGACGATGTGCTTTTCGGCGAGTTTTTCGCCGACATGACGGGCGAAGCGCTCGACGAGGCGCAGAAGAAGGAGCTTTCTGATGTACTCGAAGCGCTTTTGCGTGAGGAAAGGGAGGCGAAAGCATGAAGCCGCTGCGATTGACCTTGGAAGCGTTCGGCTCGTATGAGAAAAAGACCGTCGTCGATTTCACAGAGCTTTCCGGGCGCAGCTTCTTTCTCATTCATGGGCGCACAGGTTCGGGCAAGACGACGCTGCTCGATGCGATCTGCTTCGCCTTTTATGGCGAGGCGAGCATGGCGGGGCGCACGGGTACGATGATGCGCACGGACGAAGCGCCGCGCGAAGCGCAGACAAGCGTTGATTTCCTCTTCGCCTTGGGGACGCGGACGTATCATATATGCCGCACGCCATCCTATGAGCGCATGAAGAAAGACGGCTCGGGGATGACCTCGGTGCAGGCTTCGGCGATGCTCTGGCAGGTCGCAGGGGACGAAGAGCGCGTACTCGCGCAGCGTCCGTCTGTCGTGACGCAGAAGATGACGGAACTTCTGGGCTTCGGCCCTGCGGAGTTTCGGCAGGTCGTTCTGCTGCCGCAGGGCGCGTTCCGCGATCTTTTGACGGCGAAGGTGGACGAGCGGGAAGCGCTTCTGGCGATGCTCTTCAAGACGGAGCGCTATCGCCGACTGGAAGAGCTTTTGAAGGCGCGCGCCAAGGCGATGGAAACGCGCCGCAGGGAAATCGCCGTACAAGAGGCGGCGCTTCTCGCAGGCAGCGGGGAAGAGACGCTTGAGGCACACATCGCGGTAAGCGCGGAGAAAAGAAAATCGCTCGCTGCGCTGGAAAAAGAGGCAGAGGCGCGGCGAGAAACGCACGAAGCGGCGCAGAAAGCGGAGCAAAAGGGCATCCGTGAAGCGGAACTTCTGATGCGCTGGGAAAAGGCGCGTACGGCGCTCGCTGACCATGAGAAGAAGCGCGGCGATGTCGAGCGCTTTCGCGTACAGCTCGGTGAGGCGGAGCGTGCAGCGCAGCTCGAAGATGCAGCGAACAGCGCGGCGCATGATCGCGAGAAGCGAAAAGCGCGTGAAATCGAGCGTGAAGCCGCAGAAAAGAGCAGAATAAAGGCGGCAGCTGAGAAGCAGTGCGCCGAAGAAGCGGCAGCGCGGGAGAAAGAGCGTGAGCCGGAGCTGGCTGCACAGAAGGAAAAGGTGCGTAAGCTCACCGAGTACGGCGTGCTCGCGCAGGAGCTTTCACAGGCGGCAGAGCGGTTGAAGATCTGCGAGGATGCAGCCCGGCAAGCCGCGGCAAAGGCAGCGAAGGCAAAAACGGCGCGGGAAGAGACCGCTGCCGCGCTCCTTGCGCTCAGTGCGCGTGAGAAGGAACTGGCGGAACAAGCGGCGAAAGCCGAGGGGCTTTCTCTGGCGCTCGCGCAGAAGGAAAAAGAGCGCGAGCTGCGGCAGAACCTCGCTGTCTTGGAGAAGCGCGCAGCGCAGGCGGAAAAGACTGCCGAGAGCGCACGCGAAAAGGCGGCGCAGGCGATGCAGGAGACAGAAGCGAAGCGAAAGAGCCAGCGTGCTTTGGAGCTTGTCTATATGGAAGGGCAGGCGGCGCTTCTGGCGCGAGATCTGAAAGAGGGGGCAGCCTGCCCCGTCTGCGGTTCGACGCTGCATCCGCAGCCGGCGTTCAGCGAAGCCGTCGTACCGGAAAAGTCGGAAGTGGAGCGTGCGCGTACGGCGGCAGAAAAAGCGGAGCAAGTGCGCGCGGCGGCGGAAAAGGCGCAGGCGGCGGCGGAAGCCGACCTCGCCGCTGTCTGCGGCGAGCTTGTAGCGGCGAAGAAGTCGCTGCCGCAGATGCGTGAGGACGCGGAAAGTCTTGCCGCCGCCATCGCCTCTTTGCAGGCAGAAGTCCAAGCGGCAGGAGCGGCTGGGCAGGCGCAGAAAGAAGCCGCCCGCGAACGTGAAACGCTTGCCGTCAAGCTGACGCAGGCCGAAGCCGCGGAAAAAGAAGCGGCGAAGAGCGAAGAGGCCGCCAAGAGCGAAGCGGCGCAGGCGGCGGGCGTGCTGCGGGAAAAGTGTGCGTCTCTGCCCGAAGCATACCGTGAGCCGAAAGCGTTGGCCAAGATGCTTGCGTCAGCGGAGCGTGACGTTGCCTTGCGGGAGAGAGCGCGGGCGGCGGCGCAGGATGCTCTGACACAGGCAGAAAAATCGCTTGCCGCCGCCTGCGCCGCTGCCAAGGCGGCAGAACAGGCGCAGGCGCTTGCAGAAGAAGAAGAAAAAAAGAGCGCCGCGCTCCTCGCCGAGCGCTTAGCGGGCGCGGGCTTTGCCGATGAAGCTGCGTTTCGCGCCGTGCTTACGGGGGCTTTTGCGACCGCCGATGGACGAAGGAAGGTGGCGGAGCGCATCCGCGCCTACGAGGACGCGCAGACGGCATTCTCCGAGGCGGAAAAAAAAGCCGCCGCAGAAGCGGCGGGGCTTTTTGCACCGAATCTTGTCAAGCTCAAAGCGGCGAGGGAAGAAGCGGCGCTCGCATGGAGCAAGAGTACGCGCGAAGCCGCCGCCTTGGCGCAGGAGATCAAAGAGCGCAAGGGGCGGGAAACCACTTTGCAAAAGCTCGCCGCCGAAGCGGCGTCTATGGATAGAGCCTATCGTACGACGGGCAGACTCTCGGAAGTCGCCGCTGGGCAGAACGCTCATCGTATGCACTTCCAGACGTATGTGCTTCGCTCGATTCTCGCCGACGTGATCGATGCGGCGAATCAGCGTCTTTTGCGCATGACGCATGGGCAGTATCGCTTGGAGCGCAAAGAAGGCGTCGCCGATAAAAGGCAGAGCGCAGGACTGGATCTCGAAGTTTTCGATGAGAATACCGGCTGCGCACGCCCAATGGCGACGCTCTCGGGCGGCGAATCCTTCCTCGCCGCCCTCGCCCTCGCCTTGGGGCTTGCCGACGTCGTCACCAGCTACGCCGGCGGCATTCGTCTCGATACCATCTTCATCGACGAAGGCTTCGGCACTCTCGACGCCGAAACCCTCGACCTTGCGATCAAAACCTTGATGGATCTCCAAAAAGGCGGCCGCCTCGTCGGCATCATCTCCCATGTCGAAGAACTGAAAAGCCGCATCGATGTGCGCCTTGAAGTGGAAAAGGGGGAAGACGGCAGTCGGGCGCGGTTTATCGTGGGGTAGGATCACTCCATAATCCCTGCCATCTTGAGTAAATACTGGGCGTTGCGCGTGGTGCAGCGCCCTTCTTTTATTTTGTAGTCGAAGAGGAGCTTGTCGTTTTCGTAGCTTTCTTCGAAGTGCCAGTTTGTGACGGGAGCGGCGCTCGTCTCTATCGAGCATAGCTCGAAGTCGTGCGTGGAGACGAGTGTGATGAAGTTTTCTCCCGTCAGGCGTGTGATGGCTTCTCTTGCGCCGATCAGACGGTCGGCGCTGTTTGTGCCTTTGAAGATTTCGTCGATGACGATGAGCATGGGCAGATTTTTCTTCTTGAACTCCATCATGCTCTTGATGCGCAGGATCTCGGCGTAGAACGTGGAAAGACCCTGCGCGACGTCGTCGGTCACGCGGATCGAGGTGAAGATGTGAAGCGGTGAGAGACGCATCTGTTCGCCCGGCACGGGTGCGCCGGCGTAGGCGAGGACGCAGGAACTCGCAATGGTTCTGAGGTACGTCGTCTTGCCGGACATATTCGAGCCGGTGATGATGCGCGTGCCTGCCGTCGTTTCGATGTCGTTCGGTACGGCGTGTTCTTCGGGGATCAGAAGGTGGGTGAGACCTTTGCCGTCGATGTGCGGCGCATCGTCCGTAAGAAGTTCGGGGAAGGTGTATGTTCTGCGCGTGAGACCGATGGTCGAAAAAGAGAGCAGAACTTCGACTTCTGCCCAGACATTGAGCCAGTCGCCGAGACGATCGGCAGCTTTCTCCTGCCAGCGTGCGATGCGGTATGCAAAGTGAAGGTCGCTGAGATAGAGCGCATTGGCTAGCAGCAGGAAGATGAGGTTGTGACGTGTGCGGGCGTGTTCGGCGAGGACGCTGAGATGGTGCAGGGAGCGCGCGGCAGAGCCGTCTTTGAGCTGCGATTGCAGTGCGGCGAGGTGCGGGCTTTGGAAGGTCGAGTTCTCCAATCGCTCGAAGAGATGCTCGTAAAGGCGCAGTTCGCGGTGCATGGCTGCGAGCGGCTTCTGTGCCTTTGCCGTGCGGCTTCCCAGCCCGAAGGCGATGAGGATCTGCAGCAGTATGAGCAGCGCGGGCGCACTCCATCCGATGAGCGAGAGCGCCGCGCCGCCGACGGCGAGGGCGAGGGCGGCGGGCAGAACCCAGGCGATGAAAGCCGTGCCTGTGTACGGTGCTTGCGTATTCTTTTGCAGCGCGGAAAGAAGCGGCTCTGTGTCGTGCCCGTCGGGCAAAAGATCGGCGGACGCCATGAGATCAAGGACGAGTTTAGGACGCGCGATCAGTTCTTTGACCGCATCTTGGCGTCTTTTTGCCCGTGCGCAGTCCGCAGGAAAGGGAGCGAGGGCGGCGGCAAGGCGGTCGCGGCCCGCTTTCGTGCGTGCGGCGCAGATATATTGGTAGATGGAATCCGCCCCGAAGAGATTCAAGTCCTGCGCCTGAGGTATGTCGTCTTTGAGATATGCCGCGCCCGTCACACAAAAATCATGCCACTCGCCCGAAAATCGCGCGAGAAAGCCGGAAAGTGCGGAGATGTGGCTCTCCAGCAGCAGACGTTTTTCAAACAGTTTGCTGTGACGGTGCAGGAGTGCGGTAAAGCAGGCAGCGAGCGCGACGGCGCTCAGATAGAGCCAGACGGCTCCCGTATCCCAAGCCGCAGCGAGTGCAAGGAGGCTGAGGAAGAAACTCAAAAGTCGCAGCCATGAGAGTATCTGTCCCTGTCGATCAAGCCGCCGCTTCTCCGTGAGATCTGTCTCCCGCTCCGCGCAGAAAAAGTTCTTGTCCATAAATATTCCTCATTTCTAATCTATATGTAATCCGCTTAGTTTTTATTATAAGCGTGAAACGCAATTAAGTCCAGTTCTCATGGCATCGATTCTTTTCAAAACATGAGAAAAGAATAAAAAAGTTCTGGCGCATGGAAATATTTATGGTATAATATTCATGTATCATACCATAAATGATACATGAATATTTCTTGTTAAGACCTGAAGGAGTGAGCTGTGCTTGGATGATTCTCTGGCGCTTTCTTTTGAAGGCGCGGGCATTTCTTTTGCAGGGCGTACCGTCCTTCGCGGGCTGACCTTTACGCTTCGCTCGGGCGCGGTCGTCATCGTGCGCGGGGCGAACGGCAGCGGCAAATCGACGCTCCTGCGTCTCGCGGCGGGACTCTTGCGGCCGACGGAAGGGCGCGTCGCGCTTCATGCAGCGGACGGTGCAGCGGAAGGCGGCGCTTGGCAGGAGCGCATCGCTTACTTTTCGCCGGAGCTTTCGCTCTATCCGCTGTTGACAGCGGCGGAGAATCTCGACTTCTTCTTGGGGCTTCGCGGCATCGCGCTTTCGGCTGAGGAGCGGCGCACGCTTTTTGTACGCGTGGGTCTTGCGGGCGCTGAAGCGTGGCAGCAGCCGACGTCGAGTTTTTCGACGGGGATGCGTCAGCGGCTGAAGCTCGCCGTGCTGCTTGGCGTGGATGCGCCCTTGTGGCTGCTTGATGAGCCGGGAGCAAATCTCGACGATGCGGGGCGTACGCTCATCGCTTCCTTGGCGCGCGAGGCGGCGGCAGGAGGGCGGCTCGTGCTCTGGGCGACGAACGCGCAAGAAGAGGAGGTGGCGCCCGATGCAACGCTCCGGATCTGCGGGGGCGAAGCGCATCTTTCGTAGGGAGCTTACGACGGCTCTGCGCAGCCGATCCGCGTGGACGGCGATGCTCATGTTCTCCTTGACGGCGATCGCTGCATTGTCTTTTGCGCTTCGCGGTGCGCCGCCCGAGCCGCAGGTCGCGGCGGGGCTTTTATGGGTCGTGCTGTTTTTCTCGGCTGAGGCGGGCGTCGGCCGTGCATTTTACGAGGAGGCGGCGAGCGGCACGCTGCTCGCGCTTCGCATCTATGCAGCGGCGCAGGCGGTGTTCTTCGGCAAGTTCTTCTACGCGCTTTTCATGCTCGCAGCGCTCGCCGCTTTTGACGTGGCGCTCTTTCAGATATTCCTCGCCTTTTCCCTTGCAGATGCCTTTGCCATGCTGCTCTTCTTTCTCGTCGTATTCCTCGGGGTATGGGGCTTGGCGGCGGCGGGCGTCATCATCTCGGCGCTGACGGTCGGCGCGGGCGCGAAGAGCGGACTCTTTTCCGTCTTGCTGCTGCCCGTCGTGCTGCCTGTGTTTTTGCCTGCGCTCAATCTTACGGGGGAGCTTTTTACGCAGCGCTTGCCGTCTTTTTCCCTGCTCGGTGCGATGGCGCTTTATGATCTCATTCTGACGCTTGGCGCATCGTGGCTTTTCGATTTCGTCTGGCAGGAAGTTTAGTTTTAGGAGTGAATATATGCTTCGCGTCCTCATCGTCTGTTTGACAGCGGCGCTTTTTGCCGCCGTATTCTTCCTTGTGCCGCCTGCCGAGGGGCTTGGCAATTATGTGCGGCTCGTGTTTTTCCATGTGCCTGCGGCTTGGATCTCGGTGCTCGCTTTTTTCCTCAGCGCGTGGTGGGCATATCGCTTTTTGCGATCGCGCGACGGTCGCTTTGACGCCTTGAGCGCACGCTCGGCGAAGCTAGGTTTTATCTTCGTACTTTTCGCTACGGCGACGGGGGCGCTTTTCAGTCGGCTCTCGTGGGGCGCATGGTGGAATTGGGATCCGCGCCAGACGACGATCTTTGTCCTTATTCTCATCTACGGTGCGTACCTCACGCTGCGCTCGGCGGTGCCGGAAAGCCGCGGGCGTGCGCTCGTCTCGGCGGTTTACTCGCTCTTTTCCTTTCTAACCGTGCCGTTTCTCGTGTTTTTACTGCCGCGTCTCTACTTCTCGCTGCATCCCGAGCCGCTTTTGAACAGCGGCGGTCATGTGGCGATGGAGCCCGTCATGCTCGGCGTGCTCGTGCTCGGGCTGGTCGATGCGACGCTGCTCTATTTCGCGCTGCTTTTTCGCGGCGTCAAGGAGGGCTGATCGATGAAAAAATCGTATGTGCTCATGGGGCTTGTCGCCCTCTTCGTCGTCTATGCGGGCTGGGCGTTTGCCGACAGCATCACGCCCTATGTCGATATCGCCGAGGCGCGTACGGCACGCGGCTCCGTGCAGGTCAAAGGTCTGCTGGCAGAGGATATGCCTGCACCGCAGCAGGACGGGAAGGATTTCGTTTTTTGGCTCGTCGATGAGTCGGGGGAAAAGCTCGAAGTGCGTTATCACGGCACGGAGCCGGATCAGTTCCGCGCGGCGCATCACATCGTCGCCGTCGGCAGTTGTAAGAACGGCGTGTTTGAAGCGGAGCGGCTGCTCATCAAGTGTCCGTCGAAGTATGAAAAGATGAAAGGCGGCGCAGCATGATATTCGGCACGGCTTTTCTTGCGCTGTCTCTCGTTTTTGCACTGGCGGCGGCTCTTTTGCAGCGCCGTGGGAAGGCGGCGGGCAGGCTGTTCGCGCTCGCTTCGTTCTCTGCGGCGGCGTTGGCGAGTGCATGGCTTTTTTGGCTGATCTTGAACGATCGCTTCGACATCGACTATGTGTGGAGCTATTCGTCGCTTGACTTGCCTCTCGTCTATAAGATTTCCGTCTTTTGGGCGGGGCAGCAAGGTTCGTTTCTTTTGTGGCTCTTTTTTCATGCGGCGGCGGGCGCGGCGCTCGCTTGGCGCGGACGGCTCGGCTCCTTTGGACAGGCGGTTTTCTTCTTCTTGCAGGCGCTTCTTGCCGCGCTCGTCTTGCTGTACAGCCCGTTTTTTGTGACGGAGGGTTATGCGCCTGCAGATGGTGCGGGCATGAATCCGCTCTTGCAGGATCCGTGGATGGCGGTTCATCCGCCGCTCGTGTTCCTCGGCTACGCGCTGCTTGCTGTGCCGTACGCTGCCTCTCTCGGCGCGCTTCTGTCGGAAAAAGCGGGCGGCGTCGAGTGGCTGGCGCTTGCGCGGCGTTGGGCGCTCGCGGCGTGGGCGCTTCTTGGCGCAGGTATCTTCGTCGGCGCGTTTTGGGCGTACAAGGTGCTTGGCTGGGGCGGCTGGTGGGGCTGGGATCCCGTCGAGAACTCTTCGCTTGTGCCGTGGCTCGCGGCGGGTGTGCTTGTTCACCTGCTTTCGGCGGCGCGCGCGCGTCCGACGAATCTGGCGCTCGCGCACCTTTCGGCAATCTTCGCCTACGCACTGGCGCTTTACGGCACGTTTCTCGCGCGAAGCGGTCTTTTAGGCGACTTTTCTGTGCACTCGTTCAGCGGCACGAGCGTCGGACTTTGGCTCGTCGCTGTCGATGCGCTTGTTCTTATCGCGGGACTGCTGCTCCTCGTCTGGCGTGCGGGCGGCTTTCCGAAGGGGGCGCAGTATGCGGCTCATGCGAGCCGTGAATTTTGGCTGCTGCTCGGCTGCCTCTCGCTGACTTTCCTTGCGATCATCGTATTCATCGGCATGTCGATGCCGCTTTTGACAGGGGCTGGCGGCGAGGCTGCCGCCGTTGATACGGGTTTCTACACGAAGACGGGAATGCCCTTGGCGATCTTTTTGCTGCTCGCCATGATTCCCGCATCCCTGCTGCGCTATGGCGAGAGCCGTTCGGCGCTGCAGCGGGCGGCGATCCCTGCGCTCTTTGCAGGTGCGGCGGCGGCGGGGCTTCTCGGCGTGCGTGAGATCGCATCGCTCGTCCTCGCGGGTGCGGCGGCGGCAGCTTTCGCCGCGGCAGTCCTCGCTTGGAAAAGCCGTGCGCTTCGCCGTGGCGCTGCGCTCGCACACGGCGGCACGGCGGCGGCGCTCTTTACGATGGCGATCGCATCGGCGGGCGTGAGTACGACGCTTTCCTTTGCACCCGATGAGATGCAGGACTTTCTCGGGACTTCGGTCGTTTACGAGGGCATGGAGCTTTCTGAGAGCCGTCGTGAAAAAGCGTATGTGTTCCGTATCGACGGCGCGGAAGTGCGCGCTTTGACGAAGCTCAGCGCGGGCGGTGAGGATGCGGCGCGTGAGCCTGCGATCGCACACCGCGCGGCGGGCGACGTCTACATCGCGCCAGCGCCGGCGGCTGTCGGGCATGAGATCGTGCTGCAGCGCGGCAAGGCGGTATTGGACGGTGATCTCGCCTATCGTTTGGAACGCGTCGCGGAAGAGCGCGACAGCACGGATGCCGACCGCATCGTCTTTGTCGCCGCCATCGCCGTGACCGACGGCGAAACCGTCGATTTAGCCGAAGCCAGCCTCGCGGCGACGGGCGCACGCGCTTCGACCGAAGCCGTCTCCGTCTTAGACGGCAAGCGGCGGCTTCGCGTCATTGGCGTCACGGAGGACAGAAAGAACATCATGCTTCAGATATTACCCCCCATTGAGGAGGAGGCGCGCCTGCCGCTGACGGCTTCCGTCAGTGAAAAACCGCTTCTCTGGCTCCTCTGGCTCGGTGCTATAGCGACATTCATCGGCACATCGTGCGCTGTGAGGAGGCGAGGCTAGGCAAGATTGCGTGAGATGAGGGCAGACGCAGCGCTTTGCGTGATGAAACTGCTCAGAGGGGAATGTATGCGTCGTTTCTTAGAGAAAGGAGGGAAGGAGATTGGATGCAAAGGAATTTTTCCAGAAAAACACGCTGAAGTGTATCCTCGGCGGTTTTGCGGCAGGCGTCGCCTTTTCCGTATGCACTTCGGCAGGGCTGTCGTTTTCCGGCTCCCCCGCGTTTTGCGGACAATGTCATGCGATGAAGATGGAAAAGGCGACCTTCATGGAATCGTCGCACCGAGAGCGCGAGTGTGTGGACTGCCATTTGCCGCACGACAGCATGACGGCGTACTTCATCGAGAAAGGGCGGAGCGGCATGATTGATGTCTATCATGAGCTCAAGCGCGACTATCCCGCGCGCATCCGCATCTCGGAGCATGGGGAAAAAATCGTGAACGGCAACTGCCTGCGCTGTCACAGCGCGACGATGTCGGTCGTCCACGCAGGTCCGATGGATGCCAACACCGATTGCCTGAAGTGCCACCGGAGCGTAGCGCATGGCTCCAATCACCTGGAAGGAGGGATTAAAGTTGAATAAGCTGCAAAAGTATTTGCTGGGCGTCATTGCCGTCTGTATCGCGTTCTTCGGCTTTGTCATCGTGCGCATCGGCATCGCTCAGCCATCGACTTCGCTGAAGCTTGCCGAAATACCGACGGAAAACAACGCGCATCTCGGCATGGAGGCGTTCAAAGAAGCCTATCCGCTTGAGTATGAATCGTATCAGATGACGGCGAGCGACTCGCCGACGCCGACGGGCTACGGAAGCTCGGGCATCCACTCAAGACTCATGGACGAGCCGGAAATGATCGAAAACTGGAAGGGCTATGCTTTTTCCCTGCAGTACGACGACGATCGCGGTCACGTCTATGCTTTGCAGGATGTCAAGAACACGCTGCGCACGAACAAGGTCAATCAGTCCGGCGCATGTATCACCTGTAAGACTGCCTATACGAAGGATGTCTTTTATGACACGATGGGTTGGGACTACACCTTGAAGAGCTTCAAGGAACTTGCCGAGCAAGTGCCGAACGATGCGTCGATCGCCTGCGCCACTTGTCACGACGTCAAGACGATGAAGCTGCGCATCATGAATCCCGCACAGATCGAAGATCTTGAGCGCAACTGGGGCAAAACGTGGGATGAGATCAGTGACAACGATAAACGCGCTCTCGTCTGCGGACAGTGCCATACGGAGTATTACTTTGAGCAGGGCAAGAAGGGGCGTGTCGTATTCCCGCGTGACAACGGCTATACGGCGGAACAGATGTACGAGTACTACAAGCGCACCGATCTGCCGGGCGGCTTTAAGGGCGACTGGAAGCATCCCGACTCGGGCGCGATGATGCTCAAGGCGCAGCATCCAGACTACGATGTTTGGAAGACGAGCGTCCATGCGGATGCGGGCGTCACCTGCATCGACTGCCACATGCCGTATATGCGGAAAGACGGGCAGAAGTATACGTCGCATTACATCTCCAGTCCGCTGAAGTACATTGAAGCGGCGTGCCTCAAGTGCCACGATGAAAGCAAGGAAGTGCTGATCGCACGCGTCAAGACGATTCACGACAACACCTTCAAATTGCAGAGGACAGCGGGCATCACTTGTGCTAAGGCGCACCTCGCCATCAAGGCGGCGGCAGAAGCCGGCGCGACCGATGAGCAGCTCGCTCCCGCGCGTGAGTTGATTAGAGAAGCGCAGTGGTACTGGGACTATGTCGAAGCAGAAAATGGCGTTGGCTTCCACAACCCCGACCAATGTATGAGAACGCTCGGACTATCCATCGACCTTGCGCACCAGGCGATCGAAGCGGCAAACGCCGCCACACGCGGTGCATTCCCGATGGATGATCTGCCGACGACGCCCGCGGAACATCTTTGATCTGCGGATGTTGTGCAGTAAAATTGCAGATGAAGACCTGCCGCACAAAGCCGATGTGCGGCAGGTTTTTCTTGCAAGAAACAAAGAAAAAACGTAGAATAAAAGAAAGAGGTGAATCGTATGTACTGCATTAAACCGTGGGAAGATCTAACGATCCAAGACGACTATATGTTCAAGCTCATCATGAACATCAAGCCTATATGCCTGAAACTGCTCCAAGGCATCCTGCGCATGGAAATCAAAGACATACATTACCTCGAAACGGAAAAATCTATGGACGCACGCTACCAAGGCAAGGGCATCCGCATGGACGTCTATGTGCGTGATGACGCCGCGACCGTTTATAACATCGAAATGCAGGTTCGTATGCTCGAAGGAACAAGCCTTTTTAAGCGCACGCGATACTATCAGTCCATGATCGATGCGGACCTTCTGGCAGCGGGTGCAGACTATGATGACTTGAACAAGACCATCATCATTTTCATCTGCCCGTTCGATCCCTTTGGTGAAGGAAGGCACATCTATACGTTTGAAAATATCTGTTTGGAAAATACGAAATGCAAATTACAGGACGGCACGACAAAAATCTTCTTGAATACAAAAGGCACGATGGCGGATGTAGATGAAAGTGTCAAAGCATTTCTCGACTATGTGAACGGCATCGTGGGTGAAGATCCGCTTGTGCGGGAAATGGATGAGATGATTCGGAGGATCAAGCGAGAGAATGAAGAAAGGGTGAGTTATATGACTTTTGCGATGAAGATGATGGAGGAACGCAAAGAAGGCTTCCGTGAGGGAGAGCGCCAAGGCTTTACAAATGGGCTTGCTGAAGGAAAAGCTGAGGGAAAAGCTGAAGGAAAAGCTGAGGGCGTAGCATTCTCTATCAGCAATATGATGAAAAATTTGGGCGTTTCGGTAGAAAAGGCGATGGACATACTGCAGATTCCGGCGGACGAGCGCACGAAATATGCGACGCTGGTGAGGCAGTGACGGACAAAAGATGCAGTGTATCTGTAAATCTGAGAGACTTTATTTTATCAGCGCGTCCATAAGTTTTGCTTCTAAGATCGGAAAAACCGCCGTCCATGAGGACAGCGGTTTTTTCGTGCGGTTTATGCTTTTTATACCTTGAAGCGGCTGATAGCTGCATGCATCGCTTTTGACATATCGTGCAGCGTGCGGCTTGCTCCGGCGATCTGCTGCACAGCTGCCGTCTGCTGCTGCGTCGCAGCGGATACGGTCTGCGATTCGGCAGCGACGTTGCGGCTCATCTGGTTTATCGTGTCGGCAGAGTCGCGGATAGCGTGCGTATTTTGCTCAAGATTGTGGACGCGCTTGCCCATATCGCGCGATTCAGAAGCGACGCGTTCGACCATAGCGGCGATTTCCTTGAACGTATGTCCGGCGGCGTCTACGGCGTCCGTGCCGCCCTGCACCTGTGCGACGCCTGCCTGCATGACTTCGACGGCGTTTTGCGCCTTTTCTTGAATCGAGGTGATAAGCTCGGTGATTTCGCCCGCCGATATGCTCGATTGCTCGGCGAGTTTTCGCACTTCCTCGGCAACGACGGCGAAGCCGCGGCCGTGTTCGCCTGCGCGCGCCGCTTCGATGGCGGCGTTCAAGGCGAGGAGGTTCGTCTGTTCGGCGATGGCGGAGATGGCGTCGACGATCGTGCCGATCTTGTTCGATTCTTCGCCGAGTACGGAGATGACCTCAGCGGAGTGCGAGACGGATTCTTCGATGCGCTTCATTTGGAGAACCGCCTCATCAACCCTGGTGGCGCCTTCAGCTGCCGCGCGATTCGTGCCTTCGACAGCGCCGACCGTCTGCTCCAAGTTGCCGGCGAACGCGCTCATGTGCTCTTCAAGTGAGCCGACCTGCGTCTTGGCGCGATCCATTTCGGCGAATTGCGCGTTGCACGACGAGGCGACCTTGCCCATAGACTGTGCGACCTGTTCGCTGACGATGGCGGATTGATCGGCGCTTGTGTTGAGCTGCTCGACGGCGAGCGTGATTTTTTCCGACGATTCGATCGCTTGCTTCATCATCTTGCGTACATTGTGCTGCAGGGCGTCGAGCGCATGGCTCATCTTGCCGAGCTCGTCCTCACTCGTGACGGCGACCTCAAGCGCGGCATTGTGACGGAAATCGCCTTCCGAGAGCGTTGTAAGACGCTTCGTCACCTGTGTGATGGGACCTGCGAGCTTGTTGCTGAGGAAAATCGCCACGACGATGCACAGGGCTTCGATCAAGAGCGAGATGAGCACCGTCATGCGCAGGCTGTTGTAGAATTCTGCATCCGTGATCTTTTGCTGCGCCGCGATAAGTTCGTCGATTTGATCGATCCAGACGCCCGTGCCCAAGACCCATTGATAAGGCGCGAATGTCACCGTGTAGTTGCGCTTGGGGAGAGGCTTCGTCTCGCCGGGCTTGGCGAAGCTCAGGTTTGTGTAGCCGCCGCCCGGCTGCTTGCCGTTCTTCAGCATTTCCTGAATGAAATGTACGCCGTTGGGATCGACGAGATCGATGCGGGATTTTCCTTCAACGTCACGTCCTAAGAGAACGACGTTGACACCGTCCACTGTATCGACCCAAAAATACCCTTTGCCATCGTCGTATCGCAGATCGCGCACGGCGTCGGCGGCGAGCTTCTTCGCCTGCGGTTCGGTCAGCTCTCCGGCTTGCTGCCTTTGGTAGATTTTTTCAAGCAGGCTGACGACGATTTCCGTATTGTTTTTCAAGGATATATCGACATCCTGCAAAAGCTGTGCTCGATAGTTTTCCATCTGCGTCTGTGACTCTGTGCGCAGGGTCTGCACCCAGAGCAAGCTGATACAGATGACGCTGACGAGAGAAGTTCCGACCATCAGGGCGATGAACTTCACGCGCAGCGACAGTGAACTAAGACTAAACATGGCGTATCCCTCCTGAATTACGCGCAATCCTTCCGTGGGTGCCGTAAAGCACCAAGTCTGTCCATACGTGCGCGGAAAAGAGCTTTCGTTAACCAACCGAAAGACCCGAAGCGCACGCAAAATACAGACTTCCGTACCTTCTGTATAAAATATTTTTCGACAGAAAGATGTGGAATCCTTCCCATGCTTGAAAGATAATTTGTTTTTAACGAAATAGGTTCTTTGCTTCTGGGATAGGGTTATATTTGTTTTATAAAACCTATTGACAAAGTATGATATTGTGATACAATGGCATTGTCATATCAATCAAGTATGTTTTATGTATTGCGGGTAAGCCCGAGGAAAGAGGAGATTTTGATGAGCGACGAGAGAAAGTACAAGTTTGAGACGCTGCAGCTGCATGTCGGGCAGGAGTCAGCCGACTCTGCGACGGGTTCGCGCGCCGTGCCGATCTACCAGACGACGTCGTATGTGTTCCGCAATTCAGAGCACGCGGCGGACCTCTTTAGCCTGAAGGAGGCGGGCAATGTCTACGGCAGGCTCATGAATCCGACGCAGGACGTGCTCGAAAAGCGCATCGCAGCGCTTGAAGGCGGCGTGGCGGCGCTCGCCTTCGCCTCGGGAGCGGCAGCGGTGACGACGGCGCTGCAGGGGCTGGTTCATGCGGGGCAGCACATCGTTGCGGAGACGACGATCTACGGCGGTACCTACAATCTTTTGGCGCATACCTTCCCCGACTTCGGAATCGAGACGACGTTCGTCGATCCGGCGAAGGGCGCGGAGGCTTTTGCGGATGCTATTCGAGACAATACGCAGGTCATCTACATTGAGACGATCGGCAATCCGAACGCCGACCTCGTGGACATCGAGGCAGTCGCCGCTGTCGCGCACAAGCACGGCATTCCGCTCGTCGTCGATTCAACCTTTGCTACGCCGTATCAGCTGCGCCCCATCGAGCACGGCGCGGACATCGTCATTCACTCGGCGACGAAGTTCATCGGCGGTCACGGCACGACGCTCGGCGGCATCGTCGTCGACAGCGGCAAGTTCGACTGGGCGGCGTCGGGACGCTTCCCGTGGCTCGTCGAACCGAACGAGAGCTACCACGGCTTGTCGTTTGCGAAAGACGTCGGCGCCGCCGCTTTCGCGGTTTATCTGCGTGTGCTCCTGCTGCGCGACACGGGCGCGGCGATTTCGCCGTTCAATGCGTTCCTGCTGCTGCAGGGCGTCGAGACGCTTTCCTTGCGCGTCGAGCGCCATGTGGAGAACGCCTTGAAGGTCGTTGATTATCTCGCGAAACATCCGCAAGTCTTGAAGGTCAACCATCCCTCGCTCGTCTCGCATCCCGATCATGCGCTCTATGAGCGCTACTTCCCGCAGGGCGGCATCTCCATCTTCACCTTCGAGGTTAAGGGCGGCGGCGAAGCGGCGCAGAAGTTCATCGACCATCTCAAGGTATTCAGCCTGCTCGCCAATGTCGCCGACGTAAAGTCGCTCGTCATCCATCCGGCGAGCACGACGCACTCGCAGATGAACGAAGAAGAGCTGAAAAAGAGCGGCATCGCGCCCGGCACGATTCGACTTTCCATCGGCACGGAGCACATTGACGATATCCTCTACGACTTGGATCAGGCGTTCAAGGCGCTCTAACGAAAAAAATACGGCAAAGACTTTTGCGCCTTTGCCGTATTTTTGTGCGATCGTTTCAATCAGCGCTGCAACGCCCGAACGCGCGCGAGCATGGCGTCGCGTTTCATCTGCTCTTCGCGTGCGCGTGCGACCGCGCGTGCCTTGAAAGCGGCGATTTCCGCTTCGTCAGTCATCTCAACGGCTCCTTCTGTGCGGCGGCAGGCGATGTAAAGGATCGTGATCGTCAGCGCCGTCGCCGTGATCGCGATGAAGGAATGCGGGTAGCCTGTCGCTTCGACGAAGCGAGGCCCCAAGATCCAAAGCACGGCGACGGGCATCCAAGCGGCGAGCATCGTAAAGGCGAAGCCCAGCACAAACAGATTCTTCATCTTTCCTGAAGAAAGCACTCGTACAGAATATCCGAAGTGGTGCAGAACCGCCATGACGGCGTACTGCCCGACGAAAAAGCCAATGATCGATATGACGACCCAAGCCGCCTGCGGCATCTCACCCATGACAAAAGCACGCTCCTTCTGTGTGTTGTTCATTCTTTCTTATTATAGCATAAGAATACGGTTTTCCCAAGAGTGGGAAAGGAAAAATATAAGAAATACGGCTGCATGTATCCGTGTTTCTTATCGACAGGGGCGGTGTGCTGCAGTTTTCATCCTATTGATAAAACGGTTGGGATTTAAAAGTTTTTCTTGTATAATAGAGGGGCGGTTTCTACATGCGAAGGGAGGCATTCACGATGAAATTTACGATGTTTGGCGCGGGAGGCACGGGCGGGGTACTCGGCGGCTATCTTGCGCTTGCCGGCCATGATGTGACGCTGATCGCGCGCGGCAGGCATCTTGCTGCGTTGCAGAAGGATGGCTTGACGATCGAGTCGGCGCACAGGGGGACGCTCCATATCAAGAATGTGAAAGCACAGACAGCGGAATCTTATGCAGAAACGCCCGATGTGCTCTTCGTCTGCTGCAAATATTACGGGCTGCCCGATGCCGTCGCGTTCGCAAAGCGTGCGGCGTCGCCCGATACGCTCATTATTCCGATCTTGAACGTCTTTGGTACGGGCGAGGTCATGCAGAAGGATCTGCCGGGGCTGACCGTACTCGATGGCTGCATTTACATCTTCGGCAGCATTAAGGCGCCCGGCGTCTTAGAACAGGCGCAGAAAATTTTGCGCGTGATCTTCGGCTTCCGTCCCGACGAGGACAAGCGTTTGGAGGAAAAGGCGAAAGCGCTCGAAAAGCTCCTGCAGGAAGCGGATATTCGCGGGCATTATAGTCTCGACATCCGCCGCGACGCCTTAACGAAGTTCGGCTTTGTCTCACCGATGGGCGCAGCGGGGCTTTATCATGGCGTGACGAGCGAGGCGTTCTGGCAGGATGGGGCGGTGCGCGATACATACCTCGGGCTGATTCGTGAGGTCGAAGCGGTAGGCAAGGCGATGGGCGTCGTCTTTGAGAAAGACTTGGTGGAGACGGGCGTTGCTTTCATCGACGCCTTTGAACCGGGGCTAAAGACGAGTATGCAGCGTGATGTGGAGAAGGGCGGGGCGTCCGAGTTTGACGGCTTGGTGAATCGCATGGTTGCGCTTGGCGACCGCTATGGCGTGCCGGTGCCGCTCTACAAGAAGATCAGCGAATGGGGCAGAGCGCGAGGCATCCAATGAGGTTAGGTCGCCGCGAGGTGTGCGCTCTGGCTCTGCAAGGCGGTGCAGGAACGACAAAAAGGGCTGCCGCATGAGTTTTGGAGAACTCGTGCAGCAGCCCTGACCATGCTGGTGCTCATGGAGGGACTCGAACCCCCGACTTCCACCATGTGAGGGTGACACTCTAACCAACTGAGTTACATGAGCAGTATTGGGTTGAACATAGAAACCATTATACATGATTTTTTAGATGTTGACTACCCCTAAACCATAAAAAATTTATGGTTATACACATTTTTCTGTGGATAAAACCTGTTGAGATGTGGATAAACCTCAAAATCCAGAAATTTATGCGGCGTTTATCCACAACAATTTGGATGAGATGGAGGTTCATATTATTGACGAAGAAATTTTACGCTGTACGCGTGGGGCGAAAGACGGGGATATTTCGCACATGGGATGACTGCCGTGCGCAGGTGGAAGGATTTGGCGGCGCTCGCTACAAGGGCTTTCTGACAGAGGCAGAGGCGCACGCTTGGCTTGGCGAGGCGCAGCCGTTATCCGCGCTCTTTGCAGGGAAGAAAGCGCCTGCTGCGCGTCGTGCGCCTCTTCGTGCAGGAGGTGGGCAGACTGGCGACATGCTTGAGGATGATGCAGATCTTTGTCATGTCTATACGGACGGATCCTGTCTTAGGAATCCGAATGGTCCGGGCGGCTGGGCGGTCTGTATCGTGCGTGGGGGCGAAGTGGCTGAGACGCTTTCCGGCGGCGATCCTTCGACGACGAACAATCGCATGGAGATGACGGCGGCGATCGAGGCTTTGCGGTATCTGCCAAAGCATGAGCCGCTCGTGCTTTCGACGGACAGTCAGTACTTGAAGAACGGCATTACGAAATGGATTTTCAGCTGGAAGCGACGCGGTTGGAAGAAAGCGGACGGCAGCCCTGTCTTGAATCAGGAGCTTTGGCAGACGCTCGACTCCTTGATCGATGGTCGGCGCATCATCTTTCGCTGGGTCAAGGGTCATGCGGGGCATACGTACAACGAGATTTGCGATATGCTGGCAAAAAAAGAAGCGCAGAGCTTTTCCTGAAGGGGATGGCTCTGCGCTTCTTTTTCTACTGCCGCTTGAGCGGCGCTTCTCCATAGTCGTTGCTGAGAACCGATCCTTTGATAAAGACGAGAGCAGCAAACAGGAACACTTCGTAGACTTCAAGGAGGAAGGCAGCGGCGATGATCTCAATGCCGAAAGGCTCGCGTGCGAGTACGCGCAAGTCGCCGCCGAAGAAGGCAAGACAGGCGATGAAGGCGAGCGTGAGTATGAGCGGCAGTCCCGCAAGCCAGCCGCTTCTGCCGATGTCATGCAGGCGTTGGAATACGATGCCTGTCGGCAGGATCGAGGCGAGCGCACAGGCGGCTGCTGTGCCGTAGAGTGCGACCGCGTCGCTTAGGGGCGGCGGCAGGCGCTCCGCTGTTTCGAGTATGACGAAGAGCAGCAGACAGACGAAAAAGAGCAGGAAGAGCAGTCGCAGCAGGAAGCGTTTCCGGTTCATTCTGCCTTTGAACTGTATCATGCGCAGGAAGAACGGGTAGTTCTCCGTTGGTCGTTCAGCGATCTGGGGGCGCAGGCGCTCGGCGCTCTCGGGGGAGCCGGAGGCATTGCTCGAAAGCTCGCCTTCGGCAAAAAGTAGGAAAATGTGCAAAAGGACCAGCAGAGCGCCCGCTGTGCATCCATAGGGCAGAAGACTGCGGAGGAGGAAATGCTCGGCTGTGACGCCCAAAAGCGGCGGCAGATTGAGATAGAGGAGCAGACTGCGTGCTTCGGCAGCGAGTGCGAGGACTGCGAGCGGGCAGATGACGGCGATGAGCCACGTCGTGTCGCCGTAGCCGAGGTCGTGCCAGCGACGCATCGCCGAGCGCAGAAAGACGATCAGAAGCAGGGCGAGCGGCACGCTGACGCATAGAAGCGCGGCGAATCCTGCGGCTAGCGAGAGACTTTCCGATGGCATGGGGCGTCCTGCGCCGAGCCACGACAGCACAGCGGCGGCTGCGCCCATGATGAGCGCCGTAAGTCCGGCGGCGCTCATCATGCTGCCGATGAAGTGAAAGACGAAGAGTTTCTGCCCCATGCGACCTTCGGGCGAGAGCCAGTTTTCAAAAAGTCCCTGCAAAAAGCCGCCCTGTGCAGGCGGTTCCTTTTTTTCTTCCAAGGATGCCGCTATTTCACCGCGCCGCTCTTCATCTGCAAGCAGTTCCTGCAGAAGTTCGGCGGCGCTTTGGCGCGGACGATCTTCACCTAAAGCAGATGCGGGATCCTGCGGCTCCTTTGCGTTTTCCGTATCGTTTGCATCGCTGTCGTCTGCTGTCGTTTCGTACGCGCTTTTTGCGTCTCCTATATCCGCGGCTTGCAGCATGTCTTTCGGAGCATCATAGTCCGAAAGGCTCTCGCGCCTAAGACGCGCTAAGATGCTTTCGGTATCCTCTGACGCCTTGCTTTTTCTTGCCATCGTCCGTGTCCTCTCCTTACAAATTCCGTATCTTTAGGGAAGCGCTGCATTTATCCGTGCTTTGAGCTGACGTCGATGATTGCGTGTATCATATATCCTCCGTTATTTGCTGAAGAGGTCGAAGAGCTGCTTGCCGATGAGCACCGCGGTCACAGCGATGAAAAGCGGACGTACATAGGATGTTCCCTTCTTGATCGCAAGGCGCGCGCCGCACCATGCGCCGACGATCATGGCGGCTCCCATAGGGACGGCATAAGTGAAATCGACTAGCCCGAAGTACGCGAAGAGCAAGACGGCGGCGAGGTTGCTTGCAAAGTTCAGCGCACGCGCGTTTGCCGCCGCGCCGAGGAAGTCGAAGCCGACGAGTAAGAAAGCGAAGAGCATGAAGGAGCCTGTGCCCGGTCCGAAGAAGCCGTCGTAGAAACCGAATGTGAAAGCGACGACGGCAGAGAGAAGGAGTACGCGCCGCCCCATGCCGCCGTACTTGTTTTCGCGTCCCCAGTCGCGGCGAAAGATGCTGTAGAGGAGCACGAGCACGAGCATGACGACGACGAGCGGACGCAAAAAGTCGGGCGGCACTTGCCGCACGACG
>NZ_JBQNBV010000007.1:0-33887 GCF_052169755.1 Selenomonas sp. | reverse complement strand
CTGCCTTGCTCGTTCAAGGCGATACTGTAAGCTTCCTGCAGCACATCTTGCTTTCCGTGCAGCGTGGGCACCTTTTTCATGCTCTCTTTTGCCGCAGCGGAAAGATTCGTTTCCTCCGTGATCGCGGCAAGCGCTACCAAATCATGACGCTCCAACGCATGTGTGACGCGCTCTTGCTGCGATTCCGTGAGATGCAGCTGACGCATCATGCCGCTGATGAAATCCACCTGCCCGAGACAGACTTGGAACTCCTGCAAGCCTGCCGCCTGAATGCTCTTGATTGCCAAAGCAATGACTTCGGCATCGGCCGTGACATCGTTCGTACCGATCAGCTCGACACCGCCCTGGTTGAACTCGCATTGACGTCCCGCCTGCGCCTGCTCCGAGCGAAAGACGTTGCTGATATAGGCGAGCTTTAAGGGCAAAGGCTCCTCTTTCATACGGCTCGCCACAAGACGCGCGATCGGCGTCGTCATCTCATGGCGCAGCGCCAGCGTGCGGTTATCCTTATCAAACAGCTTGAACATCTGCGGTTCAAGGGAGCGTCCGCTGCCGATCGTCAGCGTATCGAGATACTCAATCGCAGGCGTCGCGACTTCATCGTAGCCCCAGCGGTAAAAAAGCTCCATGAGAGCGGCTTCTACGCGGCGCTTTTCTTGCGCTTCCTGCGGCAGAAGATCTCGCGTTCCGTAGGGAATCCCGAACATCCATTCATTCTCCGGCATTTTCAGTCACCTCTCGCCCCTTCTCTCGCTCCTCTTGGCGGCGCATCCTTTCCAATACGAGCTCATAGCCGTCAGCACCGTAATTCAAGCAGCGCTTCACGCGGCTGATCGTCGCCGTGCTGGCGCCTGTCCGCTCCACAATCGCATCGTATGTATTCCCCTGCCGCAGCATAGACGCCACCTCAAGCCGCTGCGCCATCGCCTTGAGCTCGGCGACCGTGCAAATATCCTCGAAAAAAGCGTAGCTTTCCTCTGTATCACGCAAATGCAGCACAGCCGCCATGAGCTGATCGCTCAACTCATTTCGCAGCTTTTCATTGATCATATCCATCCCGCCTTTTATTTCAAACATCGATTTCCTTTAATGCTTTACAATACGAAAATGCCATTTTATTATATCATCTCTCGAAAGAAGCTGCAAGTTCCTCTGACAATTCTCTCAACATCTTGTATAATAGAGTTATATTTGCCAAATTTCCATTAAAGCATGGGGTGTTTTATCAATGGATATACGCGAAGATTTCATGCTCGCGCATAATCAAAACGTCGAGCAAAACGAAAAACTTTCCGCAAAAAGCAAGCGGCGTATGCAAAAGAGCAAGGCGTTCAATACGATCAAATCCTACGCAAGCGACTGGAACGATTTCGCCGACTGGTGCGAGCATCAAGAGAAGTGCGCCCTGCCCGCCGAGCCGGAAACCATCGTCAACTATATCAACGACCTGGCGGACAACGCGAAAGCAAACACTGTCTCCCGCCGCGTTACGGCGATCTCAGAAAACCACATCGCCGCCGGCTACAAGCGCGACAATCCCGCACATTCCGGTCTTGTGCGCAACGCCATGTCCGCCATTCGCCGCGAAAAGGGTACGTTCCAGCACGGCAAAGCGCCGATTCTTTTGGAGACGCTCTATCTGATTGCCGACGGCTTCGGCGAAGATGAGACCTCGATTCGCGATAGAGCGCTGCTTCTCCTCGGCTTTGCCGGCGCTTTTCGCCGCTCGGAGCTTGTCGCACTCTCTGCCGAGGATATAAAATTTTCCGCAGAAGGCATGGTCGTATTCATCGGCAAATCGAAGGGCGATCAGCTCGGCAAGGGCAGCTATATCGGCATCCCCTATGCACCCGATGCAGAAATCTGCGCCGTGCGCGCGCTCCGTGCTTGGCTTTCCCTCAGCGGTATCAAAAAAGGTCCGCTCTTTCGCCCATTCAAGCGCAACCATGAGCTGCGCGATACACAGCTGTCTGACAAGTCCGTGGCGCTCATCGTCAAGAAATACATCAAGAAGGCAGGGCTCAGCGAAGAGGATTTCGCCGGACACAGCCTGCGGCGAGGCTTCGCCACGAGCGCCGCGCAGCACGATGTCGATGCCCTGACCATCATGCGCCAGACGCGCCACAAGTCGGAGAAGATGGTGCATCGCTACATCGAGCAGGGAAACATCTTCAAGGACAATCCTTTGGCACGCATGTATGGAAAATAAAGGTTGCGCTCCCTAACACCTCGGACTCGCTCGAAAATATGAATCGCGACAAAAATCCCTCCTGTTGCAGAAAAAAACTACAACAGGAGGGATTTTCTATGCCAAGATCATATAGAAAGACAGCGCTTACTCTGCCTCTTCTTCCAGACGCATGAGCATGAAGCAATAGTCGGAGAGGCGGTTGAGGAATACGCGATCTTCTTCGTGAAGATCATCCTCTTTCGCCAGAGCACAGAAGCGGCGTTCGGCGCGGCGCACCGTCGTACGCGCGAGGTCGAGCATTGCGCCTGCCTGCGTCGCACCCGGAATCAAAAAGTGATCGAGTTTCGGCAGCTTCGCATCGATGGCGTCAATATCCTTTTCGAGCATTTCCGAATCCTCGCGCGTAATCATCGGTTTTTCGCCAAGACTCGCAATATCTGCCATAAGAAGCGGCAGCTTCTTCAAAAGTGCAAAAATCTTCTCTCGCACGATTTCTTTTGTCGCAAAGGCTCGCGCCATCGCGAGAGCCGATCCTACTTCATCCACAGAGCCGTAGGTCTCGACACGCAGCGAATTTTTGTCCACGCGCTCACCTGTGTAGAGACTCGTCTGCCCCTTGTCCCCCGTTTTCGTATAAACGCCCATCTTCATCACCCCAACGCAGTCAAACGATCAAAAAGCTCGCGGCAAAAATATCCGATCAGTCGAGAACTTCAATCGCGCTGAAGAAAATAGCGATCTCACGCGCTGCACTCTCGGGGCTGTCGGAAGCATGAACGGCATTTTTGCCGACGCTCTCGGCGTAGAGTTTGCGGACCGTTCCTTCGGCAGCCTCCGCAGGATTCGTCTTGCCGTTGAGTTCACGCACGCGAGCAATGGCGTCATCACCTGCGAGTACCATAGCGACGAGCGGCGCCGACGTCATAAATTCTTCAAGTTCTGCATAGTAGGGGCGTCCGATATGCTCGGCATAATGCTTCTTTGCCACGCGCGGCGTCATCTGCATGAGCTTCATCGCGAGGATCTTAAGCCCCGCCTTTTCGTAGATGGCGATGATATCGCCCGTGTGCTGCTTCTCGAAAGCGTCCGGCTTGATGAGTACCAAAGTCTTTTCCTGCATCTTCATATCTCCTTTTACTTTCCTTGATGTTCCCGCGCTTCGCGCTCCTCCCGATAGACTCGGGCGAGCTTGCAGTAGTTCATCGCCGAGGCGTGCACTGCCTCGACCTCATCTTCGCGCAGCGCGCGGACAATGCGCGAAGGATTGCCGTAGACCAGGGAATCATGCGGAATCTTCTTGTGCTGGGTCAGAAGCGTCGCCGCACCGATAATCGTATTTTCTCCGATCTCCGTATAGCCGAGCAAGGTGGATCCCATGCCGATCAGACAGTTGTCGCCGACCTTACTGCAGTGGATCAGCGTGTTGTGCCCGATCGTCACGTAGTCGCCGATGACCGTCGGTGTGTCGCCCATGACATGAATCGTTGCATTGTCCTGCACATTCGTATACCTGCCGATGACGACGGGCTGCAAATCGCCGCGAATCACGACATTGAACCAGATGTTCGCCCCTTCCCTGATCGTCACATCGCCGATGATCGTCGCGTTCGGCGCGATCAAAGCCGTCGGATCGATCTTCGGCGATATGCCTTTATAAGGCAGAATGACTGCCATGCGAACCACTCCTTCTTGTTTCCCTTATCTGACAGAACTATTATAAGGAATTTTTCCTTTCTTGTAAAGAAAATCGCCGCAAGCACGGAGTTTTAAGCAGTCTGCGGAAAAAGACGAACGGCGGCAAAATCAAGCGGAAAGATACCGCTTCAAGAGCCGCCCACGCTCTTCACGCAGCCATTTTCCAACGGCGGCTCCATAAAGAGCAGGCGGCGCTTCACTGCCGCGCACCTGACGCAATCTTTCGAGCAGCTCCGCGCCTCGTGAAAGATATGGCGGCAGAGAGCCGTGATCGGCGCGGATGATGCAAAGAAAATCGGGGAACGAAAGCCCCGATTTTTCGATCTTAAACAGAAGATCAGCGATCTTGCCCGCCTTTTTTAAAAGAGGTGCGCGCATGTGCTCTCGGATGACGAAGCGAGCCGCCGTCAGCCACGTCTTCGGCAGTGTCATACGCGAATTCCACGATTCGAGCACTTCGACGCCGCGCACTTCGTGCCCGTAATGATGCGGCAGCATTTCTTTGGGCGTCGTCCCCTTGCCGATATCATGAACCAACGCGGCAAAACGTGCAGCAGGCGTCGGCGTCGCTCTCGCCACAGCATCGACGATCTGCATCGTGTGGCAGAAGGCGTCGCCCTCGGGATGGCACTCGACAGGCTGCATTTTTCCCTGTAAGGCAAAGATTTCGGGAAATACTGCGGATAAGAGCTTCGCCTGCGCCAACGCCAAAAAGAAGCGCGACGGCTCAGGCGCGGCGAGTGCACGTGAAAGTTCATGCACGACGCGCTCGTGCGGCTCTTTTGCAAGCTCCGCCGCACAGAGAGTCATCTGCGCCACGGTATCTTCGTCGATGGAAAATCCCATCTCCGCTGCTTGGCGAGCCGCGCGTAACGCCCTTACGGGATCTTCGGAAAAGTGATGCGACGTCGCGCGGATCCGACGGTGCGCGACGTCGCCGCGTCCGTCGTAAGGATCAATAAATTCCATCTTAGGCAGGTGAAACGCCATGCTGTTGATGCGCGTATCACGGCGGAAAAGATCTTCTTCGATGGTAACTTCCTTGCCAAAGTCGACGGAAAATCCCGTGTAGCCGCGCCCCGACTTTCTTTCCCTGCGCGCAAAGGCAATCTCCGACGGCACCCCGTCAATCTGCATCTGATAGACAGGAAAGGAACGCCCGATGAGGGCGGCTTGCGGAAAAAGCTGCATGAAAGTCTGCCGTTCCAGACCCGTGACGACAAAATCCTTATCCTGCGGCTCAACTCCTCTGAGGCGATCACGCACCCAACCGCCGACAAGATAGACGCTGCCGCCGACGCTTTCCACCGCCTTGACGAAATCCTCCTGCCGCATACATTACACCTCCCGCATCGGTACTTTTTCGCACGTCAGCGGTTCTTCAAAACTCTCGCACCGTGAGCGTCAATCGAGAGCCGCAGCGCGTGCGCCGCGATCTCATGTTTCGCGAAAGCCTTGACCATAGCTTCTTCCACCGCTTCTTCATTCTCCAAGGTATAGGCGATAAGGCACGGTCCGGCGCCGCTGAGGCTTGCCCCCAGAGCGCCCGCGCGTCGTGCAGCATAAAAGACATCCTTCATGCCGGGGATGAGCTTTTCTCTGTACGGCTGATGCAGAGCGTCGGCAAACGCATTGCGCAGGAAGCGCGGCTGCCCTTTCGTCAGCGCAGCGACAAGAAGCGCCGCACGACTCACGTTGAATATAGCATCTTTCATTTTCACCTGTTCGGGCAGCACGCTTCGGGCAAGCCGCGTTGAAAGAGGAAATTCCGGCACGGCGATGACGAGTTTCAGCGGCATACGCGGCATCAGAGAGAAGCATTCGACCTTGCCGCGCGTGACGACACTGATCGTGAAGCCGCCGAAGATCGCAGGCGCAACATTGTCGGGATGACCTTCGATGTCCGTCGCCATCTGCAGAAGCTCGCGCCTGGAAAAGCGATTGCCTAAGAGGGCGTTCGTCGCCTTGAGCCCTGCGACGATTGCGGCAGCGCTGCTGCCAAGACCGCGCGATAAGGGGATATGGTTCGTCATGCGAATGCGAAAGCCTCTGATTTCATCGTCGAGATGCGCACGCCTCAAGATCGTACGAATGGCGCGAAGGACGATGTTGCGCGCGTCACACGGGATATTTTCCGCACCTTCGCCCTCAATTTCGATGACAAGCTCTTCTTCTTGCTTCAGCGTGAGTTCCAAATCGTTGTAAATCGTACAGGCAACGCCGATGGAGTCGAATCCAGGCCCGCAGTTCGCACTCGTACCCGGCACGCGCACACGAATCGTTCGGTTCAGCATGGCATGCCGTCCTCCTGTGTACTTTCCACGCGAATGATGCTGCGAATCTCGCTGATGACGGAGAGCTTCTTGAGATCTGCTGCAGCTTCCTGCAGCTCCTTATGCTTGACGATATGCGTGACCGCGACGATTTCTGCACGTGTCTTGTAGCTTCTCGTCTGAATGACGGATTTCAAGCTGACCTTATGATTGCCAAACGCCGTTGCAATGGCGGCGAGCACACCCGGCTCATCATCGACGAGGAGCCGCACATAGTAGGACGCCTTTGTTTCTTCCACGGGGCAAAGCCCCTTATGTGCATAGCATGTGCAGTGCAGACGGCCGAAGGTGTCGAGCTGCATATCGCGTGCAATGTCGATGACGTCAGCAACGACCGCCGAAGCTGTCGGCAATGAGCCGGCGCCGCGCCCGTAGAACATCGCCTCGCCGATCGCGTTGCCGCGCACGAAGATGGCGTTGTAAACATCGTTGACGGATGCGAGCGGATGCGTTTTCGGCAAAAACACGGGATGCACGCGCACATCGACGCCCGCCTCGCCAAGGTCGCGTCCGATGGCAAGGAGCTTGATGACGTAGCCGAGCGCTTTGGCGTACTCAATATCCTCGGGAGTGATACGCGTGATGCCTTCGACCGATACATCCTCGAAGCGGATGCGCGTGTTGAAAGCTATGGACGCGAGAATCGCGATCTTACGCGCCGCATCAAGACCCTCGACATCAGCGGCAGGATTCGCTTCAGCGTACCCCTTCGCCTGCGCTTCTTTGAGTACACTGTCATAGTCCGAGCCGTTCTCTGCCATCTGCGTCAGCATGTAATTCGTCGTGCCGTTAATGATGCCCATGATCTCTGTAACGCGGTTTGCCGTCAGGCACTGCTTCAACGGCATGACGATGGGAATACCGCCGCCGACGCTCGCCTCGAAATGGAAGTCCACGCCGTATTTTTCCATCGTCTCGAACATGTCCTTGCCGAACTGCGCGACGACATCCTTGTTCGCTGTCACGACGTTTTTTCCCTTTTCCATCGCCAGCAGCATATACTCACGCGCCGGATGAATGCCTCCAAGAAGCTCGATGACGATGTCGATTTCCTCATCGTTTAGGATTTCATCCACATTCTCTGTCAGATGCAGCCCTTCCATATAGGGGCGTTCTTTTTTTGCATCACGCACGAGCACGGACTTCAGCGTGAGCTTCACGCCCGCTTTTGCCGTGATCTCCCGCACATTTTCCCGAAGGACGCGCACGACGCCTGTACCGACCGTGCCGAAACCCAGCATACCGATCTTGATTTCTTTCATCTCTTCACCTTTCATCACGCCTGACCGAGAACCTCAAGGCGCTTCACACCGTCTACCATGCGCAGTTTGTCGAGAAGCGCTTCGAGATCCACCGAGAGATTCGCCGTTTCGATGGAAACCGTTGCATTCGCCACACCTTGCAGGGGGATTCCCTGATTGATTGTCAGCACGCTGCCCGAGTCTGCCGAGATCGTGTTGAGCACGCTCGAAAGGACGCCCTTCTTGTGTTCAAGGAGGAGCGTCAGCGAGATGATCTTGTTGCGGCTTGCCTCGTAGAAAGGAAAGACGTAATCCTTGTACTTGTAATAGGCGCTGCGGCTCAATCCCATGCTGTCGACCGCCTCATTGATCGTGCGGGCGTCGCCGCGCTTGAGCATTTCCTTCACGCGAATCGTCTTTTTGATCGCTTCGGGCAAGATCTGCTCCTGTACGAGAAAAAATCCGCTCTGCGATTTTTGATCTTTGTTCTCTTTACGTTCTCTTGGCATAAAAAACTCCTCCTGCATTGTAATTCCACGTTTGGAATCATATCATTATCTCACACCATTGTACAATCCCTATAGACATTTGGCAAGAGAAGAATTTTCATCCATCCCTATTCAACGATGCCCCGCCTTGATCTTGCTTTCCGTACCGTTCAAAAGTCTCGTGATGTTCGTATGGTGGCGCACAATAACGAGTACGGCAGCGAGTACGCCAAATGCCAAATATTCCGTTGGATAGGCGAATAAAAAGGCGAAGATCGGCACGAGCGCCGCACCGACGATGGAGCCGAGCGAAACGTAGCGCGTCACGAACACGATGCCGAGCCACGCAAAAAAGACGATGCCCGTGACTGCCGGCATCAGCATGGCAATGACGCCAAGCCCTGTGGCGACGCCTTTGCCGCCCTTGAATCGCAAAAAGACGGACGCCGAGTGACCAAGGATCGCGGCGATGCCGCCGATGACCATAGCGAGCGGCGTGCCGACGAGCAGCATAGCGATGTAAACACCGAGGAAGCCCTTGAGAAAATCAAGCAGGAACACGACCGCACCCGGTCCTTTGCCCAAGGTGCGGTAGACGTTCGTCGCGCCGATGTTACGGCTGCCATGTTCGCGGATGTCGATATGCCAGATCGCGCGGCACAAAATCAGACCGTTCGGCACAGATCCCAGAAGATAGGCGAGTATACAGGCGAGCAGCGTCATAGCTCTTCCTCCTCCCTGCCGCGCACGATAAGGCGCAGAGGCGTCCCTTCGAAGCCGAAACTCTCACGCAGCTTGTTTTCGATGTAGCGCAGATACGAGAAGTGCATGAGCTCCGGCTCGTTGACAAAGACGATGAACTTCGGCGGGCGGATGTCCGCCTGCGTGATATAGCGAATCTTGAGCTGCTTTCCCTTGTGCGCGGGCGGCGGATTGACCGCGATCATATCGCGCACGAGGTCGTTCAGGATGCTTGTCTTGACGCGCATCGAAGCCTGCTCCGCCACATACTTGACAAGGTCGGTGACGCGTGCGACGCGCTGATGCGTGAGCGCCGAGGTGTAGAGCACAGGCGCGTATTGGATGAAGCCCAGCTCGATGCGCAATTCATCGGTAAAGCGCAGCGTGGATTTATCGTCTTTATTTTCGTAGATGTCCCATTTGTTGACGATGAGCACGACCGCCTTGCCCGATTCATGCGCATAGCCTGCAATCTTCTTGTCCTGCTCCGTGATACCCGCCGTGGCGTCGAGCACGACGAGCACGACATCGGCGCGGTCAACGGCACGCAGCGCACGCATGACGCTGTAACGCTCGATCGGTGCGTCGATCTTCCCCTTGCGGCGCATACCCGCCGTATCAATGAGGATGAACTTCGTGTCCTCCGCCATGAAATGCGTATCGATGGCATCGCGCGTCGTGCCCGCAACATCGCTGACGATGACGCGATCCTCGCCCAAGAGTGCGTTGACGAGCGAGGACTTTCCTACATTCGGGCGGCCGATGACGGCAATGCTGATCTCATCCGGCTCTTTTTCTTCTGCGCTTCCCTCGGGAAAGAGCGCGACGAGCGCATCGAGCAGATCGCCGAGATTCATTGCGTTCGTTGCGGAAATCGGCACAGGATCGCCCAAGCCGAGGTTATAAAACTCGTAGATATCGGCATCCTGCTTGGGTGAATCGATCTTATTGACCGCCAAGAGCACAGGCTTCTTCGTCGTGCGCAGCATTTTGCCGACTTCTTCATCGGCAAGCGTCAGCCCTGCACGCCCATCGACAAGGAAGAGGATGACGTCCGCCTCCTCCATAGCGATCTGCGCCTGCTGGCGCATTGAGCGCAGGATGACGTCGCTTGTATCAAGCTCGATACCCCCCGTATCAATCATCGTAAATTCTCTGCCGAGCCATTCGGCGTCCAAATAGATACGGTCGCGCGTGACGCCCGGCAGGTCGTCGACAATGGACACGCGCTTTCTGCCCAGTTTATTGAAGAGCGTGGACTTTCCTACGTTGGGTCGTCCTACGATCGCCACGATCGGTTTGCTCATTCCATCCCCTCCTTTTGTTCTTCCCGCGGCTTCGTATACGCCGCATTGCTCTGCCACATGTAGGACGCTGCTGCGTCCGCCACGCCGCGATAATTCTCCCAATCGAGAAGCGCACGCGCGAGGTCGCTGCCGCCCTGCGCCGTTTCGACGCGAAGCTGCGGCACGGCGCGACGAAACGCTTCAAGCGTCATATCGTCGAGCAAAATATTTTCCCCTGTACGAAGCGCAGATTCGGGCAAAATGACGCCATCCGGCGCATCGGGAAGCTGCGCAAGCGCACGCAGCATATCTTCGCCCGTCAAAAGCCCCGATACATTGACCGATCTGCCGAAGTAATCATTTTCCACACCCAGGCAATCCACGGCAAGCCCCGGTACGGAAATCTCTGCCACAAGCTCACGAAAAAGCGGCGCGACCGACGTACCCGAAAGAATCACCAGATGCAGCGGAGCGTCATATCCCTTGGGCGCACCAAAATTCTCCACGGCCTTTTTCCACTCTTCGATGAAATTGCGTGCAAGCCCGATGCCGTTGTCAAGCTGCGGAAAGCCGTCGTACGCCTCGACAGGCGGCACAGGAAGTCCCGCAAGGAAATAGAATTCGTCGCCCAGATAGACGAAACCCTTGCCCGTTTCCTCCCTTGCCCGTCGTTGCCACGTCTCGATCTGGCGAATGACGGCAGCCGCTCCTGCGCGATCGAACATCTTCAACGGATAGCAGCCGTCACGAAAGCGCGTAAGTCCAACGGGCACAACGGCGAGTGACAAAGCGTGCGGCTGTCTTGCCAAAAGCTCCGCCACCGTGCGGTCAAGCTCCTTGCCATCGTTGAGCCCCGGGCACAGAACAACCTGCGTATGGTACTCGACGTCCGCCGCGTCGAGCCGATCGAGATGCCGAACGATCTCAGCCGCACGCTTTGTATTGAGCATGGCGGCGCGCAGGTCGGGATTCATCGCGTGGACGGAAACGAAGAGCGGCGAAAGATGGTAGCGCTCAATGCGCTGAAAATCCCGCTCACGCATATTCGTCAGTGTGACGAAGTTGCCATAAAGGAATGACATGCGATAATCGTCATCCTTTACCGACAGGCTCTTTCTCATGCCCGGAGGCACCTGATCAACAAAGCAGAAATAGCAATGGTTGCCGCACGAACGTATACCGTCGAATACAGCGGACGCGAACTCAACGCCGAGTTCTTCGTCGCAGTCCTTGTCAAAGGCAAGCAGTTCCTGCTCACCATCCGCATGTTCGACGAGAAGCTCAATCTCTTCCTCAGCAAATGCGAAGCTCAAATCAATGATGTCGCGCAGTTCCTGCCCATTGACAGCAAGGATCTTATCGCCTGCCGCAAGTTCCAGTTCTTCCGCCAAACTTCCCGGTGATACACGTATGATTTCCCCAGACAACATGCTTTTCCTCTGACTTTTCTCGGGATGTCGCCCCGTTTTGATGAATAAGGGAGTGATGAATATTCATCACTCCCCGACTGTTCTTATTCAGCTGTGAGGTTTAGGCTTCGCCGCTCTCCTCGTTGGTGACAGGTTCATCCTTGTAATAGGAAACGTCTGAAACCTCTGCGTCGCGCTGCGCCCTCGTGATGGAAAGCGAGATGCGCTTGCGCTTCATGTCGATATGAAGGATTTTAACCTTCACGATGTCGCCAAGCTGCACCGCTTCATCCGCACGCGCAATGCGGCGGTCGGCAAGCTCACCCATCGGAATCAGACCGTCAAATCCCGGCTCAATTTCCATGAAAGCGCCGAAATCCGTAAGTTTAATAATCTTGCCTTTGATGTGCGTACCTTCGGCATAGCGTTCCGCTTTATCGAGCCACGGATCGCGCATCGTATCTTTGACAGACAGGGAGATGCGCTTCGTCTCGGGATCGAAGTTCTTCACATAGACATCGACTTCATCACCGACGGAAAGAACATCCGACGGCTGTTTCACGCGATGCCACGCAAGATCGGAGATATGTGCCAAACCGTCGACGCCGCCGATATCAATGAATGCACCGTATTCGACGAGGCGCTTGACCGTACCGCGGATGATCTGCCCGACTTCGAGCTTCGAAAACACTTCTTCCTGCTTCTTCTCGCGCTCTTCCTCCAAGAGACTGCGGCGCGAAAGGACAAGGCGCTGCTTGCGGATGTCGATTTCAATCGGCAGGGCTTCCACCGTCTGTCCGACGTAGATGGAAAGATCCTTGACGAAGTGAAGCTCCATCTGCGATGCCGGAATGAAGCCGCGCAGCCCGCTGACAGACGCGACAAGACCGCCTTTGACAACCTGTGTGATCTGTGCCTCAACCGTCTTTCCGTCCTCTTTGAGCGCCTCGATTTCCTTCCATGCGACCATACGATCAGCACGCACTTTCGAAACCGTCGCGCCGTTTTCACCGCCAAGGCTCACGACAAAGACCTCGATCTCATCATCGAGCTTTACGACGTCCTTCGCAGAATCCGGCTCGGGGGAAGCAAGCTCTCTCTTCGAGATGGGAATGTCCGCCTTGAGACCGGCGATGTTGACGTAAGCCTGCCCATCGTCGACAGCGACGACCGTAGCCTTTACGACATCGTGTTCCCTTACCTCCTGCATGGACTCTTCTTCAGCCTCAAGCAAACTCTTCATGTCCTGTTCTTGCACTTTTGATATACCTCCTTGATAATCCAGTCCGGTGTTGAAGCTCCGGCTGTAATACCAATTTTTTTGATTTTATCAAACCATTCGTCCTGCAACTCTGCCACAGTTTCGATATGATAGGTTTGGCATTCTTTGGCGCACAACTGCGCGAGACGCGTCGTATTGGCGCTGTTTTTACCGCCGATGACGAGCATCAGATCCACTTGCTGTGCGAGTTTGATCGCCGCCTGCTGGCGCTGATCCGTCGCCGTACATATCGTTCGAACGATGCGCACATCATTCGACTTGTCCAGCAAATGGAGCACGATTTCCTTGAACTTCGCGCCGGAAAACGTCGTCTGCGCGACGATGCCCATGCGTGCGCACGGTACGACGGCTTCTGCTCCTTCGATGGAATCCACGATGACAGCATCGCCGCCCGCCCACTCGAAGATGCTCTTAACCTCCGGATGACACTTCTCTCCTACGATAACGACAGAATAACCCTCTTGAAAAAGCTCATGCGCCGTCGATTGTGCCTTCTTCACATGCGGACATGTCGCATCTACGAGCAATAGTCCGCGCTCCTTCGCTTCATCATAGACGAGGGGACCCACCCCATGTGAACGTATGATGACCGTCCCTTCATCCAAATCGGGCAGAGCATTGACCATGCCGACGCCCTCTTGCGCCAGACGCGAAACCATCTGCGGATTATGGATGATGGGGCCAAGCGTACAGGAAGACCCGTCAGGCGCGGCCTGCTCACGCGCCATCTTGATCGCGCGCTTCACGCCATAGCAAAAACCGAGGGATTCTGCCAGAAATACTTCCATATATCTACCACCAAATATCCAATGTATCGCAGAAACGAACTTTTCCCTATTTCTGCAATCTACGTTATATTATAGCATAAAATCAATCACTTATGCTATTATTTTTTATCATAACGTAAATTTCATCCATTATTTTTTGTGAAAAATCCTGCAATGCTTGTTTGTCCTGCTTTTCGCCTTGAAAAATCAGCGGTTTACCGTAGATGACACGCAGTTTGGGCAAAAATCCACCGTTTGCAAAAACATGGTCGGTGCCGATGATGGCGGCGGGTACGACGGGCGCCTTCGCCAGGGCGGCAAGCAGCGCGACCCCCGGCTCCGCCTTTTTCCTTTCGCCGTGACGACTGCGCGTTCCCTGCGGAAAAACGCCGAGGCAGTTGCCCTTTTTCAATTCCGCAAGAGCCGCTTTGATCGCTCCCCGATCCGCCGCACCGCGCTTCACGGGAAACGAATGGCAGCATCGCAGAATGTAGTCCGCAACAGCATTGAAAAAAAGCTCCTGCTTCGCCATGTAGCTGACGGGACGCGAAAGAAAGGTCGCCAAGAGCGGCGGATCCCAGTTGCTCATGTGATTCGCCGCCAAGATCACAGGTCCCTCTTTCGGCATATTTTCTCTTCCTTCGATTTTAGCGCGAAAAACGACGGAAAAAAGCACGGCGAAAATAATGCGAAGCATACCATAGATCATTTTTCGCACCTTTCTACGATGGCACGGACGACGGCGGCTATGTCCATGCCCGTCGTATCAAGCAGGTCTGCATCCGCCGCCTGCATGAGCGGCGAAATCTCGCGCTCGCTGTCTGCCTTGTCGCGCCGCGCAATGTCCGCTTCAAGCTCCGCAAGCGTAATATCGTAACCTTTTTCTTTCAGTTCTTTCCAGCGGCGTTTCGCACGCTCCTGCAAGGAAGCCGTGAGAAAAATTTTGACGTCGGCGTTCGGCAAAACATGCGTGGCAATGTCCCTGCCATCCATGAGCACGCCGCCCGCGTCTGCCATGCGCCTTTGCTGCTCAACCATCTTCTCACGCACGGGACCAAGACGCGCTGCCTGCGAGACGACGGCGCTGACCGCAGGCGTACGGATCTCGTCCGTGACCTCTTCACCGTCAACAAACACTCTGGTCGCTGCGCCATCGTACCGCAGGACGACCGCAATGTCGGCAACGGCAGAGAGGATCTTTTCGTCCGTCAGCGGTTCGCCTTTCTTAAGCGCTTTCCATGCAACGGCACGGTACATCGCCCCCGTGTCGATGTAAGTGTAGCCAAGCTCCTTCGCTGCGAGACGGGCTGCCGTGCTCTTGCCTGCGCCTGCCGGACCGTCGATTGCCACTACGAGTTTCTTTGCCATCGTCTTTCCTCCTATTGCACGAGATTGTCCAAGGTTTCAAAAAAGGACGGATAGGATATGTTGATGCAAGCGGGCGCATCAAGCGTCACGCCCTCGCCTGCAGCGCCTGCTACGGCAAGTGACATCGCCATGCGGTGATCGTCGTATGTACGGCAGACAGCAGGCGAAAGTGCGCGGTCGCCACGGATGATCATACCGTCCTCCGTCGCCTCTACCGCCCCGGGTGCGAGACGATTAAGCTCCGTCGTCACCGCCTTCAGGCGATCCGTTTCCTTGACGCGAAGCTCCGCCGCGCCCGAGATCACGGTATCCCCCTCAGCAAAGAGCGCTGCGACGGCAAGAATCGGGATCTCATCAATGAGACGCGGGATGATCGCACCGCCAAAGGAAACGCCGCGAAGCGAAGCTGCACGCACGCGAATGTCGGCGAGCGCTTCACCGCCGCTCTCGCGCTCGTTCGAGAGCGTGATGTCCGCGCCCATATCCGAGAGCACCTCAAGAATGCCCGTGCGCGTCGGATTGACGCCGACATCTTCTAAGACGAGGTCGCTGCCTTCGATCAGCGATGCCGCGACGAGCCAATAGGCGGCGGAGCTGATGTCGCCGGGCACGATGATTTCTTCAGGTGAAAAAAGTTCATCGGCAGGCTCAATCGTCACCGTGGTACCCTCGCGCCGAAGCGTCGCACCGAAAGCGCCGAGCATACGCTCTGTATGATCGCGTGAAAGTGCAGGCTCTTTGAGTGTCGTCCCAGAATCCGCATAAAGTCCCGCAAGCAAAATCGCCGATTTCACCTGCGCACTTGCGACAGGACTTTCATAATCCATCGCTCGAAGCCGCCCCTCGCGCGGCAGTACAGCAAGCGGCAGGAAGCGATTCCCCGCGCGGCCCTTGATCGCGGCGCCCATGCGCGAAAGCGGCTCAATGACGCGCGCCATAGGACGTCCGGAGAGTGAGGCGTCGCCTGCAAACGCCGAGAAAAATGGCTGCGCCGCCGAGATCCCCAAAAGGAGCCGCAGCGTCGTGCCCGAATTTCCCGCATCGAGAACGCCCTGCGGCTCCTTGAGTCCATGTAGTCCGACGCCCGTTACGAGAAGCGCGCCGTCTGCCTGTCGAGCGACACCCGCGCCGAGAGTGCGCATACATGCTGCCGTAGACAGACAGTCCGCCGCTTCGAGGAAATTCATAACGCGCACTTTACCCTTTGCTATGGCAGAAAACATTACGCTGCGGTGCGAAATCGACTTATCACCCGGTATGCGAATTGTCCCCGTCAGACCTCGCTTCACCGGACGAATCTCTTTTCCCTCAGCCATCATCATCTTCCCTTCAAAATCACATTTCACTTTCCGTGGGTGCGGCAGCGCTCCAACGCCCAGCCGCCGCGCCCATAGAAAATGCCGCCTGCAAATTGTAGCCGCCCGTAAAGCCGTCCACATCGACGACCTCACCGGCGAAATACAGCCCCGGCACGAGCTTCGACTCCATCGTCTTGGGATGAATCTCTTTCGTCGAAACGCCACCCGCCGTCACTATGGCTTCGGCAAGAGGACGCGTCTTTGTCACCGTCAGCACGAGGTGCTTGATCGTTTCAGAAAGCCGTAGGCGCTCCTCGCGCCGCAGATCATGCACGGGCTTTTCTGGCGGCAGATACGCGGCATCGAGCACAGGCTCGATGAGCTTGCCCGGCAGAAGATCACGCATGGCGTTCTTGAGCGCCTTGTTGCGGTACTTTTCAAAGTCGCGCTGCACACGCGCAGCAAGAATTTCGGGGGAAAGCGCCGGCTTCAAGTCAAGCGCAAGCTCGACGAACTTTCCTGCTGCAAGCGCCCGCGCCGCCGCGCGGCTCAGAGAGAGCACGATCGGGCCTGTCACCCCGAAATGCGTAAACATCATCTCACCGAAATCTTCGCCGATTTTCTTGTCGTCGGCAAGAAGCGTCACGCGCACATTGCGTAAGGACAGCCCCTGCGCATCCTTGACCCAGTCGTCCTCCGTGACGAGCGGCACGAGCGACGGCAGGATTGCGCCGACCGTATGCCCCAGCCGCCGCGCCATCTCGTAGCCGTCTCCCGTAGATCCCGTGCCCGGATACGAAGCGCCGCCGACCGCGAGAACGACGGCATCGGCAGTCAATTTCGCACCGCTTGCAAGCACGACGCCTACAGCACGGCCGCCTTCTGTGCGGATCTTGGCGACACGCGACTCCGTTTCAATCTTCACACCAAGTTCATGGAGGTAAGCGATGAGCGCTTCAACCGCATCAGCGGCGCGATCACTGACGGGAAAAACGCGCCCGCCGCGCTCCACCTTCGTCTCTATGCCAAGTTCTCTGAAAAAGCCCCGCACGTCTTCGTTGTCAAAAGCATGCAGCGCACTGTAGAGAAATGAGCCGTTGCCCGGGATATTCTTGACGATCTCAGCGATGGGTGCAGCATTCGTGATATTGCAGCGCCCCTTGCCTGTAATCAGCATCTTGCGCCCAGGCTGCTTCATCTTCTCCAAAAGAAGCACCGAAGCGCCGTATTCCGCCGCTTTCGCCGCTGCCATGAAGCCTGCCGGTCCCGCGCCGACGACAATGATGCGCCGCGATCTCATATTTTCTCCACAAGGCGGTAAAGCTCTCTGACCTCCGCCTTCGTCAGCGGGCGATATGCGCCGCGCTTGACGCCGTCAAGGGTAAGCTGCGCGAAGCGCGTGCGCTTCAAGGAGCGCACATCGCAGCCAACCGCCTCGAACATGCGACGCACCTGCCGATTCCTGCCCTCGTGCAGCGTCACCTCAACCTCGTTGAGCCCCTTGTCCGTCGTGCCGTAAACACGTACTTCCGCCGGCGCCGTCCTGCCATCGGCGAGTTCGACGCCGCCGCGCAATTTTTTGAGGGCTTCGGGCGTGAGATCACCCGCCACCTTCGCGCGGTATGTCTTGTGCACGAGAAAGCGCGGATGCAGAAGTGCCTGCGTCAAAGTGCCGTCATTCGTCAAGAGAAGCAGCCCTTCCGTATTTTGATCGAGTCTGCCCACCGGATAGATACGCGTTTTCTTCACGGGTATGAGATCAAGCACCGTGCGCCTGCCTCGCTCATCCGCAGCCGTTGAAACATAGCCCTTGGGCTTGTTCAGTAGAAAATAGACGCGTTGCTCCTCTCTCGGCAGGAGTTTGCCATCCACAGCGATGCGCACGGACGCTGCATCTGCTTTCGTGCCAGGCTCACGCACGACTGTGCCATCGACTGTCACGCGCCCCGCGGCGATCATCTCCTCTGCTTTACGGCGCGAAGCTATGCCTGCGCGGCTGATAATTTTTTGCAATCGCTCTTCCATACGTCCCCCTTATTCTCTCCACGAAGCAAAACAGGTCAACCCGTGCACATCTTTCAGAGGTTCGCCATATTGCAGACAATGTCACGCGCCTCTTCCACTTCTGAGGCGAGAACACGTATCTCGAAATTCGCCTTGCGCGAAGCGTCGATCGACTTTCTGTCCGTCAATATGCCTTCGGCCTCAAGCCTTTCGCAGATCTTTTCCGCCTGCCCCTTCGTTGCAGCTACAAAGATCGAAGTCCACATGAAATTCTTCCTCCTTCGGCGCTATCTTTGCAGCACCGATCCCTTGCCCAGCAACGCTTCTATCTCCTGCACGACGACAGGAGATGCGTCGAGCCAATACTTCGGCTCCAATTTCTGCCAACGACCTTTTCGGTTCAAAAAGACGACATGCTCGCCCGGATGTGCGCCTAAGATGCCGTATAGCGTCTCAAGCGTCGCCGTCGTATCATGCGCTTCAGCAAGCGTGATGTAGTAATCCTGCCGATAGTCGTCGAGCGAAGTGATTGTATCGGCGAGCACCTTGACGCCGTCATCCGTGAAATTCACGCGCCCCTGCACGACGAGCGCCGCATCGGGCACAAGAAGATTTACGTGCGGATAAAAGACCCCGGGGAAAACGACGACCTCAACCGAGTGTGTGTAATCTTCCAGCTCTATGAAACACATCGTGTCGCCCTTCTTCGTCGCGATGCGCTTCGCTGAAGAGACGAGGCCGCCGATGCGCACGAGCTGACGCTCCTTCTTCTTGCCGTCCAGAATATCCGCGATGGAAACAAGATTCTTGATCTTCTTCTCGTGGCGATCGAGCGGATGACCCGTGATGAAGAAGCCGGTGTTCTCCTTCTCCCACGCGAGCCTTTGCACAGCATCGACCTCGGCGATATCTGGCAACGCGACATCGTCAGCCTCCTGCATCGCCGCTTCACCGAAAAGACCGATCTGCCCGCTCGCTGCATCCGCGTGCTTTTGCGCTGCCACATCGACGACGCGCTCCAAGACAGCGAGAAGCTGCGAGCGACGCGCACCGAGCGAATCGAAAGCGCCGCATTTGATAAGGCTTTCGAGCACGCGCTTGTTTGTCGTGCGCATGTCAACGCGCGTACAGAAGTCGAGGAGAGAGGTGAACGCGCCGCCCTCTTCACGCACAGCCGCGAGACTCTTGATCGCCGCCTCGCCGACGTTTCGCACGGCAGCAAGACCGAAGCGGACAGCATCGCCGTCAACGCTGAACGTCGCCTCGCTCGCATTGACGTCGGGCGGCAGGATCTTGATGCCCATACGGCGGCAAAGCTCGATGTAGACGCCGACCTTGTCGTTCGTATCCATGATGCTCGTGAGCATCGCCGCCATGAACTCCTGTGGATAGTGCGCCTTCAAGTACGCCGTCTGCCACGCCACGAGCGCGTACGCCGCGCTGTGCGACTTGTTGAAGCCATAGTCGGCGAAGTGCGTCAAAAGATCGAAGATCTTTTCCGCCAACGCAGGCTCGATACCGTTCTCCTTGGCGCCTTTCATATACGTCTCGCGCTGCGACATCAGAACGTCGTGCTTCTTCTTCCCCATAGCGCGGCGCAGGATGTCCGCCTGCCCGAGCGTGAAGTTCGCGAGCACCTGCACCACCTGCATGACCTGCTCTTGGTAAAGCACGACGCCGAACGTCTCCTTGAGAATCGGTTCGAGCAGAGGATGCAGATAAGTTACCTTCTTCTTACCGTGCCTTCCCGCGATGAAGTCCGTCACCATACCGCTGCCCAGTGGTCCCGGACGGTAAAGTGCGACCGTCGGAATGAGGTCTTGGAAGTTTCTCGGCTGCAAATCCTTGACGAGATTCGTCATGCCTGCTGATTCCATCTGAAAGACCGCACCCGTATCGCCTCGGCAAAGCATCTTTGCCGTCTTTTCATCTTCGAGCGGTATCTTGTCAATATCGATCGTGATGCCGCGGCTCTTCTTGATGTTCTTCAAGGCGTCGGCGATGACCGTGAGCGTGCGCAGACCGAGGAAATCCATCTTGAGTAACCCGAGCTCTTCCACATGATCCTTGTCGTACTCCGTCACGAGCGTACCGTCCGACACCTGCACAGGCACATAGTCGGTCAGGGGATTGCGTGCGATCACGACCCCCGCCGCGTGTGTTGATGAGTGACGCGGCAATCCTTCGAGATTGCGTGCAAAGTCGATGAGCCGCTTCGTCTCGTCGCTCTCCTCATAGATGCTGCGAAAATCCTGCGAATCGGCAAGCGCACGGTCCAGCGTGATGCCAAGCTCCGACGGCACAGCCTTTGCCACGCGATCAACGCTCGCATACGTCATTTCAAGCGCGCGCCCGACATCACGGATCGCTCCCTTCGCCGCCATCGTGCCGAAGGTGATGATCTGCGCCACATGATCGCTGCCGTAACGGCGCTTCACATAGTCGATGACCTCCTCGCGGCGAATGTAGCAAAAGTCGATGTCGATATCGGGCATCGTCACGCGCTCCGGGTTCAAAAAGCGCTCGAAAAGCAGTTCATACTTCAAAGGATCGAGGTTCGTAATGCCCAGAAGATAGGCGACGATGCTGCCCGCCGCCGAGCCGCGCCCGGGACCAACGGCGATCCCTTCGCTGCGCGCATACTTGATGAAATCCCAAACGATGAGGAAATAGCTGTCATAACCCATGCGATGAATGATCGAAAGTTCATATTCGAGTCTCTCGCGTACAGCAGGCGTGATTTCCTCGTAGCAGCGCGGCAAATTCTCCTCGCAAAGCTGCTTGAGATAGGCATCGTCCGTCATGCCCTCGGGCAAGGGGAAGTTCGGCAAATGCAGGCGCCCGAACTCGAAATCGACCTTGCAGCGCTCGGCAATCTTCTGCGTATTGGCGAGCGCTTCGGGATGGTCTTGGAAAAGCTCCTGCATCTCTTCGGGCGAGCGCATATAGAACTCCCCTTCGGCGTAACGCATACGCGTCGGATCGTTGACACCCTTGCTCGTCTGAATCGCAAGCAGGACATCGTGCGCCTCCGTGTCTTTCTTGCGCACATAATGGATATCGTTCGTCGCCACAAGTCCGATATCAAACTTTTCTGCCAGCGCAATGACACCGGCAAACGCCGTTTTTTCATCAGCAAGACCATGATTTTGAATCTCAAGAAAAAAATTCTCCCTACCGAAGATGTCAATATACTCCTCAACGAGTTTTTCCGCACGCTCCTTTTCACCGCGAAGAATCGCCTGCGGGATCTCGCCCGCAACACAGGCGCTGAGACAAATCAGCCCTTTGCTGTACTTTCGCAGAATCTCCTTATCGACGCGCGGTTTGTAGTACATCCCCTCCGTATTGGCAAGTGAAATGAGCTTCACAAGACTTTTGTATCCCTCGTTGTTCTCTGCAAGGAGAATCAAATGATAATAGCGAGTGCCGCGCACCTCGGTACGGTCAAAGCGCGACTCCGGCGCAAGATACGCTTCGCAGCCAATAATCGGATGAATTCCCTGCTTCTTCGCCTCTTTATAAAAGTCAATAACGCCGTACATCGCGCCGTGATCCGTGATCGCAATGGAGTCCATGCCGAGTTCCTTCGTGCGCGCGATAAGATCGGGAATGCGGCTCGCACCGTCAAGAAGACTGTAGCATGTATGAACGTGCAGATGTGCAAAGGGAATCTTCGTCATGGCAACCTCGCTGAATTTATCTGTATTTGCTAAATGATTCGTTCTTTCCATTATAAAAGATAAGCCGCTCCCTATCAATAGCATAATTATAGCGGTTTATAGCAGCTACCCACAAACCCAGTAACCACAAGCATTCAAACAAATAACAAGCAATTTTTCAACACGACGGATTATGAGAGATTATACAGGCGAATCATGGTTTTTACAGATAAAAAAGCAGGGGAAACGCGCAATGCTTCCCCCTGCTTTTTCACCACGCAACCACATTGTACATCACGCTGGCGCCGCGTGACGGCTGAACAACCTTCAATGCTTCTTCATATACGCTTCGGCAACGGCAAGAACATATTCCTGCAATGCTGCGCCGACGGCGAGATCCCAATCAACGTCGCCTGCAAAAACCGTGTTGGAAATGACGCGGATCGTGAGGAACGGCACGTCATACGTCTGACAAATCTGCGCAACGGCATCGCCCTCCATCTCTTCGACGGCAGTGCCGTAGAAATCATGCAGAAAGAGCACGCGGTCGACTTGGCAGTTCCAGCTGTCCGCCGTGCCGACGACACCCTCCGTCACACGCCCTTTCGTATAGAAATCTTTCCGCGCAATCGCCGCTTGGAAGAGACCTTCATCCGCTTTGTGGTAGACCTCCTGCGTGAAGCGATGCTCATCCTTATCGTAGGCAAAAACACCGAGCTTGTCGAGCGCCGTCTCATCGACACCCATGCCGCTTGCACGAAAATGTGACTTCCACGCCGATATATTGACCGTCTCCCTGCCGACGACAATATCGAAGTTTTTTAAGGCGGGATCGTGTGCGCCTGCTGTACCTTGATTGATGATGGCGACGGGACGGAAAAACTCCATAGCAAGCGCTGTAGTCGCCGCCGCATTCGCCAAGCCCCACTGCGTACGCGAAACAGCAAGCGGCACGCCATGATAGCTGCCCGCGGCGAAGTACCACTCGCCGAGCCGATACTCTTCAAGCTCATCGAGCTGCTCGACCATGTGACTTGTTTCCACTTTCATCGCGCCTTGAATGAGCAAGGGACGTACGCCCGTATATGCCTTTCCCTCGCGATCCAACAATCCTCCTGCCATCGTGTTCCCTCCGTTAAAATTTCCTCATAACTACAAATGTGAATTATTATACGCCTTTCGCTTTACATTGTCAAATAAATCCCCTATAATAAAAATGAGTACATTAGTGATACTTTATGGTAAAGGAGCGATTCCCTCTTGAAGATTCTTGCGCGGCACCTGACTGCTGACCTATACAACTGCAAAGAAAACAAACTGCTCAATATGGAAATGACCGTTGCTGCTCTTCGGCGGCTCGCGGAAGAAACAGGCTTTCATGTTCTGCAAATCGACACGCAGATCATTGAAAAGGGGCATTTCGTCATCCTCCTCGCGCTTCGAGAAGGTCACCTTGCGCTACATACTTACACAGAGCTTCGCTATGCGGCAGGAGACATCTTCCTCTGCGATGCTGATGCCGAGCCTGAAACGCTCTTCAAGGGGCTGCGGAAGTTCTTCAAACCCGAGAAGATCCGCACGACATTCCTCAAGCGCGGCGATTTCGGCACGGTCAAGGATATGAAACCAAAGATCAAATCACGAGTCGCGCCGCTTCGACGCATCCACAACACGGGTGCAAAGGTCATACGTCTGCTCGCGCGGCGTAACCGCAATAAAAACTTTTGAAAAAGGCTGCCAATCGGCAGCCTTTTTCTATGAAACCACAGGTGTTTTTATGTCACGGATAGGCGGGCAGATTCGGTTGAATCGCCGTCGCGGCTTTGTAGTCACTCTCGGATTCTGCCAGTTTGCCCGATAAGCGGTAGAGATAGCCGCGCCGATAGTAAAAGGATGCGTTATTCGGCTCGATGCGAAGCGCCGCCGTATAGTCGTCGATTGCCTTCGCCTTTTCACCCATATTCTCCAAGACGCCCGCGCGGTTGCCCAAGAATGCTGCATTCTGTGGATTGAGCGCAATTGCCGCATCGAGATCGACGAGTGCGCCTTCGATATCGCTGAGTTTGATCTTTTCAATTGCACGCAGGTTCAAGATGTCCGGATTCTTCGGCTCAATCGCCAGCGCTCTTTCGATGTCGAGCAAAGCCTCTTCGTTGCGCTCCATCAGACGATAGCAGATCGCACGCTCAATATAGACGGGCAATACGTCCGTCGCATGTTCCAAAGCATGTGTATAGTCGGCGACGGCTTCATCCATCTGTTTCAAGGCACGGTAGCTGCCCGCACGATTGAAGTAAACGAGCGAGGCGTTCTCAGCGGGTACGACTTCCAAGAGATGAGAGAAATCGAGGATCGCCTCTTCATGCTTGCCCATGCGTTCCAAGCAAGCGCCGCGGCGGCTCAATGCAGGGATATTGTCCTTCTCGATCATCAACGCCGCCGTATAATCTGCCGCAGCTGAAACGAAATCCTGCTTCTGCTCCCTCGCCAAACCGCGCTCGATGTAAGCTCGCGGCTTGAGTGCATCGTCAGCCTTTTCGAGCACTCGCGTATAGTCGGCGATCGCCTCGTCGAAACGCCCCAGGCGATAGAGCAATGATGCGCGATAAAGCTGCGTCCCCGGATCATTTGGCTGCAGCGCAACGGCTTGATTCAAATGCGCAAGCGCCGCACTGCCGTCGTTTTGCGCGATCGAGGTCAGTCCCATCTCGAATTCGATCAGTGCATTTTTCGGATCGAGGGACTGCGCCATACGAAAATCCTTCTGCGAATCTTCATAACGCTTCATCTCACGCAGTACAATGCCGCGATTGACGAAAGCCATCGGATTCTCACCATTGATTTCAATTGCCCAATTGAAATCACGATAAGCAGCATCGAGATCATGCTTTCGGTAGCTTGCGATACCGCGCTGAATCGCTGCGAAATCCGGCGATAAATCAGCAGCTTCTCCCTGCCCTGCGGCTCCGTCATGCGTCGCCTGATCGGCTTGCACCGATGGCAGCTGTTCCGCTTTCACGCTATTCCTAGAAACAGAGGCATTCGCTGCGGGCTTTTGCTCGCGACGCTCCTCGCGCACGGACTCTTGCTTTTGCTCAGACGCTTCCTTGTCCGGCATCTCTTGCCCTCGCCGCTGATCTTCATGCTGCTGTACGTTTGATTTCTGCGGCTCGACAGAATCTTCAGGCGTAAACGTCCCCCATGCGCGTAAAAGCGCATCGTCCACCGCCGAAGCCTCAGCAAGAGAAGCAAAGCCCCAAGCAACCGAGCCTGCTAAAATCGCAGCCAAAGCTGCCGTCGTTATCTCTTTTTTCACGAAATCACCTCATATAAATACTCAATGCACGATCTGAAGAATTACGAAGATGATAAGACCAATTCCTGCACCGACAATGGAGCCGTTCATACGAATCCACAGGAGATCCGGCTCGACCTTATCATAAACAAGATGATTGAGCTGCTCATCGGTCAGCCGCGCGAGTACGTCGCGCACAATGATGCCGACAAGCTCCTGCGCCGCGAGCGCCGAACGTGCCGCAAGATCGTAGAGGAAACGATTGATCGCTCGCTGCATCTTCTCATCTTCACTGAAAAGCACGAGCGTACGTCGAAGCTCTTCGACAAGTACGGCGGAAAAGTTCTCTCGCAGCATGGGCAGCACCGCATCGAAACTGCGTCTCTGCCGCGGCGCGAAGAAGTGCTTCTGCACAAACGCCAAACTTCGCTCAATCGCCTCTTCCAAAGGCAATCCCGCAAGCAAGGTGTCGCGAAGCTCCAGTGAGAACGCGCAAAAATCCTCATCTGTACACAATTCTTCCGCTTTCGCATAGCAGATAGAAAGAAATTCCTGCTGCAGCGGCGAATCCCGCTTTGCCAATTCCATCAAAACAGAAAGCGCTTGGCGGCGCACAAGCTCCGCAAGATCCGAGAAGTTCAAAACATCCGTCATCTGTCCGATGCCAAGCAAAAACTTTCCCCACGCACCTTTTGTATTTTCCTTTGCATAGTTGAAGAGCAAGTCCTCGACTTTTTCGGAAAATGCCGGAGCGGCGATCTTATCAGCGAGAAACTGAGCCGCGCGACTGACGAGCACATGATCGCGCTCATCATCACGCATCCAGCGCCCGATCAGCGAAAAAATCTCCGCCGGGCGCGTCCGTGACAACTCGCCGCGCATCTCATCAGCAAAAGCCCCCGCTTGCTGTTCGCGGTCGATGTGCATGGCAAAGCTGCGTACATAGTGCAGGAATTGCAGCACGAGTTTCTCCTGCACAGCCGTCTCGCGCAAAAATTCGATCAGGCGCGTGACAAGATTGATATGCTGCAAGGCTTGGAAAATCTTGCGGCGTGAGAAGAACTCTTTCTGCACGAGCGTGACCGACGCCTCGATAAAGGATTCGCGTCGGCGCGGCAAAAGCGCCGTGTGCCACGGGAATCCCAACGGCTTTTTGAAGAGCGCCGTCACCGCGAACCAGTCGGCGATGCCGCCGACGAGCGCTGCGTCAGCGCAGGCAAGAAAGCCGCGCGCGAGGAGGCTCTTCGGATATGCGATGACCAACGCGAGCGCCAGGAAGAAAATGACGGCAGCCAAGAGCAGCGTCTTATCCGCCTTGTTCCACGAACGCCAAAACATCAGCCCACCGCCCTTTCTACAAGGTATGCGATGAGAAACAGCAACATACCTGCCATCGCCCCGACGACGGATCCGTTGATGCGAATCATCTGCAGATCGTCGTCAACACGGCTCTCTACAAAGGCGACGAGTTCATCATCAGAAAAACTCTCCAGTCTTTCCTTGACCATTTGTGTGATGACGGCATGATGATCGTGCAGCTCACTTTCGAGAAGATTCTTGAACATGGCGTCAACACGGCGCTGCAGGCTCTTTTTCTCAATGAACTCATCCATCTTGGCATCCAGCAACAGAAAGAGCGGCTCCCGCCAGAAGGGCGCATCCCCTTTGACATTGCGCTCAAGCCAAAGGGCGAACTGCGCCGAGAGATCCAGCCGCTCGAAGGAATCTTTTTTCCAGGCGGCAATCGCCTGCTTCAAGGAATCATTCTTGCCTAAAGAATGCAGAATTTCTCGAAAAACCGCCGCAAGCCGTTCATACGCTTCACCTTCGCCCTTGAGCATTGCGGCGAGATAAGCGTCGATATGGCGGACGGCGATCTCCTTCAGACGCGCATCGCTCAAGTCCATCGCCTGAATGACTGTCATCCGAAGCGACGCCTGTCGTTCATAGCTTTCGCGCACTTCGCGAATATTTTCCATGAGGATTTCCTGCATATTCGCATCATGCAGCGTGCGGCGCAGGGCGCGAAGCGCCACATGCAGGATACGCGCACGGTTCTGTTCTTCGGCAAGCATATCGAAGAGCCGCAGCAAAAACTTCTCCAAGGGAAAACTCTTCAGGCTCTCGCGGATGGCTGGCCAGACGCGCTCAGCGATATACACCGTATCCATTGTCTCAGCCGCGCGTGAAAGCACGGTGAAAGCGACGTCCTTGATGCGCCCGCGTCCACCGCGATCCACAAGATAGGCGCAAAACATCTGCGCCATGTTGATGTTCCGCGCAACATTCATAATGTTCGCCGCGCTTAGAAGATCATTTGCGGCGTAGTCAACGAGCGCCTGCATGATGCGTGCGCGGTTCCTGCGCAGGATGTCCGTACGATAAGAGATGCCCAAGGGCTTTCGAAAAATCGCCGTGACCGCGAACCAATCGGCAAGTCCGCCAACCGTTGAGGCAAGGAACGCCGCCTCCAGGATATCCCAGAAGAAGCCTCTGCCGACCATAGGAAGGACAGCGAGCGTACCGATGATGCTTACGCAAAGCGCGAGTGTCGCCTTATACTTTTTTTGCAAGATCATGTCGATCCTCCAAGCTCTCAACGCCGTTCGGCGTCGTCCGCCGAGACGGACTGCCGATACGGGCTATGCTCTTTGGCGACCGCCAGCATCAGCTTGATGCGGTTGAGCTGATTGACTTCCGACGATCCCGAGTCGCAGTCAATCGCCACGATATTCGCCCCTTTGTAGTCGCTTCTAAGACTGTGGATGACGCCTTTGCCCGTGATGTGATTCGGCAAACAGCCGAAAGGCTGCAGGCAGACGACATTCGGCACACCCTCATGAATGAGCTTGACCATCTCTCCCGTGAGGAACCAGCCTTCGCCTGCCATATTGCCAAGCGAGACATGCTTCTTCGCCAGACGCGCCGTCTCACTGATCTTGTACGGCGGCGTAAAGCGGCGGCTCTTCTTCAAAGCCTTGCGCATGGGACGGCGAAAGAACTCGACGAGGTTGATGAACATCTGCGCAAACAGTTTGTCCTTGAGCTTACCTGCGAAAAGCTCGCGCTCGACGATGGAATCGTACGCCATGTAAAGGAAAAAATCCGCAAAATCCGGCATGACGACCTCGGCGCCCTCCTCGATCAAAACTTCCTCGATGTGATTGTTCGCTACAGGATGATACTTGACGAGAATCTCGCCGACGATACCAACTTTCGGCTTCCAAAGCCCCTCGATGAGCGGCAGCGCATCAAAATCCTGCACCATGCGCCTGACCGTCTCCGCATACTTGAAATAGCTTCCATCCATAAGCTCGGCAAGGCATTTTTCATGCCACTTTTCATACAGTCGCTGCACTGCGCCCTGCTCCCTCTCATACGGCAAGGCCGCATTTCTCAGTTTTTGCAGCAGGTCGCCGTAAAGGAAAGCCTTGATTGCGTCAACGAAGCAGCTTCGGTCGAGCGAGAACGCATCCGTTTCGAGTCCCCAACACGCGAATACAGGTACCTGCGGATAGCCCGCATACTTCAGAGCCTGGCGCATCAACGCCATATAGTTCGTCGCACGGCACGGCCCGCATGTCTGAAACAGCAGGATCGACGTGTGATCGGGATCGTACTCGCCCGATTGCAGCGCAGCGAGGAGCTGACCAATGACGACGATGGCGGGATAGCACATGTCGTTGTTCACATAGCGCAGCCCGAGATCGATCGCCGCCTTGTCCGGCAAAGCCGGCACGACGACCTTATAGCCATGCTTTTCGAGCACGGGGCGCACGAAGCTGAAATGAATCGGCGCGAGCTGCGGCGCGAGAATCGTATGCGTGCGGCGGCACTCCTCCGTGAAGCGCGGACGTTCCTCGGACGGCTTCGGCTGAAACGGCGTCTTTCTGCATCGCGCGAGAGCCGCGATCAAAGAGCGCAGACGTATGCGAGCCGCGCCGAGGTTACTGACCTCGTCGAGCTTGATCATCGTATAGATATGATGATGGCTTTCGAGAATCGACTTGACCTGCCCTGTCGTCACAGCATCAAGCCCGCAGCCGAAAGAACTGAGCTGAATGAGCGTCAGATTTTCATGCTCGGCGACGAAATGCGCCGCGTGATAAAGGCGTGCATGATAGCTCCACTGGTTGACGATGTTGAGTCCCGCACCCTTGACAGGCAGATGATAAACGGCGTCCTCCGACAGGATGGCAAGACCGTAGGAAGCGATCATGTCGGATATGCCGTGATGAATCTCGGGGTCGATGTGGTACGGTCTGCCGACGAGCAGTATCGCAGGCTGCTTCGTTCGCTCGATCTCGCGCAGGATGCTCACACCGTAATCACGCACGTCCTGCTTGTAGTTCTCAAGTTCCGCGTAGGCGGCGAGCGCCGCTTCCTTGATCTCGCCCTTGGAAATTCCTTCGGATGCGCCGAGTTCCTCAAAAAGGCGCTCAACCATGCGCTTCTTGTCGTCAAGCGGCAAAAAGGGCTGCAGAAACTCGATGTTTTTTTCACGCAGCACGTCCATATTGGCACGGATATTCTCCGCATAGGAAGCAACGACCGGGCAGTTGTAGTGATTGTCGCCCGGATGCTGCTCGTCGATGACATTGAAGGGGATGCACGGATAAAAAATCTTTCGGACGCCCTTTTCCACGAGATCCACGATATGCCCATGCACGAGCTTCGCCGGATAACAGAGTGAATCCGACGGCACCGTCGCCATGCCCTTGTAGTAGAGCGCCGCCGACGACTTATCCGACAGTACGACCTCGTAGCCGAGCTGCGTGAAGAATGTGAACCAGAAAGGATAGTCCTCATACATGTTCAGTCCGCGCGGCAGACCGATCGCACCGCGCGGCGCAGCGGCTCCTGTCAGCGGTACATAGTAGGCAAGAAGTCGCTTATACTTATAATCGTAGATGTTCGCCGCTTCCCGATCCTCGCGCTTCGCTTTGCCGACGCCGCGCTCACAGCGGTTACCCGTGAAGTATTTGCCGCCATCACTGAACTTCTGCATCGTAATAAGACACTGATTGCCACAGTGCTTGCAGCGATACGAACGCGTCTCTACAGAAAAATCGTCCAGAGCATCAGCAGAGAGAATCGACGAACGCGCAAGCCCCTCTTCCTGTGCGAGAATCGCCGCGCCATACGCGCCCATGAGGCCCGATATATCGGGGCGTACGACCTCACGCTCGATGAGCTTTTCCATCGAGCGCAGGACGGCGTCGTTGTAGAACGTGCCGCCCTGCACGACGATGTGCTCGCCAAGTTCCTTGACATCCTTGAGCTGCATGACCTTAAAGAGCGCATTCTTGATGACGGAAAAAGCGATGCCCGCCGATATATCGCAGACCGCCGCACCGTCCTTCTGCGCCTGCTTGACCTTGGAATTCATGAAAACCGTGCAGCGCGTGCCAAGATCGACGGGCGCCTTCGACTCCATCGCCATAGCGGCAAACTCCCCCGCCGTCATATTGAGGCCTTGCGCAAAGTTCTCGATGAAGGAGCCGCAACCCGCTGAACAGGCCTCGTTGAGCGTGATGTTGCCAATACTGCCATCCTTGACAAAAAAGCACTTCATATCCTGTCCACCGATGTCCATAACGAACGTGACCTCGGGGCAAAACTCCTGCGCCGCACGCAGATGGGCGAACGTCTCGACCTCACCCGCATCCGCATGGATCGCCGCCTTGACAATCGCCTCGCCGTAACCCGTCGTCAGTGCGCCCGCGATATACGTCCTTTCGTTCATCGCGGCGTAAAGCCCCTTCAGCTCGCGAATGACCGTATGAAGCGGCGATCCCTGATTGCTGCCGTACGACGTGTAGAGAAGCTCGCGTCCCGTACCGATCGCCGCGAGCTTCGTCGTCGTCGACCCAGCGTCGATGCCGATGTAGATCGGCCCTTCATACGCGGTGAGATCGCCGCGCTTTACCCTCGCGCGGTCGTGGCGCTCCTTGAACGCCGCATAGTCCGCCGCACTGGAAAAGAGCGTGAAATCCGCCTGTCGCGTCTCCTTCGACGCGACATCACGCGCTTTTTCGATGCTCGTTTCCAGACGCGCCATATCGACGATTTCCGTTTCATTCGAGAGCGCTGCACCGAGCGCGACAAAATAATTGCCATCGGGCGCTTCGATGACGTTTTCGGGAGCAATCTGCAAGGTTTCGATAAAACGCTGCCGCAGAACCGCCAAAAAGTGCAATGGACCGCCAAGAAATGCGACTTTGCCTGCAATCGGACGACCTTGCGCGAGATTGCTGATCGTCTGATTGACGACAGCCTGAAAAACGGAAAGGGCAATATCCGCCTTTTCCACGCCATCGTTCATCAGCGCTTGGATATCCGTCTTGGCAAAGACGCCGCAGCGAGAAGCGATCGTATAGATCTGCTTCCCCTTCGCTGCAAGCGCGTTAAGCCCTGCCGCATCCGTCGAAAGGAGCGACGCCATGTGATCGATGAAAGAACCCGTGCCGCCCGCGCAAACGCCGTTCATGCGCTGCTCGGGTGCATCGCCGAAGTACGTCACCTTGGCGTCCTCGCCGCCAAGCTCGACGACCGTATCCGTCTCCGGAATCAGCGACCTCACAGCGGAAGCGCACGCGATGACCTCCTGCACGAAAGGCAGCCCGATATGCTGTGCGACGCCCATGCCCGCCGAGCCAGTCAGCGCGAAAGAAAACTTCTCGCCGCCGACAATTTTTTTGAGGCTTGCCAGATTCTCACAGAGAGAAGCGCCGATCTCCGAAAAATGGCGTGCGTAGTTTTTATACACGATGTTCTTTTCATGATCGAGAACAACGAGCTTGATCGTCGTCGAGCCGATGTCCATTCCCACATCAAATATAGAATTCATGAACTCACCGCCTGGAATCTATGATGTAGCGTTCTGTATGATGCAACTGTCCGGCAGAAGCTTTGCCGAAAGACACAAGAAAATATCAAATCCATCTTCATATTCTAACGCTTTTTCTCTCGGGATTCAAGGATAATTGTTTCCTCATAATCTGCGCGGGCACGGTTTGCTTTTAATACTGCTCCCAGCGATAGCATCATCACAGTGTCATGCTGTACATATATCCTCACATCTTGCAGAAGCCTAACCAATCAGTCTGCGCCCTTCGGACTTGACTTCTTGAGGTTTCGTGGTAATATTGGGAAGGAATCATTATTATTCGTATAGATTAAGGAAAGCTGGTGAGGAAATGGACGGCGATCACCCTAGTTGCACCACAAGTAAAAAGAAAATGCTCGGAAGCATCCCTTTCCGCACCACAGCGCACATTTGAGATCGGGAAGTTTCCGCGAAAGGAGATTCCCTTATGCTCAAGATTTTCAAGTCCCTTGAGAGCGGTCCCTTGCAGCCCTTGACGCTCAAGACGCTTGAAAAAGGCGCATGGATCAACATCATCGATCCTACGCCCTATGAACTCAAAGTCGTCAGCAACCTCACGGAGGTCGAGCCGGATTTTCTGCGCTCCGCCCTCGACGACGAGGAGCGTTCTCATACGGATGTCGAAGACAACTCCGTCATGGTTCTAACGAATGTTCCCGTCATGCGCGGGCAAGACAGTTACGACACGCTGCCGCTCGCCATCATTCTGACGGATGACTATTTCATCACCGTTTGCTTAGAGGATACGCCCGTGCTCTCGGAATTCAACGAAAATACGGCAAAACTCTTCCGCACCTTCAAAAAAACGCGCTTCCTCTTCCAGATTCTCTACAAGTCGGCGACCTTCTACCTGCGCTATCTCCGGCAAATCAGCAAGCACTCAGACGAGATCGAACTGAACCTGCGCCGTTCGATGGAAAACAGCGACATCCTGCGCCTCCTCGAATTGCAGAAAGGCTTGACATACTTCAGCGCAGCCCTGCGCTCGAACGGCGCCGTTCTCGATAAGCTCTTGCGGCTGCGCTCCAATCAAGCTCTGACGCCCATCATCAAGATTTACGAGGAAGATGAAGATCTCCTTGAGGACGTCATCATAGAAAACAAACAGGCGCGAGAGATGGTCGAACTTTACAGCAAAATTCTCGCGCGCATGGCGGACACCTTCACCTCGATCATCTCGAACAATCAGAACCTCGTGATGAAGTTCCTCGCCGCCATGACGATCATCCTTGCGATTCCCACAGTCATATCGAGCTTCTTCGGCATGAACGTCCCCGTCCCCTTAGCAGACGACTCTACGGCATTTCTCTCCATCGCTGTCCTCGCCGCCGTCATCGCCGGTGCATCGTCGTACATTCTATGGCGCAAAAATATGTTTTGAAAAGTATGAATCGGAGGCAGTCATGGCATCACTCATCGAATCCGAGCTCAAGAACGGCGTCATCTTCGGCGACACAAACACCGCAGAATACGTCTATATGCCCGCGAGCGAAATCGGCGTCAAAGAACCTGTTTGCATTTACGAAGTCAACGATATGCGCGACGATGTGGATGTCAAAGAAGCGCTGCGCCTCATAAGAATTCGTAGCCTGCACCCTGCCGTACATCCAAGGCTCGGAAACAGCTCGTGCTGAAACACGAAAGCCCGCGAAGGAATTCATCATTCTTTCGCGGGCTTTGTGGTTTCAAAAAACACAAGGAAGCGCTGCTAAAATGAAATCGCCCAGATAGTGCTACATCAAAGCAAACTGTGCATCCTGCCAAGTTCCTGCACGCGCTCCGTGGAGAACTTCGATATGCGTGCAATCGTCTCAAGCGGCAGCTTGTCACGCAGCATCTCCAAAACAATATCGACCTTCCCCTGCTCACGTCCACGCTCCATGCCACGTTCCATGCCTTCTTCAAAACTGGCCTCTTCGAAGTCTTTTTGATTCCATT
>NZ_JBQNBV010000006.1:0-34534 GCF_052169755.1 Selenomonas sp. | reverse complement strand
TTCCTGCGCCTTTTCCTGCGCCTTTTCGAGATAAAGACGCGCACGCGCACTTTCCTGCCGTTGGAGCGCCGCAAATCCCATGCTCATAAAAAGACGTTTAGAAGCGGCGTCAAGCGCCGCCAGCCGATCAGCTGCGGCAAGAAAGCGCCGCCAATCGCGGGCGGCAAAGGCTTCGTCCGCTTCCTTTTGCAGCTTTGGCACGAGCTTTCTGCGCATCTTCCGGCTGTCCTCGCCCAGCCAATGCGCCCAGATCTTTTCGTATGCCGCTTCTATCTGCACCATATAACGCGCCGCATCCATCAAGGGCGAGGCTTCCATGCGCGTGCACAGCGTGCGGCGCAGGACGGCGAGCCTTGCCGTATCGGCGGCAAGCGCACACGCCTTCTCGACATATTCCTCATCCGTATGCGCACAGCAGATGTCGGCAAGACCGATATTCGTCAAAATGCTCGCACCAAAGCGTGCGCCGTGTCTCGCACCCGTGCGCGTGACGACGGGCACGCCCATATAGAGCGCGTCGCAGGTCGTGCCGCCGCCGGGATACGGGTAGGTGTCGAGCGCGACGTCCACATCGCCGTAGGCGGCGAGATATTCGGCAGTATGGCCTTCCGTCTTGACGCGCGAGAGGTCAATGCCCGCCGCCGTCAAGCGGCGAAGCGCCGCCTCCCTGCCGTCCGCCGCATCGAACACCGCCGTCTTGAGAAAGAGTCGCGAGCGCGGCACGGCAGAAAGAATCTTCGCCCAAAGGCGCAGCATCCGCTCCGTGACCTTTGCGAAATTGTTGAAGCTGCCGAAGGTGATGAAGCCCTTCTCTTTCGCCGGCAGCGGCGCGATCTTAGATCGCTCGCCCGCACGGCTCGCACGGTAGCAGAGATGACTTTCGGGCAGGCGAAGAAGCTTCTCCGTGAAGCAGTCGTCGTTTTTTCCATGCGGGTCGGTATGCACGTCCGTCAGGAAATAATCGACCGTCGAAAGCCCCGTCGTATCGAAGTAGCCGACGCCCGAGATCTGCACGGGCGCAGGACGCAGCGCGAGCACGGGAAGCGCATTGTTCGCACTGTGTCCCGAAAGATCAAAGAGAATGTCGATCGCATCGGCGCGAATCTTTTCCGCGATCTCCGCCGCCGTCCGGCCGCCCACATAGCGCCAAGCCGACGCATGAGAGGAAAGCTCTGCCGCCATCGCATTCTCCCCCGACAGCGAGTAGCCATAGACCTCAAATCGTTCCCGATCGAAGTGCGTGAAAAAGGCAAAGCTGAAAAGCGCGACGATATGAAAGCAAAAATCGGGAGAAATGTAGCCGACGCGAATCTTTTCGCGCCGACTGCGCGTATGCCTGATCGGCGGCACATCGGCAAACAGCCTGCCATAGCGGTGCGCCGCATCGAGCATGAAGCGCGGCTCGCGCTCGACGTAGTGCAGGGCAAATAAGTAGTTGCTCCAAGCAGACGCCCTGTCTGCCTGCGTCTCTGCAATGTCGAACGACGCTTTCTCCGCACGCAGAGCCTCCTCTACCTCGCCGATGCTGCGTCGAATGCGTGCGATGAGATTGTAAGCGAGCGTGCGCTCGCTGTTTGCCAGAGAACCGAGCGAGAGCGCACGCTGCGCATCATCGAGCGCCTCGCACCAGCGTCCAAGCAAAAATACGGCGCGTGCATGCAAAAGCAGCCCGAAACCATCTTCCCGCTCGGCAAGATAGAGCTGCGCCGCCCGCTCGGCGTTTTCTCCTTCCTCAGCATCAATGTAAAGCCCCGCCGCAAGCCGCCATACCTCGCGCGTCGCCTTGCCTGCGGCGAGGAGCGCATCGGAGGCAGCAAGCGCCTGCCGCAAATCCCCCGCAGCAAAAAACCGTTTGAGCGCGGTGGAAAGCCGCACGCACGCCTCCGGCGAAAGCGCAGGATCCGCCGCGTCAGACGCAGCAAGCGCAGCTTCGTAGCCGGCTTCGAGCGCAGCCGTATAAGAAGCGGCGTCCATCAAAGGAGATGCTTCCATCATCGACCGAAGATTCTTATGCAGCGCGGCGAGCAGCTCCGTATCCTGCGCAAGCGCCGCCGCTTTCTCCACATACTCCGCCGCATCCCGCGCCGCCAGGTCCTGAAGCCCCAGATTGGCGAGAATGCTGTAGCCGAAGCGCGAACCGTGCGAATCGCCGCGCAGCGTGACGACAGGCACGCCCATATAAAGCGCATCGAACGTCGTGCCGCCGCCGGGGTATGGGAAGGAGTCGAGCGCTATATCGACGTCATGGTACTCATGCAGATATTCGCGTGTGTCGGGACGCAGCTCGACGCGCGCAGCATCGACGCCCGCCGCTTGCAGCCGTGCAAGCGCAGCGGCGCACCCCTCTTCGCTCGAAAAAGCGGCGGACTTTAAGAGCAGCCGCGACGCAGGCACGGCTTCGAGAATCTGCGCCCATGCCCGAAGCGCCTCGTCGGACGCCTTGGCAAAAGCGTTGAAGCTGCCAAACGTCACGAAACCGCGCGCAAGGCACGGCAAAGCACCCGGCAGCGGTGCATCTGCCGCTGGCGTATAGCAAAGGTGCGTATGCAAAAGGGCAAGCAGTTTCTCCGTGAAAAACGGCGCGTTCCTCATGCCTGCCGGCGCTCCATCGAGCCACACATCGCCGATCATATAATCGACGGCAGAAAGCCCCGTCGTCGCGAAATAGCCGATGCCCGACATCTGCACGGGAGCGGGGCGGTACGCCAGCACGGGAAGCGCCGTGCCGCGCGTATGTCCCGCAAGATCTACGAGAACGTCAATGCCGTCCGCATAGATGCGCCGCGCCGCATCCAAGGCCGAGAGCGGCGAGATATTGCGCCAGACGTCCACGAGATGCATGATGCGGCGGCTTTCCTCGTCCTCAGGACCGTTCTGATAGCAGTAAACCTCGAAGCGCTTCGCATCGTACTTCGTGAAAAGTGCCTCAGCAAAACGCAGGACGACGTGGCGGCGCAAATCGGGGGAAATGTAGCCGATGCGAATCTTGCGCCGCTTTTGCAGGCGGCGATGGATGAACGGCTGCACGTCGCGGAATAGTTCTCCATAGGCACAGTGCGCGCGGTACGCTTCTTCGGGCGGTACACGCAGGAAATGAAGTCCGAAGAGGACGTTGCTCCATGCCGTCGCACGGCTGGCGGGATCTTCTGCGGCGGCAGCCGCTTTTTCGTACGCAGCCGCCGCTTCCTCCGCCAGCCCCAAGACCCGCGCCGTCTGCCCGAGCAGATTGCAGACCTTCTCGGCATAGGCAGGCGCAAGTGCGCCCTCGCGCTGCAGCAGCGCGAGAAGCGCATCACGCGCAGAGAGAAACTGCCCCCGAGCGAAAAGAATCCGCGCCGAGAGGAACGCACCGTAGACCGACTGCGGCTCCTTCTGCAGGAGCGACGCGACCAGCGGCTCCGCCCCTGCATAGTCGCCAGCCTCGATGTGGATGCTCGCGGCAGCGCCGAGCGCTTCCGTCTCTGCCGCAGCATCTTTCGCCAGCTCGCGCACGGCGTCCATTGCGCCGTCAAAATCGCGCACAGCGAGGCGTGCGCCGATTCTCTCGCGCAGCCTATCCTTTTCCTTTTCGCTTGCCATGCGTCCGCTCCTTTTTCTTCATCTTCTCCAACATGCGCCGCACGCCGCGCATCGCCTCTTCGTACGCCTGCCAGTAATCGCCCGCCGCCGCACGGTCGAAGCGGTCGCGCTCCGTCAGATACTCACCGTACAGAAGTTCGAGCGGCTTTCGATACTCTTCCTCCGTCTTGAGGTATACGCGGCGGCGATAATACTCATCAATGATTCTCAACCATTCCAAACGGCTCAAAAGGATGACCCCCGCCTGCTGACCTTCCTGTCCTTCGTGACGGCGATAGCAGCTCAAGGGTTTCTGGAAGAAAATGCAGTCGCCCTCTTCGAGCAGCTCCAACCACATCGCCACGTCAGAAATCGTCTTGTAGCCTCGGCTCTCCGCATTCCAGTAATGGTGCTTGAGGTCATCTCTTCGAAAAAGCACAGCCGACGGCTCGCCGAGGAAATTGCGCCAGCCGAGCAGCGTCTCCTTGCCAACGATCTCGCCGGCAAATACGGAATAATCCGCCTCGCTTTCAGGCACGCACGCCGCATACGGATTCGGCTGCATACGTCCCTCGGCGTCGATCAAGGCGCGTCTCGACGTCACGAGCTTCGCCGCAGGATTCTCGCGAAACGCCTGCATCATCCGCTCGATCTTGCCGTCGAGCAAAATGTCATCGTCCATCAACCACTGCAAATATTCACCGCTCGCCAGATGTTCAAACGGCGCGAAGTTCTCCTCCTTCGTCTTTGCGTCTCTGTTTCGATGATATTGCAGGCGCGAATCGCCCAAATATTTCTCGATCAAAGCTTCCGTCGCCTCATCCGTACTGTTGTCGCAGACGATGATCTCAAGATTTTCATACTTCTGCCGCAAGGCGCTCTGAAGAGCCAACTCAAAAAACTGCGGACGGTTATACGTCGGAATCAGAATACTGACGCGCGGCAGCGCCTTCATGCGCCAACGATTCTTATACATGTCGCTGAGAAGGATGGAAGCGCTGTCCGTCTCGGGCAGACTGCCCTCGGCTCCCTTCGCCTCGGCAAGCAAGGCGGAAAAGCTCTTGAGCCGCGCCGAAAGTTCCATCGCCGCTGCGTCCATGCGCCCTGCCGCCGCATAGAGAAGCGCCTCATCGCGCTGTCCGGTCGGCAAAAACCGCGCGTAATAAAGCAGGACAGGCGTCAACGTGCGTGCGCGAAGAGCCGCCACGATGAACGGCGCGTCCTTCTCCTTATCATAGAGCGTATCAAAAAGAGCAATGACATCTGTCGGCTCCTGTCCCGCGAGCGCATCATAAAGCGCAAGAAAGAGATTCGTATCGTAAGGATACTCTTTGACCGCACGCAGGAAAAGATCAAATGCCTCGGCAGGACGCCCCTGCATCATCTCAATCTTTCCGAGCGCAGCGCAGACAAAAGGAAGCATCTGCAGCGAATTATCCGCACGAAGCGAGACAGGCGCCTTCTCCTTGAGCTTCATGCCGCGGCGGAACATCCTTTCCGCCAGCAAATAGTCGCACTCTTCCCAAGCCAACAGCCCATATTCCATAGGGAACTCCGCGAGATCCGGATACTTTTCCATCGCCTCTTGCAATACGGGCAAAATCTCTTCCTTCGGCCGCTTTTGCGCGAGCAGCGCACGCACAAGCCCCCAATATTCAGCGCCCTCGCGACCTAGGTAGACGATCCCGCTCGCCATCGCCCTTCTTGCGCATTCAGCCGCCTTGGCAAAGTCCCCCAAGCCATAGTAACAGTCCATGTAATGCAGCGCATCGTCGGCAGATTCCCCCTCGGCCGCTTCCCTTTGCCGCAGAAACGCAAGGTTGCGTTCGAGCTTTTTGCGGATAAGATGCTGCGAATAACCCGTATGAAAAATCACCAGCTCGGATGTCGCAAACATCTCGTGCTGCGCCTTGCGCCTATCGACAATCCGCTCATGAATCTTCCCTTCATAGCGAAGATCGGGGCTGTTCTTGAAGATGCGCAGCTGGAAGATGGCGCCTGTGAAACGATTGCCCTGATCCTTGTCGATGTTGATGAGACGGCAGATCACACCGACGAGGGGCTTCGGGCTATGTTCCACCTCCGCCAGCATCGGGCGCACTTTGCCAATGGTCTGCGGACTGAAATACTCGTCGGCGTCGAGGAAAAGGATCCAATCGCCCCGCGCCTTATCCAAGGCGCAGTTCTTCGCAGCAGAAAAGTCGTTTTGCCACGCATGGTGAAAGACGCGTGCGCCCGCCGCCTTCGCCAGTTCAACGGTGCGGTCGGTCGAGCCGGTATCGACGACGATCATCTCGTCAGCGAGCTTTTTCATCGAAGTGAGCCATGTGCCGATATTCTCTTCTTCGTTCTTTGTGATCACGCAAGCGGAAAGCTTCATGCCATGACCTCCTTCATCCACGCTTCATAAGCGGCAATATCCTTCGCCTGAGAGCCCATCTCCCGCGCACGGGAAAAGGCTGCACGCGCCGCCGGAGCATCGCCCGCGCGGTAAAGCGCAACACCCGCATCATGCCAGAACGCAGCGTCGGCTGCGGCTGCGTCCGCCGGGATATCCGCAAAAAGCACGCACGCCGCCTGCCACTTCTCCTCCGTCAGAAGGACGGCTGCCGCCTCACGCTTCTTCTCCGGCGTCATATCGGAAAGCAGTCGTACATAAAGAAGCAGCGCATCCTGCGGCAGCCTCTTTACGAGCATCGGCAAAAACGCCGCACAGGAATCCCAAAGCTCCGCAGCAAACGGCTCTCCCGTCTCATAGCAATGCAAAATCTCCTGCATCGACGGCAGAAGCGGCTGCATCTGCGCCGCATACGCACGCAGAGGATGTCCCTGCGCCACAGACTGCAAGAGGACACAGAGCAGCTCCTGCATCGTCCCCACGACGTTCTTCATCGCCTCACCCGCCATGCGCTGCCAGTCCCCTGCCTGCCAGGCAACAAGGCAATCCGCTTCAGGCAGGCGCTCGCCGAAGAGCGCCGTCAGCTCCGCCGCCGCATCAGCGGCAAGTTTCGCCTCTCCGGCAGACATCGCCCAGCGTGCAAGATAGCACAGAGCCTCCGCCGTATGCGGGAAAAACTCGCGCAAAGTTTCGCCGCATGGCACGCCAAAAAGTCTCTGCCATGAAGCGAGCGTCTCCTCGCTGAACGGATGCAGACGCAAAGAGGCGGCAAGCGCCGCCTTCGCCTTTTCTCTCTCGTCGAGTGCAAGATAAATCTCTCCCAGGCGACGCCATGCGACAGGGGCGAACGCAGCAAAGCACGATGCCTGCCATACAGCGCCCGTTTCACGCCCTGCAAGAGAAAAAGCGTGTTCAAACGATGCGGCAGCCGCTCTGAGCTTCCCCATCGAAGAGAGGATCATGCCCTGCTCTGCATAGAAATCCGGCAAGTCGGGAAAATCTTCCATCGCCTTCTGCGCCAAAGCAAGCATATCTTCCGCTGCCATCTTGCATTCCCGCATCGCATACAGCGCCGTCTTATACATATCGCTGTCGCTGCCGACAGCCGTCGCTGGAGAATCGAGCGCCAAAACGGCATAATAAAGCGCTTTCTTCCAATCGCGAAAAGCGATGTAGCAATCTGCCAGATAGCGATAATGCCCGGGCTGCTCGCCATTCTTTTCGATGTCCGCCTGCAAGAGCGCGAAGTTCCTCTCGATCTTCTTCATGACGCGGCCCGAAGAGTAGCCGAGATGATAGACAAGCAGATGTTTCTTTTCCAGCTTGATCTCAAGCTGCCCTTCCCTCTTTATGACCATCTCATGAATACGCCCGGAAAAGGCGATATCCGCACGACGACGAAAAAGCCGCACGGTCGGAAATCGCTGGATCTCCTTGAAATGATCGTCCTCGTCAAGATTCGCAATCGTCAGCATCACCGCCTCGATCATCGGCTGCTCAACAGAGAGTGCCGCAAGGTACGGACGCACGATCTGCGGCTTCGCAAAATACTCATCGGCGTCGAGAAACGCGACCCACTCGCCCGTCGCATGAGAAAGCGCTTCGTTCTTCGCCGCCGCAAAATCGTCGCGCCATACATAATCGCAGACGTATGCGCCTGCGGCTTCGGCAAGCGCCTTTGTCTCATCCTCCGACCCCGTATCGACGACGATGCGCTCGTCGCTGTAAACCGCCGTATTCTCCAGCCAGCGCGGCATATCATGCGACTCATTCCGCGCGATGGTACACGCTGAAATCGTCAGCGTCTTTTCCTTCGCCACGATCTTTTGCCAAAGAGCCGCACGCTCCTTTGCTACGACAAGCATCGCCTCGTCAAATTCCATCGCCTCGCCGTCCTCCTCGTGCCTGGCATAGGCGCGAAAAGCTTCTTCCATCGCCGCGATCGCCTCAGAAAAATTCAGCTCACGCGCCAGATGCTCGGCATATTCGGCATGAAACTCCGGCAAAAGCGGAAAGTCGCGCCGCGCTTTCTCCAACACATGCGTGCGCTCCTCCCCCGCAGGCAAAGTGTATAGAAGCATACGATAGCAGCGGCTTGCGAAGAGTACAGGACGCGGCCCCCCCTCGATATCAAGCCGCGCATAGTGAAGCGCACGCTCCGTATCGCCGACACCTTCATACGCTTCGGCGAGATAACGATAGAGATCCTCCTCGTTTTCCGTCTGCTCCAATTCCCGCAAAAGAAGCCGCAGATTGCGCTCCGCTTTTCCCTTCGCTCGGCTCGCCGTATAGCCTGTATGAAGCAGCACAAGAGATGCCTCCGGGATAAACGCAAGGCGCAGTCCACCACCCGCGCGCTCGATATGCTCATGGATGCGCCCCGCATAGCGAATCTCGGGCGAACGACGAAAAGCACGCACGACATACGTGTGATTCAGGCGTTTTTCTTCCACACCATCGACATCGAGATTCACGATCTTCACGGCAAGCGCGTCGTAATCTGCCGCAGCTTCCAGTACAGCGCGGAGATTCCCGCGCGTTTCTGTGGAAAAGCGCTCATCGGCATCAAGAAATACGATCCAATCCCCTATGGCACGAGCGACCGCCTCGTTACGCGCCGCCGCGAAGTCATCGCACCACGCGCCTCGAAAGAGCTTCACCTTAGGCAGAGCCTCCGCGATGCGGCATGTATCGTCCTCAGATCCTGTATCATAGACGATGATTTCATCGACGCTCGCCGCTATGCTCTCAATGGATGCAGCAAGATTCGCACTCTCATTCTTTGTGATATAGCAAGCTGAGATTTTCATATCATACAAACGCCCCTTCAGATAAATCACCGAGCCTATACAGCCATTTCACGGACATATACAACTATCGAATCGTGTATCGTGATAAAACGCGAGAAACTTAACGTGACCTGCCCCGCTCCATACGACACACGCAAAATGAAAACTGCGATTCTGCCCACAAAAAGCAAAATCGCAGCATATATTTATGAATGTTTTGTCGTTATATCCCTAAGAAAAAGCGGGATCAAAGCAAACTGTGCATCTTACCAAGCTCTCTCACTCTTTCCAGCGAGAACTTCGACAGATGCGCGATTGTTTCAATCGGCATCTTGCCCCGCAGCATTTCCAGGACAATATCCGTTTTTCCTTGTGCCATTCCTTGTGCCATTCCTTGTGCCATTCCTTGTGCCATTCCTTGTGCCATTGCTTCTTTCGCAATATCTTTCGCAAAATTTTCCATTACTTCACTCATGAGCCTCGTTCCTCCTTCTGTTTCCTTAAGATACCGTACTCGTTCCGCCAACACGTCATAATACATATCCTCGGCTCGCGTACAATGAAAATCGTGCATCAGTCTGCCGAGCGGTGTAGTCAGATCCATCATAGAACTGTTGACATAAATGATATGAGATCCATCTTGAAAAGTTGTTTTGCTGCCTCTTATCATTCTTTCAATGACATACATCGACTGGCTCATACCCAAGACATCTGTCTCTGTGATGAAGATCACATACGATTCCGGCAGTCTGTCGTAATCTTCTCCCGAAAGCAAAGTATTGGCGTCCATAAGGCTGCTGTTATATCTTGCTCGCCGTTCTGCAGCGCCTTTGCCTCCGCGCTGAATTTCAATATTGAATTCCTGCTGATTCGCCCATGCATGGATGTCCAGTCGCACACTACGTCCTTGCAGATTTTTCAATGTATCTTGCGTGATCACTTTCGTTGCTCTAATATTCGGATTGCCTAAAATGATCTGCAGAACCAGATCGACACATTCCAAGTTGTCTTGAAATGCCGCCGTCATGAAATCATCATCAAGAAGGCGAAATCCTTCCAAGATCACCAGAAACTTCTGCCGCCACTTTTCCCTCTCGTCTCGCTCCACAACTTTCTCCTTATTTCTCCTGCTTGATTTTTCTTTATTATACTATGAAAACTCTTTTGCGCACAATAAAAAATCAACGCACAAAAAAGAACCTCCCCCGAGGGGGAGGTTCTTGATAGCTCTTGTTGTAATTCTGACGAAATTACTGGAGCAGGCTGAGAACGCCGGAGCTGGACTGGTTCGCCTGAGCGAGCATAGCCTGAGCAGCCTGCATGAGAACGTTGTTCTTCGTGTAGTTCGTCATCGCCCTTGCCATGTCGACGTCGCGGATGGTGGACTCGGAAGCCTGGACGTTCTCGCTTGCCGTCGTCAAGTTCTGGCTCGTGTAGTTCAAGCGGCTCTGAACAGCGCCGATCGTCGTCTGCTGGTCGAGTGCCTTGCTGATCGCGTTGTCAAGAACGTTGATAGCAGCGTTCGCCTTGTCGCGCGTGCTGATGTTCAGCGTAGCGCCGTCCGAACCCTGGAGACCGAGAGCCTGCGCACGCATATCGGTCATGCCGACGCGGATCGCCTGGTTCGCACGCGTGCCAATCTGGAAGTTCATCGAGTTGTCCTGCGAGTTATCCTGCGCACGAATCGTCTCGTTGAACGCATCAAGAACGGCGTTCGCGGACTTGTTGATGTTGCCCTGCGTATCCGTGATGCTGAACGTGATGCCGCCGATCGACTTGCCGACGCCCGTGCCTGCAGCGTAGAGCGAGATCGCGCTCTCGCCGGAAGCCGTGTAGACCGTGTCACCAGCGGCGTTCGTACCGATGATGGAGTTAGCACCGACATCCGTTGACATGCCGCCGATAACGCCCGTGCCCGTGAGGCGAGCGATGACCTCCTTGAGATTCTGCGTCGAGACCTTGAAGGTCGTCGTCTCCGTCTTGCCCTGGTTGACGTAGGAAACCGTGATCGTATCCTGCGAATGGATGTTGAGGTTGCGGCCCGTGCGGTCGAGCAGGCTCGTCATGACCGAGTCAGCTTTCGTCGCCGTGCTCATCGACTGGTTCGTGAACGTCGTCGTCGTAGCCGAGACCTTCTGGTTATGCGTGCCGTCGACGAGGTACTTGCCGTTGAACGTGATGTTCGCGTTGTCGTTGATCTGGTCGATGCTCTGGTTGAGCTCCTTCTGGATCGTCGCGCGGTCATCGTCGGTGTTCGTGTCGTTCGCAGCGTTGATGACCTTCTCCTTGAGGGTCTTGAGGATGTCAACCGTGCTCGAAACAGCGCCTTCAGCAACCTTCATCATGCTGTTGCCGTTCTGCGTGTTCTGGTTGTCCTGATCGAGCGAACGGATCTGGACGCGCATACGCTCGGAAATCGCATAGCCCGAAGCGTCATCGACAGCGCCGTTGATCTTCATGCCGGACGAAACCTGCTTGAGGCTCGTCGAGAGTGCGCTCTGATTCTTGTTCAACGTGTTCAGCGTGTTGACCGCCATCATGTTGTTCTTAACTACCAATGCCATTTGTCTTTTCCTCCCTGGTTGTTCCCATTTCTTCTTCTGCCGGGCATCCTTGTCCGGTGCTTGAGACGGCTGCGCCGTCCCCGCGCCCTGTGGCGCAAATAAGCAAAGCAGGCGTTTTCCGCTTTTGCTGCATGCCGCCGCTAGCTAGCTTCATGCAACGGGTTTATCGGAGACCCGCCTGGTTGCTGACGTCTGGTGAGCGGCAAGTCTTTCTTGCCTTTGCTCAATAAGTTTATCGGTGGGACGCTGATTTTTCTTAAGCGTTTTTTGAAACTTTTTTCCCGACGACGAAAATTTTTCTCTCGTTTACCTCTGCAAGCGCGCCGTCTTGGATGCAGCATCCCTGCAAAAGCTACATCTCGCGATTCACGAGGTGTCCGCTGGGGTCGAAGCCTCGGACCTCGTAATCGCGCACAGCTTCGTGCTGCGTGCGCGACTTATTCAGCCAGACTTTCGTATTGTAGATGAGCTGCATCTCCAGGGGCTTGATCTGTTCGAGGAGCGTGCGTCCTTCCTGCGTCACCTTGAATGCCTCTATGCTGCACTCTTCCATCTGTCTGAAGATCTCCGCCCTCTGCGCGTCGAGGTCGAGGAAGCGATCGACGTCGTCCTCCTTGAGGAACTTCAGCATCTCGCGTGAAAGTTCCAGATACAGACGCCAAAGCTCCTCGGGTGTGCGCGGCTCCATCACGCGCCCTCTTTGGGCGGCGTAGTCGATATTTCAGGCACGGGCGGTACTGCGCCTTCGGCTGTCTCACCCGTTTTTTCGGCGCGCGCCTTCTTCATCGCCTGCGCCCAAGCATCGCGAAGCTCGCGGATGATACCCGCCGCTTCGTCGATCTTTCCCGCATCGCTGTCCAAATTGCCCTGCACAAGGCAGTCGTAAACGTAGTTGTACAGCGGCAGGAGCTGGTGCGAGATCTCATAGTCAAAATCGAGCGTCACGCGAAATTCCGTGATGATTTTCTCCGCCTTGATGATCGAATTGTTCGCCGACTCGTAGTCCTTCTTCTCCAGAGCTTCTTTGCCTTCCGACATGAAGCGCAGCGCTCCGTTATAGAGCATGAGCGTCAGGGCCTCGGGCGTCGCCGTCATGATCTGCTGCCTTTTATATGCTTCCGCTGCTGCATTTACCATTTGTTTTCCCCCTGCTTTCCTTTATCATTTCGCGCCGAAAAGCGAGTTGTACATGCCGTTCATGCGCTGCAGAGACGCCTCCATCGCATCGTATTTCTTGTAAAGCTGATTTTGGAAGTCGTCCAAGAGATGCTTGAAGTTCTTCATCTTCTGCTTCTGCGAACGGATCAGATTTCCGAGCGTCGACGAATCGTCCCAGTCGGACTTCGTGCCTGCTTCCTTGCTGATCTCTTTCATGCTGTCCAAGGCGACCTTCGACAAGCGCATCGAGATGCCGGAGTTCTTGAAATCGTCTTTTTCATCCAAACTGCCGAACACGCGGTAGACGGAATCCGGATCTTCCGCCAGCGCCTTCTTGAGCTTGTCTTCGTCGAGCGACAAGTGTCCGTAGTTGTTGCCGACCTTCGTCGTGATACCGAGCGTCGATGCTGAATTGTACTTCGATTCAGCGGACGCTACAGGCGTCGCGACCGCCTCTCTCATCTTGCTGATGAGCCTGCCGAGATATGTGTTGTGGTAGAGAAGACCGCCCTTCGCCTTTTCGTTCCAGCGCTTGATCTGCTCTTCCGACATGCCCTTTTCCTGTTCCTTCGTCAGCGGGTCGTAATCCTTGTCGTGCTGGGTGTTGTACTGCTTTTGCAGTTCATCTATAAGCTTGTTGTAGCTTTCGACGAATTTCTTTACCCTATCGACGACGGCGTCTACATTCTGCGAGACGGATACGGTGACGGTCTGCCCCGGCTGTGTCTTGTTGAGGAAGTTGTAGGTGACGCCGCCTGCAACGAGGCGGTTTTCATCGACGACATACTCTCTGCCGTCGACCTTGACCTTGCCCGCCGTACCGCCGAACTTCTGCTCTGTGCCCTGCGTGAAGGCGGGCAGGTTCGTCAGGCTGTTCGTCGACTGGTCGAATTTTGCGAGGTGCAGGTTGTTCATAAGCTGCGTCGAACCTTTGTCGAGCGACTTGATGCTGACGACGTTCTTGGCTCCGCCGCTCTTGTTGTAGATGCTGAAGGAGCCCGTCGCTGCATCGTAGCTCGCGTTGAAGTTCGCCTTGTGAGCGACGTCTTTCGGTCCCTTCGGCGGACGTTTGGCGTTCTGTATACTGCTCGCAAGGTCGTTGAGCGTTTTCTTGTTCTCCACAAGTTCCTTGAACGTATACTTGACGTGATAGATGTCGTCCGCAGAAGCCGGATCTTTGTCTGTCAAGTCCATGTTGATCGCCGTGTCGCTCTCATTGACGATGGCATCCGTACCGTCGGCATAGTAGACGTGATACTTCTTCGTGCCGTCGGGATTCGTGCCTGCCGCTTCGATTTTCTTGAAGGCGATATCGGCAAGTTCCGTCGACTGCGCTTTTGCTGTGTTGTCCGACGAGCGCGTGATCGGCGCATTCGATACGAGATAGGCGTTGGACGCCAATCGCTCGACCGTGACCGTATGGCTCATGACGGATGCCGCGCCGTTTGCGTTGACCTTGACCGTCTTATCATCCGAGCTTGACGCGCTCTTCGCCGCCATATCAGACTGCTTCTTGTAGTTCGTCAGCTCAGAAAGATTGTATGTGTTGACCTTGTTGTAAAGTTCGTTGAGCGCGGTTTTCGTATATTCGTTCGTCATTTCGCGCTTATACATCTTGTCGTATTGATTCTGCTTTCCCTTCATACCCATCTTGACGAGTGATTCTACGTCAAGACCCGAGCCGGAAAGACCGTAAATTCCGTTTACACCCATGCTGCTTCCTCCTTACGCCGGCTGATCCAGGAACGTGCCGATCCATTCGCGCGTCTTTTCCATGCCTTTGATCATGTACTCGGGCGGCATCTCTTTGATGAGTTTGCCCGTTTTCTTCTCAAGCATACGCACGCTCATGACGTCAACTTCCTTGTGGTACTCAAAAGCGAGGTTGCAGTTCATACGGCTCATGATGCGGTTGATCTCCTTCATGAGGTACGTCATCTGTGACTCGTCGAGCGGCTTGTCCTTGCCGAGCTTTTTCTTCTGCTCTTCTTCCGTCGCTTCCGTCTTTGCCTTCGCCGCTTCGCTGATCTCTCGCGCTTGGAGCTGCGTGTCCAAGCGTGCGTCCACTACGGCGGCTGGTGAATCCGCAAAGGCGGCGTTGCCTGCCTGCAGACTGCCCGCCGCGCTCGCCGCCTGTCGCCCTGCACTGTCTGCAGGCGCGGCAGGCGCCTGCGCCGAGCCGCTTCCCACGGCAAGATCGGTCATCTGCATAACAGCAGCGGCGCCGAGTGCGTCCTGAATCTTGCTTATCATGTTTTCTCCCTCCATAGATAAAAATATATGCAATCCCTTGTTTGCCGGGCGCTTCCTGCGCCGGACAATGCAGAAGCTTCCTGCTCCTGCAAGGAACGGCTTCTATGCTTACGCCGCAGCTGACTATCCGTCCGTCTGCGGCAGCGCCCCTCTGAGGTCGATCGCCACGGGCGCCGCCGCCCGCTTGTTTTCGTCCTGTATGGCGCGGTATATCTCGCCGCGATAGATCTTCACCTCGCGCGGCGCTTCAATGGCGATGCGGACATTATCTCCTTGCACCTCCACGACATGAACGACAATGTCGTCGCCAATCATAATCTGCTGGCGCGGTTTGCGCGTCAATACCAACATTCACTTCGCCTCCCGCTCGCTTTTTTCTTTGCCTTCCGCTCCCGATTTCTTCGGGAAAAGCTTGTGCTTCGTCCGATAGGCGCTCTTATCGAGGACGACTTGCCGTCCTTCGTTCGTGCGGCTGTTGATGACGATCGGCGCGAGAAGGTTGGCGGTCATCTCATGAATGTCATTGCCCGGGATCGTCAGCAGCGTGTAGAGCAGAAGATCCTCTTGATTTTCAAGAGCAAGACTCTCCAAGACGTCATCTTCCAGGCGAAATTCATAGTCGGGGAAGAAAATGAAGGGAATCACCATCAAAAAAGCGAGATCCGGCGTCGCTGCCGACTGCAGAAAGACGTAGGGACTTTCTTCGTCGTATGGAATGATGATAAAATCGTGCTCGTCTTCGAAAGCGGGAAGTCCGGCAGAAAAATGAATAATCTTGCTTTCGTCCTCCTCGATTTCTCCAAAACGTGTCGTAGTGATCTTTCTCATGCTTTTCTCCCCTATGCGTATATATCGTAATGCCCAATGGAAGTCCACATGTGAATGGAGCCTTCCACCTTCATATTGTAGTCGATGCTGCCCGGCTCGTAGGCGATGTCAGCAAACGGCTCCGAGCGTATGTCTATGCTGTGCTCTCCCACATCAGGCGTGCCCTTCAGCTCCGCCGGGTGCACGGTGATCTTCGGACGCGGGATGGGCTTTAGCTCTATTTCCTTGCGCTCGCTGATTTCCGCTTCGATCTTATGCTTCGCCTGCTTCTGGAAAAAATTCGCATTCGGCTTTGCCGCACCGTCAATGATCTGCCACGCCTCGCTTGAGCGGCGGCTCGTACCCTGCTTCACGCCCGACAGCCCTGCATTCTTGAAATCCGCGCAGAGATCGGCGTCCTTCCGAAAGCCGTAAGCCTTGCGGCTCTCGTAGCTGTCGATGTCGATGCGCACCTGCGTCGTGCCGAGATCTGCACTCGCTTCGCGTCGCCGCCCATGCATCTTTGTCGGCGTCATGCTCGTCTTGAACTTGAAGGAACGCGCCTGCCAGCCGAGCATCGGCAGCGTATGCCGCACGTTGAGATACATCATGTTGGAAAGCATGGCGCGCCTCCCCTCCTTACCTCAAGTAGTCGGTCAGCGTCGGCGGCAGGATGCGCGAACCGACGGAAAGCGACATGTTGTAAATCGCCGAAGCCTGCATCATCTGGACGGCAAGTTTCGCGACGTCCGTGCTGTTCGTATCGGAGATGTCCTGCTTGATGGCGGTAGCATAGTCGCCAAGGATCTCCGACATCCCCTTGTAGACGTTGTGACGCGCTGCGATATGATCCTGCGATATGACGACGTTGTTGTGAGACTCATCGGCAAGCGTCACGCCGTCGGAGATCAGCCAGTTGACATCGGACGAATTCACCTTCTCCGCGACGGTCAGCATGTCGTTGAGCGCCGCCGTGCCCGAGTACGTGTTGCCCGAGTTCTCGTCGTCGAAGATATCCTCGCCGAAAATTTCTTTCGCCGTCGCATTTACGGTATCTGCCGTCGGCTCGACGGCGCCGTTCTTCTTGACCATAGAGATCTGCTTGAAGTCGCCCTGATACTTGACGATCTGCTGCTCGATGGTCTTGAGTGTGAACTTCACGGGCTTGCCGTTGACGGTGTGGTTAAATTTCCAATCAACGCCCGCGTGCGCCCCTGCCTGAGGATTTGTCGATGCATCCTTGATTTGTCCCGTATTGAGGAAGTTCTCCGAAACATTGAACGGGTGGCTGGGAAGCCTGCCTACACTATCCGTTGCCGGATTCACCGTCGTCTGTCCTGCCGCAACTTTCTTCTTGTAGCCGTCCTTCATGAAGTCGTACGAGTAGATGTAGCCTGACTTCGTATCGAGATAGTATTCGTTGCCGTCGCTGCCTTGGAGTGTGAGCATCTGCTTCATGCGGCCCGACACGTTCGTATCCTTGAAGAATTTCGACTGCTGATCGTCGAGCGTCTTGGGAATGCCGCGCGCGACTTTCTTTTCCGAGAGAAGGAACGGCTGTGTGAGATCGGACTGTCCGGAGAAAATATAGCGGTCGCCCTGCTGTGAGTTGCCGAGGGAGACGATCTCATGCAGCTTCGCCGTCATCTCCTTGGCAATCGCCGCCATGTCCGTTTGCTGATGCGGCGACTGCGCCGCCTGGATCGTCTTTTCCTTCAGCGTCTTGAAGATGTCCGCCATGCCTGACACAGCGCCGTCCGTACGCTGCATCCATGACTTTCCTGCCTCGACGTTCTTCTGATACTGCTCGTTCTCGTTCTGCTCCGTGCTGTAGCGCAGCCAGTTGGAGTAGCGCACAGGGTCGTCCGACGGGCGATGCAGCGACTGTCCGTCCGACTGCTCCATGAGCTTTGCCTGCTCTTCTGCGGCGTCGTTCAGCTGCTTTTGATAGCGCGAAACCATGTGCAGACTGCCAATTCTCATTTACTTCACCATTACCTTCCCACCAATCCCGTGTTGTTCACGAGACGGTCGAGCATTTCATCCATCGTCGTCAGGCAGCGTGCACTCGCACTGTATCCCTGCTGAAATTTGATCATGTTGGAAAGTTCTTCGTTCCAGTTGACGCCGGAAACCGACGTGCGCCACGCTTCGATCTGCGTCATGACGTTTTCTTGGAACTTGACTTTCGTATCCATCGCGTTCGCATCAATGCCGAGCGCGCTTGTCACCGATTTGTAATAGTTGTTGAGGGAGCCTGTGCCGATGGGGCGGTTTTCCGTCGGACTGCCCGCTGTCGGGTTCTTGTAGATCGAAAGCCCGGTATCTTTCTGCTCCATATTGAAGATGTTCGTCAGATGGACGGCGTTGCTGCCGTCCGCCGTGCCGTTCATATCGCTCGTCTTATGGACGACGGTGCCCGTGCCTGTGATCTGCGGTGGGATGGTCGCGTTGCTGTAGCTGAAGTTCTGCACATAAGAGTTCTTCTCGTCGCTGTTGTCGCCGAAGCCGCGCGCCGCAACCTTGAGTTCGCCGTTCTGCGCCGTAAGTTCGGCGCTGACTTTCATCGCTTTGATGATCTCAAGCCCCTGCAGTTCCTGCGTGTCGCCCGCCGCCGTCGAAAGCGTCGTCGTGTGCGTCGTCACAGGCGGCGAACCCGCTGTCGTCGACGTCTTGTTCGTCACCTTCGCTGCGAGGAGCGACTGGCGTTCCTTATCCCAGACATAGTATCTGTCATTTCTGCCGAAGAAGTTGAGGTTCGACGTCTTGTCCTTGTCGATGCCCGCGCCCGCGCGATGCTGGTCGTTGAACTGCGTCATGAATGTCGCTGCGATATTCGCAAGCTTATCCATGTAGCCTTTATTTTCCTTGATGGAGTCAACGGCGGCCTGCAGCTTGCCGTTGCCCGGCATAAAGAGCGTGTTCGTCTCCTTGAACGTCAGCGAGTAATCATTGACGCCGTAGCGCTTATTTTCAACGGGACCATCCATCTTGAGTTCAAGACGCGAAATGCCGTTGACGATCGACGCGCCGCCCGAAACGATCTGGTACATGCCGTTGTCCATCTCGTAGACATGCAGGCTCATGTAACCCGACAGCTTGTCCACGAGGAGATCACGCTTGTCGCGGAGATCGTTCGCCATAGCGCCGTTCGCCTCGGCAAGCGCGATATTCTTGTTGAGTTCGACAATCTGCTGCGTGATTTCGTTAACGTCTTTGACATTCGTATCCATCTCACGATAGACGAGGTCGATCTGTTTCTGCACATTCTGCGCGGCTTCTTCCAGCCGATCGGCAAACTGCTTGCCCGCCTCGATGACGGACACGCGCTTCGCCGGATCGCTTGCGTAGACGCTCAAGTCGTTCCATGCGCTGTAGAACTTGTGCAGTTCATTTTGCAGCCCCTTGTTCTTGGAGTCGTCGAATACCGTCTCGATCTTGTCATAGTTCTTCTGACGGAACTTCGCATAAGACTCCGTCGCCTCTTCCTGCCAATACTGCTTATCCGCGAAAAAATCGCGGGCTCTCGTCAGCGACTCCGAATCGACGCCGGTGCCGACGAAAAGTCCGCCAAACATGCCGCGCTGTTCAAGCGGGCGCGTAGCTGCGGGATTCACGCGCTGACGCGAGTAGCCCTTCGTATTCGCGTTCGTGATGTTGTGCCCCACGGTATCGAGGGACAGCTGATTTTGATAGATGCCGCGAACCATCGTATTCAGTCCGGAAAATGTCGATCGCATTCTTTCACCCTTTTCCCTTTAGAAGCGTTGTTTCCCTGCGGTTATACGCTTCTTTCATGTAATCCGTCAGACGCTCGCATCGAACATCTTCGTGTCCGCATTCGTCTGCGCCTTGTCCTTCTCCTGCTCTTTTACGGGCTTGTCATACGTCACATCCGCAGGCGTTCCAGCCATCACATTGATGCTGAAAAGGATGTACTGCATGTGGCGGTCGAGAAGTTCACCGTTCATGGCGACGGCTTCCCGCACCTCACTCATAAGCGCACCCGCCTCCTGCAAAAGCCGCCGGGCAGCTACGCGCTCCTCGGACGGCGTCGTGCGCGAAAGCAGTTCGGAGAGGTCGCGCGTCGCCGTCCCCTTGAGAAGAAGCGCCTGCCGCTTCTCGATATGCCGCAGTTCGATGAGCAATACTTCCATCGCCTTCGTCTCTCGGCTCATCAAACCGCCGGAGCCGCTGCAGAGCCCTTGCCGCTGCTGTTCCACCGCCTGAAGCAGGCGGCGGCAGATGTCGATCTGCTGCTTGAGCAGCTTGATGATCTCACCCATGATCTACGCCTTGAAATCAAAGCGCCGCTCGCGCGTCACGCTTTCTTCGCCGCCCGCACCGTAAGACGTCCCCGCCGTCGCAGAGCCGATGCGGTTCAAATTCGCCGTCACCGCAGCGAGTGCGCTTTCGGCGAGCAGCGTGTTGTTCTCGCCGGTCAGCCGAACTTCCCGCATACGGCGGTCAAGTTCCTCGTGCAGCGCCGCAAGCTCCTGCGCCAGACGCGCATCCGGACAGCGCAGCGTGAGATCGCGCAGCTTCATCGTCGGCTCTATGCCTGACTCTTTCTCCGCAAGGGATTGGAGCGCTGCTTGACGCCGCTTCTCCAGCTGTTCAACACGAGCCGCCAGCTTTTCCTCTTCCTTTACGACGCGTTCGATTTCCTTGAGGTTCATCGTGGCGAGCGCCTTGTGCTTCTCCTCGCTCGTCTTCAAAAGCTCCTCGTAGCACGAAGAGAGTGCGCCCATGACTTCTTTCATTTCACGCCACATATCCGTCCCCCTCACCGCGACGTTATGAATCCGTCTGCATCAAACGCGCTGGTCAAGCATCTTCGCGGCTATATCCTGCGCCGCAACATGATAATTGCCCGCAGCGATCTGCTGCGTGTAAAAATCCACTCTATCCTCACGAACCTTATCATTATCCGCCTTCAAGCGGTTGAGGATTTCGCCGAAGGTTCTGCCTTCCTCGGAAAGCACGACGGCGTCCCTGCGCGGGGCTTCCGCCTGACGCTTCCCCTGCGCCTGTACGGCAGCGAACGCATCACTTGCTGCATACGTGTTGTAGAGCGCCTGTATACGGCCTTGCAGCTGTATGGACATCGCACCTCACCACCTTTCTTTTTTAAGCCAAGAGCAGAGCCTCCACGCTCTTGCTCCCGTCTTTCATGTGTAGTATCGAAAAAAATTTCTCTCAGCTTAAGTTTCGATCCATGAGAAGTTTCTGCGAAAAAGGCGACACTCCTAGTCTCGCGCCCCCTGTCCATTCGACAAGGACGCATCGACGGGCAGGAAGCGCAGGCGTCAAATGCGTTCCGCGCCCGCCTTGAAGTCGCGCATACAGCCCGCGCAGTAACGCCCGCGCGTAATCAGCATACCGCAGCTCTCACACGGGTAGCTGACCTCAACATCGGTCTGCAGGAAACGCGACTCGTGAATCATCCGCAGGATCACCTGCGGATCCGCTCCCGTTCCTTCCACGATCTTGTCAAGCGTCGTCGCATCCTTATGCGTGTTCACGTAGCGGATGATGCGCTCTTCCTCTTCGCGCTGCTTTTCAAAACAATCTACGCACAGTTTCTGTTTCGGCTGCGCGATAAACAATTTGCCGCACGACGGGCAGTTTTTCAAGTTTCCGTTCATTCCGTCCCTCTCCCTGTAAATTTCTTCAAGACAAGTGAAACTGTCTGACTTTCAATGTATCTATCGTCGCGAATGCCGCCGTTCCTAAGAGTTTTTCAGGGATTTTTCTAAAATTCCCATAAACAAAAGATATGAAGCGGATTCATCCCCTGCCAAGGAAAGTAACAAGGCTGTGCCGGGGCAAAAACCCCATGCACAGCCTCATAAAGATTACCCGAACCGCTCCTGCCACTCCTGCTCCTTGAAGCCGACGAGGACGAAATCCCCAGCGACGAGGATGGGACGCCTGACGAGCATACCGTCGGAAGCAAGCAGTGCGAACTGCTCATCTTCTCCCATCGCAGGCAGCTTGTCCTTGAGATGCAGCTCTTTGTACTTCAAACCGCTCGTGTTGAAGAACCGTTTCAGCGGCAAACCGCTTCGCTCATGCCAGACACGCAGCTCGGCAGCGGTCGGCTTCTCTTCCTTGACGTCGCGCTCCTCGACCGCAGCGCCGCGCTCTTCAAGCCAGCGGCGCGCCTTTTGACATGTCGTGCAGCGCGGATACCATACGAAAAGTTTCTTCTCCAAGTACAACTCTCCCCTCTTGCCAGAAGCCGTCCGGCAAAAGCGCAGCTCACTTCACCACGTCGCCGCGCCAATCCATGATGCCGCCGAAGTCAACGATGTTCGTATAGCCCATAGCTGCGAGCTTCGCCGCCGCATCTTGGCTGCGCCTGCCGCTGCGGCAGTAGACGAAAATGCGCTGCTCCTTGTCCGAAAGAATCGTCGGCGGTTCCTTCCCGATCGTTTCATTCGGCAGATTGACAGCGTTCGGAATATGCCCATCGGCATATTCTTTCGGCGTGCGCACATCGAGAAGGATGTACCCCTCTTCCTCCGCCAGCATCTTCTGCGCCTCTGCCGCCGAAACCTGCACAAATTTCCTATCCTGTTTCATCTCCGCCGCACTTCCTTTCCCTCCGTCCGCCGCCGAACCTGCGCCGCAGCCCAGCGAAAGAAGCGTCAAGACCACGGTTGTCAAAAGCATAAGTTTTTTCATCATATCGACCCCCTGTAAATTCATTCTTTTTTCATTGACATTTTGCTATACGGAAGGCAAAGCCGCCACGCCTGTCAAAGAACGGATGGTTCATCATGCCGCAAATGCGCCCGCCTCATTCGTACACATGCAAAATATTGAAGTTGCAGTCACATGCCGCAGGGATGCGGCCCGCTTCCTTGACGATGCGGATGATGCGGTCCTCCGTCAGCGCGCGCGGACTCTTCGCGCCGGCATCGTGCAGGATCGTCTCCTTGTGCACCGTGCCGTCGATGTCGTTCGCGCCGAAGCCGAGCGCGACCTGAGCGACGGGGACGGTCAGCATGACCCAGTACGCCTTGATGTTCGTGAAGTTGTCGAGCATGAGGCGCGAGATCGCCATCGTCCTGAGGTCGTCCCACATCGAGGTCTGAGAGATGCCGCTTTCAGCGGCAAGCGCCGTGTTCTTCGGCAGGAACGGGAAGCAGATGAAGGTCTGGAAGCCGCCCGTCTCGTCCTGCAGCGAGCGCAGAGCGAGCAGATGATCGACGCGCTCAGAAAGCGTCTCGATATGACCGTAGAGCATCGAGGCATTCGACTTGACGCCGAGTTCATGCGCCGTGCGGGCGGCGTCGAGCCACTCCTTCGCCGTCGCCTTGTTCGGACACAGGGCTTCGCGGATGCGGTCGGAGAGGATCTCCGCGCCGCCGCCCGCAATCGCCGAAAGCCCCGCCGCCTTGAGATTTTCCAGCACCTCGCGCACGGAAAGCCCCGAGATCTTGGAAAAATGTGTGATCTCGACGCCCGTAAAGCCCTTGAGGTAGAGCTTGGGGAATCTTTCGTGCAGCGCACGAAGCCGCGCGAGGTAGTCGTCAAACGTCCACGCAGGATGCAGTCCCGAGACGACGTGCAGTCCGGCAAGGTGCGGATCCTTCATCGCGTCCTCGACGACGGCGACGGCGTCCTCTTCGGTCATCTCATAGGCGCCCTTGTCCTCGGCATCGCGCCCGAAAGCGCAGAACTTGCAGTGTGCCCGGCATATATTCGTGAGATTCACATGACAGTTCACGTTGTAATAGACAATGTCACCGCACTTTTCGCGCCGCACATGGTCAGCGAGCGCACCGAGCCAGGCGATGTCCTTACAGTCGAAGAGGCGAATGCCGTCCTCTCGCGTCAGCCGCTCTTTCGCCAGCACCTTTTCTTCAATATCTTCGTATCCCTTGGGAGCGAGCAAATCCTTCACTTCTTTCCTTCGCAAAAACTCAATCGGCGCGCGGAAGCCGCCCGCGCAAAAACGGCAGAGCGACAAGCGCCAAGAAGCTGTTGATGACGCCCTCCACGAAAAGCCCGGGGAAGGAACCGAGCGCCGCCGCAAAACTGTCGTAAAGGACGGCGCCTGCGAGCGTGTAGGCGACTGCCATCCAAAGGCTTGAAAGCGTGAGCGCCACGCCGATGCGCCCGATGAGGCTTGCCGCGTCCGCCATGCGACAGACGATCTCCGCCATGACGAACTTGATGATGAGCGTCGGCACGATCCAAAGCGCAAAACCGCTCATAAAATCAGCGAGCGCCGAGCCGAAGCACGCAGCAAAGAGCGCCGAACGCCGCGGCGCAAAAAGCGCAAAGAGGAAAATGGCGGCGTCGCCCAAGTGCGCGTAGCCGAGCGGTATCGGAATATGCGGCACGAAAGTGGCGAGAAAGACGATCGCCGTCATCAGTGCAGTCAAGACGAGGTCTTTTACGGAAAAATCACGTTTTCTTCTTCGATTGAAAGTCATAGCATCTCCTTTTTATCCATAGGGGCACAGCACGCGCAGTCTTTTATGTATCGCCGCTCTCGATCAGGTCGATCTTACCCGTTCTCGGATGCAGCATGAGACCATGTATCTTGAGATCTTTCGGCAGGAGCGGATTTTTACGCAGCTTTTCGACGACTTCCCTGACGTTTTCTGCGGGATGGCTGAAGCTGTCCGCCCAATGCACCAGCTCCTCGCGCAGCGGCGCAATCGCCGCATCATCGACGCCGCGCGCGTGCATGGCGTCGATGAGACTCTTCGCCGTCGTCTTTGCCATGCCGCATTCATCGTGTCCGACGACGAAGATCTCCTCGATGCCAAGTTCGTATGTCGCGACCATAAGACTGCGCACAACGCCGTCGAAGGGACCGACGAGCGTGTTTCCCACCGTCTTGACGAACTTTGCATCACCGCGCTTTAAACCCAAAGCAGGCTCCAAAAGCTCCACGAGCCGCGTGTCCATGCAGGTGAACACGGCGATCTTCTTCTTCGGCAGCTTGCTCTCGTGCGCATCTTCCGCCGTATAATCGACCGGCGGGTTCTTGCAGTACGCCGCATTCGCCCGCAGCATTTCTTCCAATCGCGTCATAAGTTTTCCACCTCGTCAAGAATTATTTTTCGTTCATCATTGTAGTAGAAAAAGCGCGATATTGCAAGAGATTTGGCAGCAAGCGAAAGAAACATCCACTTTGCCGTACTTTTTCCGCAGGCGCGAATATGCTATAATGCTGATGAATGCAAAGAATCATAAAAAGATTGTGAGGGAATACTATGACTCCGATAGAGATTACAAAGGAAAACTTCCAGCATGAAGTTACAGACGCCAAGGGCGCAGTGCTGCTCGACTTCTGGGCGCCTTGGTGCGGTCCCTGCCGTATGCTCACGCCCGTCATCGACGAGGTGGCTAGAGCGCGTCCCGACCTCAAGGTCGGCAAGGTCAACATTGACGAGCAGCCCGAACTTGCCGTCCAATTCGGCGTGCAGTCGATCCCGACGCTCATCGCATTCAAAGACGGTGTGAAAACGAAGGAATCCGTCGGCTTCGTACCGCGCGAGATGGTCGAAAGCCTGCTCGACTAAACGCACATCAAAAGAGCCGCCCACGGCTTCAAAACCGTGGCGGCTCTTTTCTTTGACGAAGAAAGACGACAGACCATGCACCGCCCTTACAAAAAACGCCGCGCACTCCATCAAGCCTTTTTGCCGCGCAGGAATTTCAGCGCCGAAAGCCCTGCGACCGCGCCCTCATGCACCGCTTTCGCCACCTGCAAAAGCCCACCCGTTGCATCGCCTGCAGCAAAGACGCCGGGTACATTTGTCGCCATCGTCTCATCCACTTTCAGATACACGCCGTCAAGCAGGATGCCGAGCTTCTTGGCGATCGCCGTGCTGCCCGCCGTACCAACGGCGACAAATACGCCGCTGACAGGAAGCTCCCTGCCATCTGCAAAGACGACGCGTTCGACCCTGCCCTCGCCCTCGACAGCGGCGATCCTTTCCCCATGAACGAGAACCCCCGCCGGAAGTCGCGCCGGCACAGCTTCGCCGTTCGTCAGAAGATGCACTTTCGCCGCATGAGGCAGGAGCGCCGCAGCTTCTGCAAGCGCATAATCGCCCGCGCCAAGGACAGCGGCTTCCTTCCCGCGATAAAAGAATGCGTCGCAGATCGCACAGTAGCTCACGCCGTGCCCCTCCAACTCCTTGACGCCTGCAAGCGGCGGTGCAAGGCGCGAAGCGCCCATAGCGAGCACGACCGCATCCGCCTCGATCACAGCATCCGGCGTCTCGGCGATAAAGCCGTCCATCGTATCTTTGAAGCGCAGACCGACAAGCTCGCCTTGGATGAAATCCACTCCAAGCCGCTTCGCTCCTTCGACGCCCTGCGCGGCAAGTTCTTTGCCCGTCAGCGGCTCGCCAAATCCATAGTAGTTTTCGATGCGCTCCGCCTTTTCGAGCGCACCGACGCCGTTCGCGACGACCGTAACCGCCGCACCGCCGCGCTTCGCGTAAACAGCCGCCGAAACGCCTGCCGGCCCCTGTCCAATGACAAGAATACGCTTCATCGGTAAACCTCCCTTTCCTGCCAAGAAGCATCGTCAAGCGATGTTTCTTGCCCTGCTACCCTACATAGTACGCAACTTTTTGCCGCCTTGTCAATAACCCCTTGCAATTCTGTCTCGTTTCTTCTATAATCGTAATGTGCATCATTACATTTGCTGCGCCTATAAGAAATACAGCGACGGCAAAAAGCTCTGACAGATTCCTGTACGAGAGATTTGCTGCAAATTCATTCAGGAAGGATGATTTTTCATGGACAAACAGACCATCATCGAAAAAGTCAAAGAGATCGTCAACGCCCCGAGCTGCTACGAAGGACTTCGAAAGCTCAGCGAAGACTGGCTCGCCGCCGTCGGCACGGACGCAGAAAAGAAGCTGTCCGAAAAGCTCATCGCCGCTCTCAAAGAAGATGTTGCCAGCATCGACACCTCACTCGCCTTCTTCCATTCTGACAAGGCAAGAAGCTTCTTCGGCGCGGAAGAAGCGGCAAACCTCGCAAAGAAAGCCGAAGCGTTCAAAGCCGCCGGCAACAAGATCTGCTTCTGCCCCGCCTGCCAGGCAGGCGAAGCCGTGCTCGAAAACGCGAGCGTGCTGCTCAAGTAAGGCGCAAAATCGAACAGACTGCCAAAGCCGGATGCAGAAAAATCTGCGTCTGGCTTTTCCTGCATAAAGAAGTGCGAATCCTTGCCAATGGGACGGATTTTTTATAGAATATAAAGCAAGAGAAGTTTCGTTTCAAAGGAGCGGCACATGACGATTTTCGACACGCCGGAACGGCAAAAAATCTATCGTGACATCATCAAGAAGCTGCGTTTGATTGACGATGCTTTTTTCAACAGCTGTTTCGACGGCGACATCGCCTGCATGGAACTTTTGCTGCAAATCATCTTCGGCAATCCGCAACTGCGCGTCAAAGAAGTATTGACACAAAGCTCTGTCCCAAACCTCTTCGGACGCGGTGTGCGCTTCGATGCAATTGCCACTGACGGCGAACGCATCTTTGATGTCGAAGTGCAGCGCGATGACGATGGCGCCGATCCCAGGCGAGCGCGCTACAACAGTTGCATGATGGACGCACGCGAGCTCGACAAAGGAAAAGACTTCAGCGAGCTGCCCGAAACCTACGTCATCTTCATTACGGAACACGATGTATGGAAAGGCACTCGACCACTATACCATGTACAGAAGTCCTTTGCAGAAACAGGAGTCGCCTTCGACGACGGCGCACATATTATCTATGTCAATGCCGCATATCAAGACGACACGCCGCTCGGTCGCCTTATGCATGATTTCTTCTGTGAAAGCCCCGACGACATGCATTACAGCGTCTTAGCAAATCGAGCGAGATTTTTCAAAGAAAACGAAAGGGGAGCCTCCACCATGTGCAAATTGATTGAAGACCTCGTCAAAAGTGACCTAGAACACATTCTCAAAGCCGAAGTAGCCGAAGGTGAAGCTCGCGGCGAAGCTCGCGGCAAAGCACATGGCGAAGAAAGCGCCTTTCTCAGCAGCATCCGCAATCTGATGAAGAATGCGGGGGTATCGGCAGAGAAAGCTATGGATCTGCTCGGTATTGACGTCATGGCTCGCAACAAGTATATGTCGCTGCTGTGAAACGCACTCCCAGCCAGGAACCAGTCATGATGAAAAATCGCGCGAACTGCAACGCATCTCTCATTCCTCTGCTCCTCTGCCTGACCATCTTCTGTGCCAGCCTGCTCTTCGCAGGCTGCCTTGCGCGCTCCGACGATGCCGCCTCGAAAGATGCCGCTGCGAGTCGTACGCAAAAAAGCCTCTCGCCCGATGAAAAAGCTGCCGCCATCGTGCAAAAGATGAGCGACGCCGAGAAGGTCGGGCAGCTCCTCATGATCGGCATACAGGGTACAGAACTCAATGATGACAGCCGCTTCATGCTGTCGGAGTACCACATCGGCGGCGTCATCCTCTTCGACCGCAATATGAAGAGTCAAGAGCAGGTGCGCGCGCTGAACGATTCCCTGCAGAAAAATGCCGCAGATGCAGGACTGCCGCTTTTTCTTGCCATCGACGAGGAAGGCGGCGCCGTCGCACGCATGAAGGAAGCGTTCCCGCCGCCGCCCGCCGCCGCAGAAATCGGCCGCACGGGCGACCCCCAAGCGGCATACCGCTATGCCGCCGACACGGCGCACGGACTCAAAGCGATGGGCTTCAACCTGAACTTCGCTCCCGTCGCCGACCTCGGTGCGGCAGACGGCCGCTCCTATGCCGACGACGCCGCCACCGTGACAAGGTTCGTCGCCGACGCCCTCGGAGGTCACGCCGACGTCGGGCTTCTCGCGACGATCAAGCATTTCCCCGGTCTCGGACGCGGCGAAAGCGATACGCACGAGGACACGGTCGCCGTGCACGCCGACCGCGCCACCCTCGAAGCGAGCGACCTCGTGCCGTTTCGCGAGATGATCGCCAAGAGGAACGCCGCAAAGAATGCGAAAGGGGCGAGCGGCTGGTTCGTCATGTCGACGCATACGATGTACCCGGCGCTCGACGCCGAGCATCCCGCGAGCCTTTCTCCTGCCATCCTGCAAAAACTTCTCCGCGAAGAGCTCTCCTACGACGGCGTCATCGTGACCGACGACCTTGAGATGGGCGCGATCTCACGCCACTACGGCTTCGACCGCGCGGGCGTCGAGGCGATCCTGGCAGGAGCAGACCTCGTGCTCGTCTGCCACGACTACGCGCACGAAACCGCCGTCTACAACGGCATCCTCAAAGCCGTGAAGAGCGGCGAGATCTCCAAAGACCGTCTCGACGCTTCCGTCCGGCGCATCGTCAAGGCAAAGATCGAATATCTCGAATAGCTGCTTACAATCATAGCCGAGAAGATTGACAGCAACGTACAAAAAATCTATAATTACAAAAGAAGAGTGACTGGCGGGTGGTAGCGTCGGTTTCTCCTTCGGAAATTTTTAGTTTCATTGGAAAGAGGAGCCGCCGCAACCGCAGAGCGGTTCTTTTTTCTACTTAGAATTTAAGTAGATGAAAAGTGATGTCTACTGCAAGCGCAAGCGCTGCAATGAGAAGTGAGAGCTTTTCATAAAGCGTCACACACATCACCTCCTCGCATGGAGGAGAACCGACTGAAGCCAGTCACTACGGCGATTATAACATAGGAATTGCAGCAAGGAAAGCGCCAGCCTCTACTATAACGAAAACCAGGTTCTGAGAATCTTATCGCAACCATTTTGAAGGCCAGCCGTCATGGCAAGCTGATATAGCAAGCAGCCTCCTGTTTCGCCAAGCGAAGTGCAGGAGGCTGTTTGCGTTCATGCAGCGCCTTCGTAACTCTATCTACAGCCCCAAACACTCCTCAATCAAAACCAGTTCCATCGGTCGATAGCTCATCTTCTTGTAGTGGATCGTCAGTGCGTTGCAGATGCGCTCGGGGCTGCTACAGTCGTAGCACCTGTCGCCCTTTGCGGCGCACGGCGTGCGCTTTTTCTTTCTCGCTGCATTTTGCGGCGCGGCGATGGCGTGGATGCGCTAGATCGCCGCCTCCACATCCTTGACGAGCTTGTTCACGCCGCAGACGAAATACGTCTTCTCATGACCAAAGAGTGAACCTGCGATGCGGTTTCCCGCACCGTCCATATTGACAATCTGCCCCGCCTCCGTGATGGCGTTCGCCGACAATACGAAGACGTCAGTCAGCAGCGCCTCCCTGCCTGCCGCAAGGAAAGCCTTCAAACCGCCGATGTGACCGCTCCTCGCAGGATCTATGACCTCGTTTTTCACGCTGAGCTTCTCGTAGAGCCGGAGCGCCCGCAGCGTCTCCGAATCGCCAAAGCCCACGCGCTTTCCTGCGATCTCCCGCGCGAGATAGTCCGCCGCCTCTTCCTTCCTCTGAAACAGCGATACGTCGTAGCGATTGCGGCGAAACGCTTCAAGCGTGCGCTCGATGCGCTCTGCTTCACGCACTTTTCCATCTTCCGTCATGACCTTCTCTCCTTCCGTCAAACCCGTGGAAAATCCTAAAGAAATTTTCGGCAAAAGCCGCCGCTTTCCTGCCGCCCCCTTGCCCTTCGAGCAAAAAGGACGTAGAATAAGAAGTATACATTCTTTAAGAAAACGCTTATAACATAACGAAAACGAGGGAAAGCCATGAGCCTGTACGATAACATCCGCCGCGTCACCCCCTACATCCCCGGCGAACAGCCTGCGGGCAAAGTCGTCAAACTGAACACGAACGAATGCCCCTACGCGCCCTCGCCGCGCGTCGCCGAAGCCATCGCCGCCTGCGACGCCGACCGCCTGCGTCTCTACCCCGAGCCGGACTGTCTGAGCTTGAAGAAAGTGATCGCCGCACATTACGAAGTCAAGCCGAGCGAAGTGTTCATCGGCGTCGGCTCCGACGATGTGCTTGCACTCGCCTTCCTCACGTTCTTCGCAGGGCAAAAGCCTGTGCTATTCCCAGACGTCACCTACTCCTTCTACGACGTCTGGGCGAAGCTTTACGCGATCCCCTATGAAACCGTGCCGCTCGCCGCAGACTTCACGCTTCGTCCCGAAGACTACGCGCACACCAACGGCGGCATCATCTTCGCGAATCCCAACGCGCCGACGGGTCTCGCGCTCCCCCTGACAGGCGTCGAAGAAATCCTTGCGAAAAATCCCGAATCCGTCGTCATCGTTGACGAAGCCTACGTCGATTTCGGCGCAGAAACGGCGCTCCCGCTGCTCCAAGACTACGAGAACCTTGTCGTCGTGCGCACGATGTCGAAATCACGCGCACTCGCCGGTATGCGTATCGGCTACGCCTTCGCATCAACGCGGCTTATCCGAGCTATGGAAGACGTCAAAGCCTCGATCAACTCCTACACGATGACGACGCTCTCCCTCGCCGCAGGAAAAGCCGCCATCGAGGACGAAGCCTACTTCCGAGAAACGCTCGCCAAAATCATCAAGACACGCGAAGAAACGAAAGCGGCGCTTCAAAAGCTCGGCTTTTTCGTCACCGAATCAAAAACGAACTTCCTCTTCGCGCGAAAGCCCGACATTTCGGCGCAAAATCTCTTCGAAGGACTGCGCGAGCGCGGCGTCTATGTGCGCTACTTCAAGAAGCCGCGCATCGACGAACACCTGCGCATCACCATCGGCACGGACGAAGAAATGACGCGTCTGCTTGAAGAACTCAAATGCCTTTGCATAAAGCTACGCTAGGACGGCAGATCTGCATTTATCCATGCTTCCCTGCTGAACATACGGAAAGGATGATTTCGTCTTGCAAAACAACACAGAAAACACCAGCGGCAAGAACTTCCTGCAAAACCGCCACACGAAAATATTCCTGCTCATCGCCTGCCTGATGCTCGTCTGTATCGCCGGCTGGCGCATCGCATGGAGCCAGCTTCAAACAGACGACTTCGCCGAGCCGCAAACAGCGCAGACGGCGGCGGGGCGCGGCGCCGAAACCGCACCGCCCCCCGCCGCAAAAAAGACGCCGCCGAGCGGCAACTATATCGTCGTCGCCGATGACTTCAGCAACTTGCAGATCACAGATGCACAGACGCCCGTTTACGACATCTACACGCTCGCCGAACGCCGCGAGAAGGGACTTCCCACCGAGATGCCCGATCTCATCCCCTACACGATGCCAAACATCGCCTATCTGACTTTTGATGACGGACCCGATGCGAAAAACACGCCCCGCATCCTTGACATCTTGAAGGAACGCGGCATCCATGCCACATTTTACGTCGTCGGCAATATGGCAGAAGCGCACCCCGACGTCCTCAAGCGCATCTTCGCCGAAGGTCATGCCATCGGCAACCACAGCTACAGCCACAACTACAGCATCCTCTACCCGAACAAGGAAAACTTCCTCGAAGAAATCATCCACACCGATGAAATCATTTACAACATCCTTGGCGTGCGCCCGCTCATCGTGCGTGCGCCGGGCGGCGCCGCGAGCATGTTTTCCTCGGGTTACGACGCCATGCTCAAGGAAAACGGCTATGTGAACCATGACTGGAACGTCAGCAACGAAGATGCGACAGGCAACAACGTCAGCGTACAGAAGCTTCTCGGCTCCGTCAGCTACACCTGCGCCAACCGTCCCAAAGACCGCGGCGCCATCGTCCTCATGCACGGCAAGGAAGGCAAAGAAACAACGGTCGAAGCGCTGCCCGCCATCATCGACATGCTCCAAGGCGCGGGCTTCACCTTCGGCGTCATAACGCCGAGGACGGCGCAGCCATGGTAAAGCCCCCTTCCATCAACGCCCCTACAAAAAAAGAACGCAGGGAACTGCAGAGAACGCTTGCGCGCCACCGCGCGGACATAGAGACGCAAAAAAAGCGCAGCTTCCCTTGGCTGAAAAAAGCCGTGACCGCCACCGCGCTTCTCGCCACGGCGCAGACGATCCTTTGTCTCGGAATCGCCGAGTATCTATGGCAAAAGCAAAATCCGAACAAGACATCCCCCATCCGCATCGCATTCCAAGAAAGCAGTTCAGCCGCACAAAAAGGACTTTGGGAGCATTGGAAGGATCTCACGAGCGCCGTGCGTGCCAAACAGGCAGGGGGCGAGGTCGAGGCCGCCGCGCGAGGAGCGCAAAAAGAACATGGCTCCGCCGCAAAAGAATCGCCCCGCACACCGAAAATCGCCGAACGAGGAAGCGACCAAGAAACACTTCGCGCCGACTTTTCTGCCATTCTCGCGCAAAAAGCGCCCGACTGCGCGATCTTCCTCCTGCGCCCGCGCGAAGAACAAGAACCGCTGCTTTATCAGTCCCGCGCCATGCAGCCCGCGAGCATGATCAAGCTCTTCATTCTCGCCTTCGCCATGCAGCAGGCGAAAGACGGCGCCCTCTCACTTGCCGAACCGCTCTACATCACCGAAGAAAACATCGTCGGCGGCGCAGGCAGACTCACTTGGTACGACCGCGACAAGCAGCTCACGATAGAGCAGCTCTTAGAGCGCATGATCACGGACAGCGACAACACGGCGACCAACATCCTCATAGACCGCCTCGGCATGGCAAACATCGACCGTTACATTCGCGAACAAGGCTATAGCGACACCCACCTGCAGCACAAGATGATGCTCACGAATCAAGGGCTGCCAAACCTATCGAGCGTCAAGGACATCGGCACGCTTCTTTCGCGCATCTATCGCGGCGAATGCGTCGACTATGCGCATGACGAAAAGATGCTGCAAATCCTCGCACGCCAAAAAGACAAAGACTGTCTGCCATCGGCGCTCCCCGCTTTCCTCGTCGCCAACAAGACGGGCGAAATCACCGGCGTCTACGCCGACGGCGGCATCGCCTGGAGCGATGCGGGCGACCTGATCCTCGTCGTCATGGACGGGAACTGCCGCGACCGCCAAGAAACGATCGCGCTCTTTGCGCAAATTGTTCAAAGAGCCGCCGCTTCGCTCTGACGCATACTTGCAAACCGATGTTATTGCCACCTGCTTCATTTTCTGCTATACTAAAACGGCAGAAATGTTAGAGGATGCTTTGCAGCAGCAAGCAAGGAGGTTTTTTCCATGGCAGAAGATACGGCTCCGCTCGTAACGAGCAACGAAGGACTTGGTTCAATTCGCGTCGCCGATGAGGTCGTCAGCGTCATCGCAGGACTCGCGGCGATGGACGTCGACGGCGTCGCCGGCATGAGCGGCGGTCTCATCGGAGGCATCGCCGACATGCTCGGCCGCAAGAATTTCTCGAAAGGCGTCAAAGTCGAAGTCGGCGAGCAAGAAGCCGCCGTCGATCTCTCCATCGTCGTGACCTACGGCGTCGACATTCGCCACGTCGCGACCGACGTACAGAAGAACGTGCGCCGCGCCATCGAGTCCATGACGGGACTCAAGGTCGTCGAGACGAACGTCCATGTGCAGGGCGTCGTCTTCCCCGAAGAGGAAAAGGAAGAGCCTGCCGCACGCGTGCGCTGAGGAAAAAGCTCCATGAGGCAGACGCCCCGTGGAGCTTCTCTCGTAAAGAGTGATTTGAGAAACTTCTAATATTCAACAAGGAGGCTTTCATGCAGATACAGAAGCGCGACATCGCTCTCTCCATCATCCTGACCGTCGTCACCTGCGGCATCTACGGACTCTATTGGATGTACAAACTGACGGACGAGATCCATGCGCTCTCGGGAAAGCCGCGTACCGTAGACGGCGGCACCGCCGTACTCTATACGATCCTCACCTGCTCTCTTTACTTCTACTACTGGCTCTACAAGATCGGCGGCGAGCTCGTCGAACTGCGCCGCGAAAACGGCTTGCCACCCGACTCCGTGAGCAACAAGACGTATATGATCGTCACCATTATCATGACAGTCATCTACATCGTTTTCACGATGTTCGACTACACCTTCCAATTCATACTCAGCGCCGCTGCAGAAGCCGCGCCTGCGCATCACGATTCCACCGATGACGCCATGGCTATTGGCATAATCATCCTCATGTTCCTCATCGGGCTCCTCGTCACCGCCATCGTTC
>NZ_JBQNBV010000005.1:0-37378 GCF_052169755.1 Selenomonas sp. | reverse complement strand
TTAAATTTGGTTACTCTTCTAAATATTTTTATATTGGGAAATTGATCATCATTTTTAGTTATCTCAAAAGTATAAAAACTATAATTGTCAGGATCTATTTCTGTTTCAACATGATCTGAATTATTAAAACTTTCTAAAACCCTACAATAATCACGTATATAGGAAGTTTTACAACTTTCTATAGTCTCATCTCTGTACCCTGTTGGATTATAATCTACACTCAACTTATCTGCAAATTTATCAATGTAATCTATTATTAAACTAATTAAATCGTCATAGATTTGTGCATCAATGTTAGGCGAAAAGCTCACATAGTTTCCATTTCTTAATTTTCTGGTAAAAAACAGATTGAATTCTAAATCATTTTCTTGCAGCTTAGTTTTTAAAGTATTTATATCCATAATTTCCTCCTTAAATTATATCAATATTATGCTCAACAGTTTTAACATTTCATTCAAACTCAATCGTCCCCGGCGGCTTGCCGGTGCAGTCGTAGAGTACGCGGTTGACGCCTTTGACTTCGTTGACGATGCGGGTCGTAACCTTTCGCAGGACTTCCCACGGCAGAGGGGCGCTCTCTGCCGTCATGAAGTCGCTTGTGAGGACGGCTCGGAGTGCGATGGCGTGGTCGTATGTCCTGCCGTCGCCCATGACGCCGACGCTTCGCATGTTTGTGAGCGCGGCGAAGTATTGACCGAGCGTCTTGTCCGCCCCGGCTTTGGCGATCTCTTCGCGATAGATGGCGTCGGCTTCTTGGACGATCTTGACCTTCTCCGCCGTGACCTCGCCGATGATGCGGATGCCGAGACCGGGTCCCGGGAACGGCTGGCGATTGACGAGGTGTTCGGGAATGCCAAGCTCTCTGCCCGCTTTTCGCACTTCATCCTTGAACAAGAGGCGCAGAGGCTCGACGATCTCCTTGAAGTCGACGCAGTCGGGCAGACCGCCGACGTTATGGTGGCTCTTGATGACGGCGGATTTTCCGAGACCGCTCTCTATGACATCGGGATAGATCGTCCCCTGCACGAGGAAATCGACCTTGCCGATCTTCTTCGCTTCAGCTTCAAAGACACGGATGAATTCTTCGCCGATGATCTTGCGCTTCTTCTCCGGCTCGGTCACGCCCTTGAGTTTTTCGTAGAAGCGCTCCCTGGCATCGACGCGGATGAAGTTCAAATCGTACGGACCATCGGCGCCAAATACAGCCTCGACTTCATTCCCTTCGTCCTTTCGCAAAAGACCGTGATCGACAAATACACAGGTGAGCTGCTTGCCGATCGCCTTGGAGAGCAGCACCGCCGCCACGGATGAATCGACGCCGCCCGAGAGGGCGCAGAGCGCCTTGCCCGTGCCGATCTTTTCGCGCAGGGCTTCGACCGTCCTCTTGACAAAAGAGGACATCTGCCAATCCCCCTTACAGAGCGCGATGCGGCGCACGAAGTTTTCGAGGATCTTCGCGCCGTATTCCGTGTGCATGACTTCGGGGTGAAACTGCACGGCATAGAGCTTCTGCGCTGCATCTTCCATCGCCGCTACGGGGCAGTCTGCCGTCTTTGCCGCCACACGAAAGCCCTTCGGTGCTTCGGCGATATAGTCGGTATGGCTCATCCAACAGATGATCTTTTGCGGCACATCGGCAAAGAGAAGGGACGCCTCGTCCGTGACCGCAAGCTCCGTCCTGCCGTATTCGCTGACGGGCGCCGTCTTGACCTTGCCGCCGAGCTTGTGCGCCATGAGCTGCGAGCCGTAGCAAATTCCGAGGATGGGAATGCCGAGCGAGAAAATTTCTTCGCTGTACGTCGCAGAATCCTCCTTGTAGACGCTCTCGGGACCGCCTGTGAAGATGATCGCCTTGGGCGCGAGCGCACGAATCTCTGCCAAAGGAAGCGTATGCGGATGCACCTCGCAGTAGACACTGCACTCGCGCACGCGACGTGCGATCAGTTGGTTGTACTGACCGCCAAAGTCCAGTACGAGTATCAATTCATGGCTATCCTTCTGCAAGGCAAGTCCTCCTTCAATCTTCTCCAAAAGCAGCAACGGCGGCGCGGCAGACGGTGGTCGAGAAGCCGCGCCGATAGAGATGCTGCAGCATCTTCTGCGGCTCTGCGCTCTTCTTGAAATGCACGGCAAGGCATCGCCCCGCCGCATCCCTCTCGCGCTCAAATGTATCATCCGGCACACAATCAGCGATGAGTGACGAAGGAAATCCCTTCTGCATGAGTTTCGCTGTGATCTGGCGCACGCTTTGCCGGCTTTCCTCGTAAAGAAACGTAAACTGATGACGGCAGGCTTCTTCGTCGTCGAGGTAGCCGCGTTCTGTCAGAGTCGACAGAGCCGCTTGAATTTCCTCTTCCTCGTAGCCGCGCTGTGCGAGCTTTCGCGCAAGATGCGCCGTGCTGTGCTCGGCGCGTGCGAGGAGATCGACCGCCTTCATCAGAGCCGTTTTCTCAATCTTCGTCCGCTGCCGCTTCCCGCTGCTTTCCTGCGGCTCCGCGCTCGTTCTCCTCGTCGGGGACACGCTCTACCTCCCCCTCTTTCGCTGCCGTCGCCTGCTCCATGAGCTTGACGCGCACCTTTTCTTCGATTTCAGCGGCAAGCTCGGGCTTTTCCCGCAGCGCTTTTTTCACATTTTCCTTACCCTGCCCGAGACGCGAACCGTCGTAGGAATACCACGAGCCGCTCTTTACGATGATGTCGAAATCCGTCGCGATGTCGAGTACCGTACCGACACGCGAAACGCCCTCGCCGTACATGATGTCGAACTCCGCGATCTTGAACGGCGGCGCGACCTTGTTCTTGACGACCTTGATCCGCGTGCGGTTGCCGATCATCTCCTGCCCCTGCATGATCTTGTCCGTCTTGCGCACATCAAGACGCACGGTCGAGTAGAACTTCAAAGCGCGGCCGCCCGTCGTCGTCTCGGGACTGCCGAACATGACGCCGACCTTCTCGCGAATCTGGTTGATGAATACAACGACCGTGCGCGATTTGCTGATGAAGCCCGTGAGCTTCCGCATGGCACGGCTCATGAGACGCGCGTGCATACCGACCGCCTGATCGCCCATATCGCCGTCGATCTCTGCTTTCGGCACGAGCGCCGCGACGGAGTCGACGACGATGAGATCAAGTGCGCCGCTGCGCACAAGGGCGTCGACGATGTCGAGCGCCTGCTCGCCCGTATCGGGCTGCGATATCAGAAGCTCGTCGATATTGACGCCGAGCTTCTTCGCATAGACGGGATCGAGCGCGTGCTCTGCGTCGATGAACGCCGCGACGCCCTTTCCTTTCTGTGCTTCAGCGATCATGTGCAGCGTGACCGTCGTTTTACCGGAGCTTTCCGGACCGTAAACTTCAACAATGCGTCCGCGCGGCACACCGCCGACGCCAAGCGCGACATCCAAAGGCAGAATGCCCGTTGGAATCGTCTCCACATTCATGTTTGCCGAGGCTTCGCCCAGGCGCATGATCGAACCTTTGCCGAATTCTTTCTCTATATGCTTCAAGGCATTTGCCAAGGCTTCTTCTCTATCCATAAAAGTATGATCTCCTCCTTCGGTTGACTGTCGTCTATTTGTATATTATATAAAATGACGATTCTTTCTGCAAGTTTGAACTCCCCCGTGAGAAGGAATAAAAAATGCCGCACAGCGCCTTGGGCAGATCGAATCCGATTATCACACGATGCTCTTCGCACGCTGCGCGGAAAAGCATCGTGTTTCACGCACAAAAAAAGACAGCCTGTAAAGACTGTCTAAATCATGCCTTTCCCGCATGGAAACTTGCTATTCCTCTCCCGCAAGCATCTTCTCCTGCGCTAAGAAAAAGTTCTTCACGGCTTCGGCTGCGGGAAGCGTCATACCGTCGACGGCAGCAAGCTCCTCGACACTCGCCGTCTTGATCTTCGCGATCGTGCCGAAGTGATTCCAGAGCGCCTTGCGCCGCTTGGGGCCGATGCCCGCGATATGGTCGAGCACGGAGACGAGGTTGCGCTTGCCGCGCAGTTTGCGGTGGTAAGTGATGGCGAAGCGGTGCGCCTCGTCGCGGATGCGCTCGATGAGGTAGAGCGCCTGGCTGCGGCGCGGCAGGATCACGGGATCGGAACTGCCCTCGGTGAAGATGTACTCGAACTGCTTGGCAAGCCCGACGACGGGCACATCGAGATGCCCCGCGCCGCGAATGATCTCCAGCGCGGACGAAAGCTGTCCCTTGCCGCCGTCGATGATGATGAGGTCGGGAAGCTCGTCTTCTCTGAGCTTGGCATAGCGCCTTTCCGTCACCTCGCGCATCGAGAGAAAATCGTCGGGCTTTCCCTCGGCGCTTCGGATCTTGAAGCGCCGATAGTCGGACTTCTTCGGCAAGCCGCCCTCAAAGACGACCATCGAGGCGACCGTCTCCGATCCTTGGTTGTGCGAGATGTCGAAGCACTCCATACGCATCGGCTCTTCCTTGAGACCGAGGTAGCGTCCAAGCTCTCGAACCGCGCCGAGCGTCTGATCGTTCGCCTGCTCGATGCGCGCCGCCTCGTCCGCGAGAAACTTTTCGGCATTGGAGCGTACCATCTCGACGACGTCGTGCTTCGTGCCGCGCTGCGGCACAGCGAGCGCCACCTTTGCGCCCTTGCGCTCGGCGAGCCAACTCTCCAACAGCTCCGTCTCCTCAATGGGAAACGGCAGCAAAATCTCACGCGGTACGAACGCCGCGCGGTGATAGTACTGCTTCAAAAATGCCGAGAGCAGCGCCTCGTCCGTTTCCTCCTCGCTGCCCGAAAGCAGGAAATGCTCGCGCCCGACCATCTTGCCCGCGCGAATGAGGAATACCATGACGACAGCACCCAGCCCTGATCGCGCCATACCGACGGCATCCTGATCGCCCGACCCCGTCACGATATTCTGCTTCTCCGCTACCTTGCGCACGGCGGCAAGCTGATCGCGCAGACGCGCCGCACGCTCGAAGTCGTAATCGTCCGCCGCATCCGTCATGCGGCGCGACAGTTCCTTTTCCACCTGCTCTGTCCGCCCTTCGAGGAAAAGGCAGACCTCACGAATCATCGCACCGTACTCATCTTTGTCCACCGGCTCACAGCACGGCGCAAGGCAGCGCTTGATATGGTACTCCAAGCACGGACGCTCGACCTTCATATTCTTGCAGGTGCGCAGCGGGAAGAGCCGCCGCAGGAGCTTGACGCTCTCGTGCATCGCGCCCGCCGAGGTATAGGGACCGAAGTAGCGCGAGCCATCCTTTGTGACGCGCCGTGTGACCACGACGCGCGGATACTCGTCGGCAAACGTGACCTTGAGATAGGGGTAGCTCTTGTCGTCCTTGAGACTGACATTATAGCGCGGGCGATGCTTCTTGATGAGATTGCATTCCAAAATCAGCGCTTCGACCTCCGAATGTGTGAGGATCGTTTCAAAATCGGCGATTTTCGCCACCATAGCACGCACCTTCGGCGCTTGATGCTTACCGCTCTGGAAGTACTGCCGCACGCGATTCTTCAAGACGACCGCCTTGCCGACATAGATGATGCGCCCCTTCGCGTCCTTCATGATGTAAACGCCCGGCGAATCCGGCAGCAGCTTGAGCTTCTCCGCCACAATGTCCGTCATTTGCTCCTCCTCGCTTTCCTTGAACATATTGTAGCAGAAAGATATGCTCCGTCTCAATCCCCTAAAGCCGAGAATTTACGAACACGCGGCTAAGGAGCGCCCTGACAAATTCGATCCCTCATCTTCACACATCCGAGCGACTTCGTTTTAGCAGCGCTTCTTAAAACTTCAAAATATTCTTCAATAATATACAATATGAAAAATACACATGAAAATCCATAAGAACCACGCTTCTTTTCATTGAAAAAGCTTGTCCCCCGTGCTAGAATATGTCTGTCACGATAGATATAAGCTATCGTCGATAAGCAAAAGTTATCGTTTGGAATATACGCATCCAAGCACTGAACAGGAGGCTGCACTTATGTTCAAAAGGATCCTCATCGCCAACCGCGGCGAAATCGCTGTCCGTGTCATTCGCGCCTGTCAAGAACTCGGCATCGAGGCGGTAGCCATCTACTCTGACGCCGATAAGAACGCTCTGCATGTTCAGCTCGCCGACCTTACCTACCGCGTCGGCCCCGCCGATGCGGCAGAAAGCTATCTGAATAAAGAAGCCGTGCTTGAAGCAGCGATCAAGACGAAGTCCGAAGCCATCCATCCGGGCTACGGCTTCCTCTCCGAAGACGCCGACTTCGCCGATATGGTCACAAAGGCAGGCATCGTCTGGATCGGCCCCCTGGCTGAAACCCTGCGTCTCGTCGGCGACAAGGACGCAGCGCGTGCCGCCATAGCGCCGTCGGGCATCCCGATGTCAAAAGGCAGCGCCCCGCTCGAAAACAACGAGATGGCCTTGAAGGCAGCGGCGGAAGTCGGCTACCCCGTTATCTTGAAGCCCGTATCCGGCGGCGGCGGCAAAGGCATGTTCGTCGCCTATACGGAAGAAGATCTCAAAAACATCTTGCAGCTCGTCGATCTCAAGAAAGTCGTCCATTACTTCGAGCACTATATCGAGCACTCGCGTCACATCGAAGCGCAGATCCTCGCCGACAACTACGGCACGGTGCTCTTCCTCGGCGAACGCGAATGCTCGCTGCAGCGCCGCAATCAAAAGCTCCTCGAAGAGTCGCCGTCCATCGCGCTCACAGAGGAAATGCGCCTTGAGATCGGCCGTCTCGCCATCAAGGCGGCGAAGAGCGTCCACTACTCAAACGCCGGTACGGTCGAATTTCTCTTGGATCTCGCTAACAACGAATTCTACTTCATGGAAATCAACCCGCGCATCCAAGTCGAGCACGCCATCACAGAAGCCGTCACGGGCGTTGACATCGTGCGCCGCCAGATCCAAATCGCCGACGGCGAGCCTTTAGGACTCATGCAGAAAAACATCAAGATCCGCGGTCATGCCATCGAGTGCCGCATCAATGCGGAAGATCCCGACAACAACTTCCTGCCGTCTCCGGGGCTCATCACTTTCATGCACGAGCCGAGCGGTCCGCGCGTGCGCTTCGACAGCGGCGTGACGACGGGACTGACGATTGAGCCGTGGTACGACTCGCTCATCGCCAAGGTCATCGTCCACGGCAGAACGCGCGGCGACGCTATCAAAATCATGGAACGCGCCCTGAGTGAATTCCGCATCGAAGGCGTCAAGACGACGATCGCTCTGCACCAGAAGATCCTTGAGGACAGTTACTTCCGCACCGGCAACATCGACACGCAGTTCATCAAACGCCGCATCACCTACTATGAGAACGAGCCGAAGAAGCTCAAGCTCAAGGACAAACTCGACCTCGCCGCATCCATCAACGCGAGCATGTATTACGCCTAAGAAATGCTGCAAAGAGCCGCCTCACCGTACAAACGGCAGGCGGCTCTTCCTCATTTTTCATACAAGCGGCGTATTGACGAGTTTTTTCCGCTCACGCCAATCGGGACAAAACTCGTCCATGAGGCTCTTGAAGTGCGCATTGTGATATCGTTCCCAAAGGTGCGTAAGCTCATGGATGATGATATATTCCAGACAGCTGAGCGGATACTTGGCAAGCTGCAGGTTCAGCCATATACGACGCGCATGGATGCTGCATGTTCCCCACTTCGTTTTCATGTTCTTGATGCGCCATTCAGCAGCGCTCTTGCCGACGACCGTCTCGGCACGCGCCAAAAGAGGCGGCACGGCGCGTGCGAGTTCGCGGCGATACCATTCGTTGAGAATCGCTTCGCGCTCGGCGGGTCTGCTCTCGGCTTCCCGCGCTTTGACGCTCAAGATGAGCCGGCTGCCGTCGCGCAGGACGAAGTTCGACGCGCGTCCGAATTTCACCGCGAGCCGCAGCGGCTCTCCCCAGACGTAGAAACGCTCGCCGCTCAAAAAGCGGCGAGCAGCAGTCTCCGAATATACAGCGATCTTCGCCTGCTTTTCCTCGATCCATGCCGTATGCTTGGCGACAAAGCGCACGAGTTCGGCGAGCGTCGCACGCTTCGGCGCGCTCAAGTGTATTCTGCCATCGGGGGACAGAACGCGCAGGTAAATATTCTTGATGGGCTTTCGTTCAAGCTCGACAGAAACTCCGGCAAGCGTAATCGACTTTCCCATCTCAGTTGTTCTTCTGCTCCATCGCAGCGAACGACGCCACCTTGTCGCCTTCGCCGAGGCGTATGATCTTGACGCCCTGCGTATTGCGGCTGATGACAGAGATCTCATCCACTTTCGTGCGAATGACGATGCCATCCGTCGTGATGAGGATCAGTTCCTGCCCCGGACGCACGACCTTGAGTCCAACGACGGAGCCGGTCTTTTCCGTGACCTTCATGTTGATGAGACCCTTGCCGCCGCGCGTCTGCAGGCGATATTCACTCGTCTCCGTGCGCTTGCCATAGCCGTCCGCCGTGATGGTCAAGACCTCCGCATTTCGCGCGAGGTTGTCCATGCCGACGACCACATCGCCCGCCTTCAGGTTGATGCCTTTGACGCCGCGCGCCATGCGTCCCATCGAGCGCACATCGTCTTCGGTGAAAGCGACCGCCATGCCGCTCGCCGTGCCGAGAATGACCTGCTTCGTGCCGTCCGTGAACTTTACGCCGATGAGGTCGTCGTCCTCGTCGAGGTTGATCGCATTGAGACCGCCCCTGCGGATCGCTTGGAATTCGGAAAGGCTCGTCTTTTTCACAATGCCCTTCTTCGTCGCCATAAAGAGGTAGCGTTCAGGCAGGAACTCCTTGACCTGAATGACCGCCGTGATCTTCTCCTCACTCTCCAGCTGCAGCAGGTTGATGATCGCCGTGCCCTTCGCCTGTCGGCTCGCTTCGTTGATCTCGTACGCCTTGAGACAATGGACACGCCCACGGTTCGTGAAGAATAGGATCGTGTGATGCGTCGTCGTCACGAGGATATTCTCGACGAAGTCGGCTTCCTTCGTGCCCATGCCTGTCACACCCACGCCGCCGCGCTTCTGGCGGCGATAGGTGTCGAGCGGCATACGCTTGATGTAGTTGTTGTGCGTGAGCGTGATGACGACGTCTTCCTGCGCGATGAGATCCTCGACGTTGATCTCGGATGTGTCGATCGTGATCTCCGTGCGGCGGTCGTCGCCGTACTTCTCACGCACGGCAAGAAGCTCGTCCTTGATGATCTTGTCGATCTTGCCCTCATCGGCGAGGACGGATTTGAGCCAGTCGATCATCTTCAAGACCTCCTGGTACTCTTCCTCGATCTTCTCGCGCTCCAATCCCGTCAGACGCTGCAGGCGCAAATCGAGGATCGCCTGCGCCTGCTTCTCGCTGAGCTTGAAACCTTCCATGAGGCGCTCGCGTGCGATGTCCGCCGTGCGGCTCTCGCGAATCGTCGTGATGACGGCGTCGAGATGGTCGAGCGCGATGGTCAGACCTTCGAGGATATGGGCGCGGGCTTCGGCTTTCGCCAGTTCATACTTCGTGCGCCGCGTGATGACGTCCTGCTGGTGCTTGATGTAGTAATGCAGCACCTCTTTCAAGGTGAGCACGCGCGGGCTGCCGTCGACGAGCGCGAGCATGATGACGCCGAAACTGTCCTGCAGCTGCGTGTGCTTGTAGAGCTGATTCAAGATGACATTGGCGTTCGCGTCACGGCGCACGTCGATGACGATGCGCATACCGCTGCGGTCGGACTCGTCGTTCAAAGCCGTGACACCCTCGATCGCCTTGTCGCGCACAAGCTCAGCGATCTTCTCGACGAGACGCGCCTTGTTCACCTGATAGGGCAGCTCCGTCACGATGATGCGTGAGCGACCGCTCGACGTCGTCTCGATGTGTACGCGCGCGCGAAGCTTGATGACGCCGCGCCCCGTCGTATACGCCTGACGGATGCCCTCCGTGCCGAGAATCAGTCCCGCCGTCGGGAAGTCCGGTCCCTTGATGACCGTCATGAGTTCCTCGACCGTGGTATCGGGACGATCAATGAGCATCAAAGTGCCGTCGATGACCTCGCGCATATTGTGCGGCGGGATGTTCGTCGCCATGCCGACGGCAATGCCCGAAGTGCCGTTCGCGAGAAGCTGCGGAAACTTCGCCGGCAGCACGGTCGGTTCCTTCAAGGACTCGTCGTAGTTCGGCGCAAAATCCACCGTCTCCTTGTCAATGTCCTGCAGCATAAGCTCCGCGACCTTCGACATGCGCACCTCGGTATAGCGCATGGCAGCCGCCGGATCACCGTCGACCGAGCCGAAGTTGCCATGCCCGTCGGCGAGCATGTAGCGCATGGAAAAGTCCTGCGCCATGCGCACGATAGCGTCGTAGACAGAGCTGTCGCCATGCGGGTGGTACTTACCGAGGACTTCACCGACGATACGCGCCGACTTCTTGTACGGCTTGCCCGACCCCATACCCGCTTCCTGCATCGCGTAAAGGATGCGGCGATGCACAGGCTTCAGACCGTCGCGCACATCCGGCAGGGCGCGGGCGACGATGACGCTCATAGCGTAGTCGATATAGGAATTCTTCATCTCACTTGCGAGATTTACAGGAACGATCTTCCCCTCGCCAAAATCCACACTCTCACCCCAAAATATAGTCGAAATAATATCTAGCTAAAGTAGTATAGCATTTTTTATGGAAAAAGTCCATGAAGAGACAGACGTATGCGCACACCAAAAAGCCGATATGCGTGTCCATCCCGCATATCGGCTTGATCTTCTGCAATTTAGAGCTGTGCGCCCGCCGCTTTCTTCTGTTGTGCGTCCTGCGTCTGCTGCACCTTGTCCGCGCCTTTTGCTGCGTCGTCCTTCTTCACAAGCTTGTCGAAGCGTCCCATGATCTCGTCGTAGGTCTTGCCCGTGATCTCAGGCATATCCTTCTTGCCCGTCATCTTCGTGAAGTCTATACCCGCCTGCTTGAAGCCCTGCTGCACGGCGGTGCGCATGGCTTCGAGCTTCTTCGGATCGTCGCCTGCAATCGAGGTCGCCATGCTCATGATGCGGTCGGCGACAGCGCCCACGGACCAGTCGCCGCCGTCAGCGACGGCTTTCGCGGCTTCTTCCGGCGTCGTCGCAACATTGGGCAGCGCAAACTGCGCCGTCGAAACCTTCCTGCCGTCAAAATTCAAGAAACCTACGCCATCCTTCTGCCATGCCTGAAGCTTCGCATTCTGCTCCGTCATCGTCTTGATAAGGATATTGTAGCTGTTGTCGATATCAGCCTGCAGCGCCTTGACCTCATCGGCGGTCAAGCCTTTCGCCTTGCCGTTCTTCGGCTCCTGCTCTTCAGCGGCTTTCGCATCGGCGGCTTTCTGCTTCGCTCTGTCGGAAATCTTCACATCATAGGCGGCGCCTGCATCCTTTGCCGCGGGCTCCGCTGCGCCTGCACCCGCAGGCTTCGCCCCCTGCGCCGTCTGCACACGCTCCGCTCCGTTCGACGCCTTCGCTGCATTTTGGCTCATGGCATACGCCATCTTGCTCATCGCTGTTACATCCATGTTCATTCCTCCTAGCTTTCTCTTCAAAATGCCCCATCCTTGACGGGCATATACATATATATCGTAGTTTAAGAGGAAAAAATAACTCTTCCTTCGAGACTTCTAATCGACCGTCTTGCCAACATCCTTCCAACCGACATTTTCCAGCCATTCACTGACCATCGGCGCGGCAAGTCTGGGCGTATCATGGACAAACTTTCCTTCCAGACCGATGCCGTTCAAAACCTTCGCCCCTTTGGCATGATCCGGAATGTTATTCTCATTGCCCGTCAAGCTGTCGGACAAGGCCGTTGCAAACGGTATGATCGTCTTGCCGCTAAAATCGTTGGTTTCCAAAAATGTATAAACCGGCATCGGCATATCGCTGCACCAAACCGGATAGCCGAGAAAAATCACATCGTAGTCCGCGAGATTCCTCACATTTTCCGCAAGCTCCGGACGCGCGTTTTCCTTCTGTTCCCGCCGTGCGGTCTCAAGAACATCCTTGAGCCGTTCGGGATAATCATTCTTCGGCTTAATTTCAAAAAGATCGCCGCCCGTTTCTTCGGCGATCATCTCAGCCATCGCTGCTGTACTGCCCTTCTCGACACGACCAACGGCGTAATTTTCACCAGCATGTGAAAAATATGCCACAAGTACACGCGGACCGCCCGTATGCCTGGCAAACGTCCCCTGCAGGCTGTACGCCGCAGCGGCGAGAACCGTCAGCAAAACGGCGCCGATAAGCATCGTCTTTCTCAGATTCATGATGCTCTCCTCCTCTCTTTCCTTCTCCATTATAAACCATCTACAAAGACAAAGAAAGAGGCAGGAGGAAGCTTCATGAAAAAGGTCCAAAAAGGACGCCGAGTGCAGCTAACCGGGGCAGAGCGCCCCGCCCCGATCGAAAAAGGTCACGCCTTTTCAGCTGCATCCTGTTCACTTCTCTCCGACGGGAGCTGCAGCAGTCCACGCAAATCACGAACATCCCCTGCGAAAGAAGCAACAGTAAGATTCGTCCGACAAAGCCTGCGGAGCCCGATGTACTGAACAATGCCCCTAGAAAGATATTCCGGCTCTGCCCAAACGACCATAGGAAGCGCGCCCGGCAGCGGCGGATATCCCACCCTGCGAAGGTACCAGATTGAGGACTGACCTCTGAGGTCCGGCGGCAAAAATGCAAGCCGCCATATACAAAAGATTTCATGTTTGTAAAGAAAGACTTTCCAGACAGACACATTCCCGAGAAATCTGTCGATTTTCTTACAACACATGTCGGGACAAGTATGACTCTTGTATATTTTCTTAGGCTGTATTTCCTATGTAGAATAGGATAGCACATTTATGCTTTCTTTGCAAGCTTTTTTATAAAAATATAAATATTTTCTCTTTTTGTACTTTTTATACTTTCATTAGCATGAGCATATTATCCTATTGCATCTCTGTATCTGCAACACATAGCCATAGAAACGCCCTCGTCAAAGATTCGTCGGCTTTCGCGATGCTATGCACGCCATCCGACCAGCAGCCCATCAACGCCATAGGCAGAGGCAGGATCACTTGACCCGCTTCTTGACAGTTTTTCGTTCCGACTGCACTTTAGGCATGGCCAGACATACGCATACAAAGAAGCCCGACATGCAGAAACGCACGTCGGGCTTCTCCCATACGATAAGAGTCGCGATTTATTTTTGCTGCTCCGCGCTGCAGCTCCCGCCGCAGCCACCGCAGCCGCCGCTGCAGCTGCCGCCGCAGCAATCCTCCTTGCCCGCCTTCACATTGTGATAGACATGGCGCAGAGCGAAGAAGAGCAAGACGGCGACAATTGCGCCGACAATGATGCTTGCCATGACGAAGATCTCCTTTCAGGAGTCAGAGAAGCACAGACGGCTTTCGCCCATCGCTTCCCTAGCCGTTCATGCCGAAGGCGCAGGCTCCCCAGTAGACGAGGAGTGAGACGACCCAAGCGACGCCGAAGGTGTAGAGGGCGGCGAAGAGCATCCAGCTCCATTTGCCGGTCTCCTTCTTGATCGTGCCAAGCGCCGTCATGCACGGCGTATAGAGCTGCGAGAATACCATGAAGGCGAGCGCCGACGCTGCCGTGAACGCCGTGCCCATCGAGCCGGCGAACTGCGTCGCTGTCTCTGCGGCGTCCTCCGCCTCGGTCGAAATATCGCCGACGCCATAGAGGATGCCGAGCGTCGAAACGACGGATTCCTTCGCCATGATGCCCGTGACGACAGCCGCGCCCGACTCCCATGTCTCAAAACCGTGCAGCGCGAAGAGATGGCTCATGCCGCCGCCGATCGAGGCGAGGAAGGATTCGCTCATCTCATCCGTAGCGCCGTCCGCATTATAGTTCGACAGGAACCAGATGCCGACGCTCATCGCGAAGATGATCGTACCGGCTTTGATCAGGTAGCCCTTGCCCTTGTCCCAAGTCTCCAAAAGCACCGTCTTCATGTCCGGCATACGGTACGGCGGCAGCTCAAGGAGGAACGTCGATCCCTGATCCTTGAACGCGGTGATGCCCAAGACCTTCGCCATGATGATGGCGACGACGACGCCGACGATGTACATCGAGAAGACGACGTTCGCGGCATTATCGGGGAAGAACATCGCAGCAAAGAGCGCCATGATCGGCAGCTTCGCCGAACATGTCAAAAAAGGCGTGATGAGAATCGACGTGAGCCTGTCCTTTTCCGAATCGAGCGCACGCGCGCCCATGATCGAAGGCACGCCGCAACCGAAGCCGACGATCAGCGGCATGATGCCCTTGCCCGTGAGACCGACACGGCGCATGATCGGATCCATGATGAAGGCGACGCGCGCCATATATCCCGTGCCGTCGAGGAAGGACAGCATGAAGAACAGCGTGAAAATGAGCGGCACGAAGTTGATGACGTTGCCAACGCCCGCGACGATGCCGTCTGCAATCAGAGATTTCAGCCACTCGGCGACGCCCGCCGATTCCATCGCGTCATTGATCCAGTCGGTGAAGTCGCCCCCGATCCAGTCGCCGACGGCGTCCGCGAGCGGCTGACCGATCCATGTGAAGGCAATACAGAACATCAGGTAGAGGATGCCGAGAAGAATCGGCAGCGCCAAGACGCCGTTCGCAAGCACGCGGTCGATTTTCTCCGAGGTCGACAAGCCGACGTTTCCGACGACGACTGCCTTCTTCATGATCTTGTCGATGAGATCATAGCGCAGCTCGATGAGCTTTTCATCCAGCTCTTCGGCGGAAAGACCGCTCTTCTTGAGTTCCGTCGCCTTCGCCTTATGCTCTTCGACCATCGCGCTCGGACGGTAGTTCGACATGACGGTCGTCGTGAAGATTTCGACGAGCTTCTGGATGCTCTTCTTGCTCCTGCCGACCGTCTGCACGACGGGCATACCGAGAGCTTCTTCGAGCTTCTGGATATTGATGCGGATGCCCTTTCTCTCCGCCTCGTCCTGCATGTTGAGGTCGATGAGGAGCGGAATGCCCTCTTCGAGGAGCTGCACCGTGAGGAAGAGGTTGCGCTCGATGTTCGACGAGTCAATGACATCGACGGCGAGGTCGGGCATCGTCGTCTTGAAGTAGTCGATGACGACCTGCTCCTCCGCCGAACGCGCATTGATGCTGTAGGTGCCGGGCAGATCGACGACCGTGATCACGCGATCTTTGTAGTTGACGACGCCCATCTTCTTATCGACGGTAACGCCCGGCCAGTTGCCGATCTTCTGTCGCATACCCGTCAATTCGTTAAATATCGTTGATTTACCTGTATTCGGGTTGCCCGTCAAGGCGACGCTCATGGTGCTCATCAGGCTCCCGCTCCTTCCTTGATCTCGGTCACTTCGATCTTCTCCGCATCGGCGCGGCGAAGCGCCAGATTGTACGAGCGCAGACCAATCGCCATCGGATCGCCCATCGGCGCCGACGGCAGTACCTTGATGCGCGTGCCCGGGATCAGCCCCATCGTCATCAAACGCTGCTTAAGCTCCGAATCTCCCACTTTGTCGACGCGAAGAGACATCCCCGTCTTTCCGTCTTTCAACGTCATCTTTCATACCTCCAATTACTGCAAAAAACCTTTCAATGAGAACGACAATGAAACTGAATCCGCTTCATCGCAGGGATAATGATACCCTATATGTTTCAGTGTGTCAAGAAAATACGACAGCATTTAGACTTTTTCTATTAATTTGTAAACATTCTCATTTTCTTTGCTAAAGATTGGAAAATCATCCCGATTATAAATAATTACTAATAAAATAAATTACGCCAAATCGGTACAAATTTCTTGTTTGAATTGGCTAAATAGGCGGGCGCACAGCCGGATGCTGCCGAGGAACTGCCGACGAAGAACGCACGACACGAAAAAATCCGCAGAAGCGCTCTCCTGCGCTTTTGCGGATTTGAAAAGTCGTCAAGACGTCTCTGCACGACATCGTCTCATGATAGCCAACCTCATATTCATCTCACGCGGAATGTTCAGCGAGGACGTTCTGCAGCGCCGCCATGCTTGCGGAGTGGCAGAACGCAATCTTTGCGTTGCACTTTTTCGCCTCTTCCTGCGCGTGCATGGCAAGCTGATGCGAAGCCGTACTCGTGAAGAGAATGATGAGGTCGGGCGAGCCGATCTTGCGTCTGAGGTCGCGGCACATCTTCGGGAACACCTTCGCCTTGAAGCCGCAGCTCTTGCACGCCTCCCTATATCGGCACTCCATACACTCGTTCCCTCCGAGAATCACCACGCTGCTCATAACTATTCTTCCTTTCTTTTATACAAATAAATGAATATCAATCAACCTTACGCCATTAGTATAAAGGAATTGAGAATAATTGTCAAGCCTATACAGATGATTTTTTTCTTTTCACAATTGCCACATGTACATAAAGCATAGACACATACTGCAAAAAACAGGACAGCCGCACAATACAAATGCAGCCGTCCTGTTTTCTTATGCGATTTCAGCCGACGCGCTTCATCGGCTTTTTGCCAGCCGAGAGAATGCGTGCGCTGTTCAAGACGACGGCGAGCGTCGCCGTGTTGTGAATGGCAGCCGCCCACAGCGGGCTGATCTTGCCGAGCGCACCCAAGAGCATCGCGGCGGAGTTGACGAGGATCGTCGCGCGGAAGTTCTGATGAATCAGCCCCATCGTGCGCTTGCCGAGCTGCAAGGCTTCGACAAGACCTTCGGGATCTTCCGAGCGAATCGTCACCGCCGACGACTCGGCGGCAATATCCGTCTGGCGGCCGCCGAGCGTCACACCGACATCGGCGAACGCCAATGCGGGGGCATCGTTGATGCCGTCGCCGACCATCATGACCCTGCCGCCGCGCTCCTTGAGCTTCATGACGTAGTTCGCCTTGTCTTCGGGCAGGACTTCGGCATGATAGGAGTCGATGTCCATCTGACGCGCCACGTTGTCGGCGACTTTTTCTGAATCGCCCGTGAGCATCACGATCTCATCGACGCCGTAGCGACGCATCTGGTTCAGCGTCTTCTTCATCTTCGGGCGCACGGGATCGGTGATGCCGATGATGCCCATGAGCGAGCCGTTCCTCGCGATGTAAAGGAGGTTTTCCGTCGTATCCTCGACGACAAGCTCACCCGTCCCCTGCACGCCGCGCTCCTTCATGAACTTGTAGCTGCCGACGAGTACGTCGCCGCCCTTGAAGCCGTCGAAGTCGGGAACAACCGCCTGCATACCGCGCGCGACGATCGTCTTTGACGAGCGATGCTGCGGCACTTCCCAACTGTTGTCCTTGACGTACTTCTGAATGGCGACCGCCAAGGGATGCACGGAGTGCATTTCTGCCGACGCCGCCAAGAGGATCATTTCCTTCTCCGTCACGCCCTCTGCCGTTTTGATGGAGGAGATCTGCGGGATGCCGACCGTGATCGTGCCCGTCTTGTCGAGGACGACGGTATCGGTCTCGGCGAGCGCTTCCATGTAGTTGCCGCCTTTGACAAGAATGCCCTTCTTCGCCGCCGCCGCGATGGATGCGGAGATCGCCGTCGCCGTCGAGAGCTTCAAGCCGCACGAGAAGTCGATGAAAAGGAGATTCAAGACCCTCTGCCAATCGCGCGTCGCACCGTAGACGATTGCCGCGCCAAGGAAGGAGATCGGCACGAGCATATTCGCCATGTTGTCGGCGAAGTTCTGCACGGGCGCACGTCTCGACTGCGCCTCTTCAACGAGGTGGACGATATGCGCCAGCGACGTGTCCTTGCCCGTCTTTTCCACCTCGATGACGATCTCGCCGACCTCAATGACAGAACCCGCATAGACCGGCGATTTCTTGCGCTTCATCGCAGGATTCGACTCGCCTGTGATCGAGGCTTGGTTCACGGAAGCCTTGCCTCTGACGACATGCCCGTCAACGCAGATCATCTCGCCCGCATGAGCCGCGATATGGTCGCCGACCTGCACGGATTCGACGGCGACCTTGCGTTCTACGCCGCCGTCGATAAGCCAGACAAAGCGCTGATTCATGTTCAAAAGACCTGAGATCTGCTTCTTTGCACGCTCCGCCGCATAAGCCGTCAGCATCTCGGCGCCGTTCGACAGCGTCAAAAGCGTGAGACTCGACTCCGGCTTGCCGGCGAGCACGGACGCAATGACCGCCGTACTCGTCAGCGTATCGGCGTTCGGTCGGCGATCTTTCACCAAGCCCACGATGCCGTTCTTGAGGAAGTTGCGCGCAATCGCCAAGACGAGGAGGCTGCGAAACACCTTCATGCCGGCAAAGGCTTCGGGCGCCAACTTTTCGAGCGCTTTCATGCCCGCGAAGCTCACGAGTGAGAAGATCGCCTCCCGCCGATAACTCGCCATATCCAGCTCGGGATCGCTCGGCGCACACGCTTCTTCCATGCGCTTGACGAGGCGACGCACGAGGGCGAGCGGCAGACTCTCCTTGTACCAAATCGTCAGCGCCTTGTCGCCTGCCGAGGCGGCGACGACGCCTTTTATACTGCGGATCTGTGCGCTCAGCAGCGCACGCTTATCCTGTGCAAGATCCACCGACAAGCGGAGCGAGCACGTCCCATACGTCATAACATCTTCCATCCTTTCAAGATTGAGAACGCCCACCAAAGCATCTGCGGTCCCGAAGGTCTCTGCTCGTAGAGCAGAATCTTGCGCAGACCTCGCGTGATGAAGCCGATGGCGAATACCGACGGAAAATCGAGCCAGCCGCCCGTCTTTTCACGCAGCCAAGCATTCGCAGCGCCCACCGTGCGGCGGATGCTCGTGCCGACGGCGGCAAGCGGCGACGTCAAAGTGTCCGCAGGAAGCAGTGAAGAAAGCCCCTGCGGCAAATTAAAACCCGATTGCAAAGCCCCCGCACCGAATACGCGCTTTCCGAGATCCGCCATCAAGCGGTCGACAGCGTCCTCATCGCCCGTGTAGCATACGAGCAGACTGCCCGTCACACTCGACGCCTTAACGGAGTCGATGAACGCGATGCGGCTGAGATTCTTCTCCAAAAGTTTCGCCAGCTCCTCGTTGCCCTGCAGCGCCGCCGCATAGTAGCGCCTGCGTCCCAAGATCGAGCTTTTCAGCGCAAAGGTCGGCACAGACGGCGTCGGCGCAGACGTAAAAGCTGCCGCTTCCTGCTCCATGTTCCTGCCGCGGCCTCTGCCTGCACCTTGACCGAACATGCCGCTCACCTGACCGCTCATGCCCGACGGCATCATGCCGAAAAATCCGCTCATGCCGGAACTTCTGCCCATGCCGCCCCGACCCATGCCGGACGCCATGCCCGTCGCCGCCATGCCCAAAAGCCCGCTCATTCCCGCGCTCCTGCCCATGCCGCCGCCCATGCCCATGCCGCCGCCCATGCCGGCGGAAGCGCCGCTCGAGAGCATACTGCCGAGTCCTCTGACGATGGCTGTGCCAAGCATCAAACCAGACATATAAGACATAAAAACTTAACTCCTCCCTTGTGCCGCCTGCACATGCCGCTTCACATCATTCTGCCGTCCGCTTTGCAAAACGCCCTGCGTTCTCTGCCACGGACAGCATACGAGCGGCGCTCTATACAAATCCTTTGCGAGCTTTTTCCGATACTGCCAAGCGTGGACGAGCGAGAGCGCCGCCCATGCCGTACCGCAGATGATATGCAGGCGCTTCGCCGGAACAAAGAGGGTCACGACCGTACCGACGGCAGCCGCTGCCAGCGGCAGACCTAAGGAAACCTTTGCCATAACATCATCCTCCATGCAATTCGTTATCAACACCAAAACACGAAAAGGGCTGCGCACGCAATATGCCATGACGATACGAGCATTTGCCTGCCGCAGCCCCTCTTATGTTTCCTTACTGGTTCGCGCCGGCTTCCTGCGCAGCAATCAGATCTTCAAGCTCTTCCTTCTGACGCTGAAGCTCGGCAAGCGGAACCTGCGCCGCCGGAGCGCCCTGCTGAATCGCCAGCATTTGCTGCTCGCGCTCCTGCATGAAACGATAGCCAAAGACGCCTGCAACAGCACCGACAGCAAGACCAATCCAGAAATCGCTCTTAGAAAAAATCGTACCCATATTCTTTCATCCTCCTAAAGCTTAAAATGTTGACGGAAAACCCTGTTTTTTTCAGTATTTTCTTACGCCAACCACTTCATTTATCATAGCGATTACCCCACGCTTTGTCAAGGGTTTACAGGGCAGTATCTGTTATCAATTAAAGACCGAGAAAGCGCATCATTCCTAGCTTGTTGGCACTTGGAGAGAGCGTCGGGCGACCGAGATCGGCACGCGAACCGATGGCGCAGCGCACCTCCAAAAAGTGCGGTCCCGACGACTCGCGCATCGCCGCTATGGCTGCGGCAAGCTCCTCACGGCTCGACACTCGCCGCGCAGACGCATAGCCGAGCGCCTGCGCCAACGCCGGAAAATCAACGACAGAAGCCGCCGTCGGCATACCGCCGACGCTCTCATGCGCCTCATTGTTCAAAACGATGTGGCAAAAGTTCGCCGGAGCCGCTGCAGCGATGACGGCGGCCGCCCCCATGTGCATGAGAAAAGCGCCGTCGCCGTCGAGGCACCATGTGCGCCGCTCCTTTTTTTCGAGTGCGATACCGAGCGCGATCGAAGAGCTGTGTCCCATCGAGCCGATCGTCAGGAAATCCCGCGCGTGTCCCTCGTCCCGCGCCTCCCTAAGCTCAAAAAGCTCACGGCTCGCCTTGCCCGTCGTCGAAACAAACACATCATCCGCACCGGCGGCTTCGAGGATCGTTTGAATCGCCTCCTCGCGGCGCAGCACATAGCTATTCTTGTAAGTGACCTTCGTATCGTGCGTGAGCGCCCCCTTCCGAACGACGAAGGCGACCGAGCGCCCCGCCTCCAGCAGGGGGCGGAAATGCGCCATCGCCGCTCTTACTTCTTCGCTCTGCGTTTCCTTGGAAAGCACAAAATGCTCGACCTGCATAAGGTCAAGCAGAGGAAGCGTCACCTCGCCCTGATAAGCGTGCTGCGGCTCATCCTTCACCATCGGCTCACCGCGCCAGCCGATGACGAAGATCAGCGGGATGCCGTATGCTTTCTCATGCAGCAGCGATGCGAGCGCGTTGACGATGTTTCCCTCACCGCTGTTCTGCAAATAGACGAGCGGCGAGCGTCCCGTCGCAAGGTAATGCCCCGCCGCGATGCCCGCCGCCGTGCCTTCGTTCGCCGCGATGACGTGCGGCGCCTCGCTGCCGTATTCCTCGATCAAGGCGTCGCAAAGCGCGCGCAGCTGTGAGTCGGGCACGCCAACGAAAAAGTCCGCGCCCGTGATTTCCAAAAACTCCGTCGCCTGCATGAAAATCCTCCTTCTGCCTGTCGTTCATTCTTTCGGCGTTTCCTCGCGAGAAAAAAATACGGAATAAAGAAAGGGCGCATTCCAATAGCCCTCCATCCGTACCGGCTCGAAGGAAACACGAAGATCGTGCTTCTCTGCAAATTTTTCAAAGAAACGCTTCTCATAAAAAAGTTTGTCCAGTCCTTGATAATGCACGTCATAGTCAGGATCGATCTGCCGGCGCAACGCGAAGAAATCGTCCTGCTTCTCAGCGTCATGCACTTCGATGACGGCGATGCTGCCGCGCGATTTTTCGACCATTCCTTCCATGACCTCTTGTGCATACGACGTATCGGCGAAGTAGTGAAAGACACTCGATGAAAACACCGCGTCATACTTCTCCTCCTGCGGCAGCTGCCTCGCTTCTGCACAAACGGCTTCCTTCAGCGCCCCCCCGCAGAGGACATTTGTCAAAACAGAAACCATCCGTTCCGAATAGTCTATGCCGCCGACAGAAAAACCGTCCTGCTGAAACAGCAAAAGATTGGCTCCCGCACCGCAGCCGACCTCGAAAACGCTTCCCTTCTCAGGCAGACGAAGCGCCGCCTTGGTTTCTTCATACTGCTTCACCAACGCCTCGTACGAAATGCCGCCAGCCACAACATCATAGCCGTTGATGCGCTTAAGTTCCATAAACATCTCCCGCTTGTCCGCGCGATCTATTCCTGCAAGCTGAACATTTCTCTTGTTCCAAATTTCCTGCCAGCGACTCATGTCCTTTCCATCCATCCCATGTCCCTTCATCATCCTTTTGGCGTCTCCATGCCCAGTGCGGCAAGAGCTTCTCCCAACACACGGAAAAACGCCTCGATGTCCGTCTCGTCGATCGCGCCGAGCGCACACAGCCGAAACGTGCCCTTTTCCTGCATCTTGCCCGGATAGATCGTGAAACCGTGCGCATAGCAATCGTCGTGCACACGATCAAAATTCCAGCGCGCATCGTCGGGATAAAGCACGGAGACAACAAGCCCCGACTGAATCTCCGGACGGATCGCTTCTTTCAGCCCCAGCGCCGCAAGCCCGCGATGAATCGCCGCCGCTGTGCGTGCATGACGCGCCGCTTTCGCTGCTTCTCCTTCATCAAAATACTCCTTGAGCGCCTGCTTTGCCGCATAGATCGTCTGTACGGGCGGCGTGAACTGCATCTGCCCCGTCTTCTTGAAGTAGGCGTACTGTTGATAGAGATTGCAGTAATACGAGCGCACAGGATAGTCCTTCGACGCCTCGATGAGCGCCGTGCGGCCAATGATGAACGAAAGCCCCGTCATCGCCTGTATACCCTTCTGCGCCGACGCCATGCAGAAGTCGATATTGCACTCTTCCAAGGAAAAGGGCAGCATCGCATACGTCGATGTCGTATCGACGACGAATGCTGCGCCATGCGCATGTGCGAGCGCACCGATCTCACGGATGGGATTCAATACGCCCGTGCCAGTCTCGTGATGCGTCGTATAGACGAGCGCAATGTCGGGATCCGCCGCGAGCGTGCGCTCGACCGTCTTAAGGTCGGGCACATCTTCCACGGAAGAGCGCAGGTCGATATGCGAAAGCCCATACGCGCGGCAGATAGCAACGGCACGCGACGAATACGCGCCGTTGTTGACGATGAGCGCTTTCTTCCCCGCAGGCAGGAGCGAGTTCAGGCAAACATCCATATTGAGCGTGCCCGAGCCGCAAAAAAGCACACACGAAAAGCGCTCAGGCGAGGCATGCACAACCCGCAGCAAATCCGCCGCCACCTCGCGCATGACAGCGCCGAACGCCTCTTCGCGCGGGCAAATATCGGGCACGACCTGCGCCATCTTCACCGTATCCGTCGTCGTTGCCGGTCCCGGATTCAAGAGGATCTTCCTCTCCATCAACCATCGCCTCCGTAAAAATCTATTTTCATCACAAGACTCATCAGCCAGCCTCACAGCATCGTTTTGTAGCGAGCCTGTTCCGCTTTCGGAATGGAAAGAGCGTCCATAGCTTTTTCCGCCGTAAACTGCAGATTCGCCATAAGGCTGCGAATGGAAAAAACCCGTTCGCTCTCTTTGCCTTTTTCCATGCCTTGTTCCATACCTTTTTCCATACCTTGTTCCAACGCTTTCGCCGCCGCTTTCGCCGCTGCTTCCTCTGCCGCTTCCTCTGCACGAACCTTCAGGGCGCGTTCCTGATCCCAAACGAAATTCAGCATGTCAAAAACCTCCTCCGTCTGTTTTTTCCTGAAATACTCCTCTAAATAGTTATTTTCCAGACAAAATCGGATGCCTTGCCGTACTGCCGTTTCAAGGCTCGCGCCATCTTTAACAAGCTGACGCGCCTTGGCGACGAATGCACTGTACGCTTTCAATGCGCGGCTCTTGGTAAGAATAGCATCGCCTTTCGCCTCATTGATGTTGATGACCTCGACCGTAAGCTCTATGTCGCCGAGTCTCCCACCAAAAGCATCGGAAAGATGCTGCGTCCATCGGCCAGGCATTTCTTCCTCGCCATTATACAGCACATAGAATCTCGGCGCAGGCAGCGGAATGCGAGCCAATCTATAGACGGCGTCATCATCAACATATTGACGATAAAGTTCAGCGATATACATGAGCAGGCGCAGAGGCATATTCTTGTTCAGCGTACTTTGATGCTCCAAAAGAACGATGTGGCAATCTTTCACGAGGAAACCTACATCATTGCGGATTCCCGTGAAAAATGTCCAATCCAATGTCGTCAGCTGTATATCGGATGAATCTACAGATTCGCCAAGCAGACCTGTGGAAAGTTCTGCCAAGCGCACTTCATCATGAAATATGTCGCGAAAAAGCGAATCCTTATACGTCCGGTTCACCGTTTTCATCACGCCATTCATCTCCTCGCCTTGATTATACTACAAAGAATATTTTTTCGACAAGGCAGAATACAACGAGCGCCGCTCGCTACTTCCCCGCTTCCAGCCGCGCCACGCGCTTCAGCCGCTTCTCCTGCATCACGCGCATAAATGCACGCGCCTTTTGCAGATCCTCCTCATCGGGGTGGCTTGCAGCTCTCTGCCAACGCGCCTGCGCTTTCTTTCCCGCGTGCGGATCATCGTCTGCGGCAGCTTCTTTCTTGCGCTTTTCGACGATCTTCGGGTGGATCCTGCCTTGGCAGGCGAACGTGCCGGCAATATAGCAGCCTTTGCCGAGCGCATATCCTGCGCGTGCAAAGGCTGTGACAGCGTGCTCGCTGCCCGGATCCGTGCCGTGCGTCTGGAACAGCACGACATCGATCTCCTCGATCCTCGGCAAGAATGCGAGCATTTTGGGATCGGGCGCACCGCGGCGCAGCCAATAGCCAAGCGCCACAACGGCATAAGCGGAAAGATCAGCGGGAGCCTCGTCCACCGAAAAGAGGTCGGCTTCCGCCTCCTCTGCCATCGCCTCAGCGACGCGCTTCGTATTGCCCGTAAGCGACGAATAAATCACACACCATTTTTCCATAAAAAAATCTCCTCTCGTTTTCTGCCGTCCTTACTAGCCTGGCATGAAAACAAGAGGAGATTCTTCTATATGCTCTGCGACTTGGTTTGCTTATCGGAAGCCATCCCGCTGTTTCCTCCAGGCAAACGTCTGCAAAGATCCGGCTTATCTGCCCCTTCTGGCAGAGAAGCAATCGCGGCAGTAGACCGGGCGATCATCCTTCGGCTCGAACGGCACTTCCGTCTCCTTGCCGCAGGCGGCGCAAGTCACTGGGAACATCGTGCGCTCACCGCCGTCGCCCTCGTGGCTGCGGCGTCTCTTGCCGCGGCAGTCACGGCAGCGAACCGGATCATTCTCAAACCCCTTCTCCTTGTAGAACTCCTGCTCACCTGCGGTGAACGTGAACTCCTTGCCACAATCCTTGCAAACCAATGTCCTGTCCTGGAACTCCATGAAATATCTCCCTTGCTGGTAACATGTGAAAGCGCCCTTCCGGCGCTGCCCGCGCCGACGATTTTGTCCAAACCTGCGCTTGCTCAATCATTCTAACAGATTCAAACAAAAAGTGCAACTGAAATTATTTTACTATTTTTTGGATAATAACAAAGAGATTTCCTAGGAATTACACAGCTCCCTACGCTTTTCTTCCGCCTGCAGGATGCTTTTTGCGACATCCGTCATGGAGCGGCGGCGCTCCATGCTAAAGCGCCGCATACGCTGAAAGGCTTCTTCTTCTCGGATGCCGCAGCGATCCATCAGCACCCCCTTGGCGCGTTCGATGAGTTTTCGTCCTGCGAGCGTCGTCTTGAGTCCGCCAAGCTCTTCTTCCACGGCACGAAGCTCTTTGAGCCGGGCGCATGCGATCTCAACGGCAGGAAAAAGCTGCGTCTCTTCGATGGGCTTCACAAGATAGCCGCCGACGCCGGCTTCACTTGCACGCCGCACGGTCGCGGCATCGGAAAACGCCGTGAGAAGCAGCACGACCGCGAGCTTTTCGCGCACGATGACGCGTGCGGCGGCGACGCCGTCGACGTCGGGCATCTTCACGTCGAGCAGAGCAACGTCCGGGCGCAGTTCACGGCAAAGCGCGACGGCGCGTCTGCCGTCCGCCGCTTCGCCGACGACCGTATGCCCTGCTTCTTCAAGCATCTCACGAAGATCCATACGAATCAAAGGCTCGTCATCCGCGATGACGAAGCGCAGCTTCTTACAGATCATCCAATCCATCCTCCCACGGAATCTCCAAGATCACATGCGTACCGTGCGCCTGCGCATCCGAGCAGCTCTCGATGCGCAGGCTGCCGCCAAGCTCACTCTCCACAATCGTGCGCAGGATAGCAAGCCCAAGCCGCTGGCTCTTTTCCGGCGCAAATCCCTCGGGCATACCGCAGCCATCGTCGTAGAAATCGAGACAGACAACGCCCGTCCGGCGGCTCGTGCGCAGCCCGATCGTGCCGCTTCTGCGATCTTTGAAGCCATGTTCCAAGGCATTTTGGAAGATCTCATTCATGACGAGCGCCAGATTCGCCGCACGCGCGATGGGCAGGGTGATTTCCTCGCCCTCGAACACTTCGGAAATTACGAAGTCCGCAGGCACGACGGTCCTTCGCACGAGTGCGAGCACCTGCTTCGCCGCCTTCTGTACGGCAAAACTCCCAGCGCCGTTCACCGACAGCATCTCATGTGCGCCCGCGATGGCGAGGATGCGTCCGATGCTCTCCTTGAGCGCATCCTTGACCTCTGCCGAGCCGCTTCGCCGCGCCTGCATACGAAGAAGTCCCGCGACGGTTTGCAGACTGTTCTTGACGCGGTGGTGAATCTCCTGAATGATCGCCGCCTGCACGCGGATCTCACGCTCCTTCTCGCGCAGTTCCGTCACATCCTGCAAGAGACGAATGCGCCGGATCTCCGCCCCGCCCTCGACGATCGCCACATCGCGCACCAAGAGCGTGCGTCCGCCGGCTTCGACCTCCTTTTCCTGCGGCGCACCCGCACGCATACTCTCGCGCGTGACCTGTGCATAGAGGCGACGGTCAAAGATCTGCACACCGACGAGACTGCCGACGCCAAGCATACGATATAGGTGGAGCGCCGCCGCATTGGCAAAGACGATGCGGCGAAAACGGTCGGTGATGAGGATCGCCGTGCCGGGCGCAAGCGGACGAAGCGCATGGTCGGCAAGCGGTTTTTTCGCTTGCTGCACAACGTCCATCGCCGTTTTCGCCAAATCATCGAGCGCCGTCTGCGTCAATCCCTCGTCATCGAGCACAAGGGCGACGACAGCGAGGGGAACCGCGCCGTCCATAACGGCGAACGCAAGCATCTCAAGGCTCTCGCCAAAGCCGACCTCACGCTTGCCGCGATGCAGCCCGCCCCTTTGCAGCGCCGCATACACCAGCGGCTCCTCCGTACACACGACCGACGCCCCCACTGCAGGAAACGACGCTTCCTTTGAAAAAGCAGCGGTATGCGGCAGAAGACTCGCAGCGACGAAGAAGCGCCCCTTCTCCCGTGCAGGCAAATAAAGCGTCAGCTGCGCACCGAGAAGATCTGCGATAAAAGGCAGCGCACGCCCGACGCAATGCAGAAGCTCCGCCTGCACCGCCGAGAGCGGCGCGTTCTCTCGCGCCGCCGCCGCAAGCGAACGCGCTGAAAAAGCCCCCATCACGCCCCGCCTACATCACGGAGCGAAAGCCCCGGCACGGCATTCAAACGCAGGTCGGCATAACCGCCCGCCAACGCTTGATAGTAGGCGCGGCAGCCGATCATCGCTGCATTGTCCGTACAGAGCATACGTCCCGGATAGTAGAATTCGACGCCGTTTTTTGCCGCTGCTTGGCGAAGCCGCCCTTCGAGCGAGCTATTCGCCGCGACGCCGCCCGCCAGCACCAGCGTCTTAAGCCCCGTTTCACGCAGAGCCGCCAACGACTTCTGCACGAGCGTTTCAACGACGGCGCTCTGAAACGACGCCGCAACGTCGGCGGCATTGACCTCGATTTTCTTGAGCTTCATCGAATTCAAATAGTTCAAGACGGCAGACTTCAAACCGCTGAAGCTGAATTCATAGTTGCCTTCCGCTTCCAATGCGCGCGGAAAGTCGATGGCGGAAGCATCGCCGGCTCGCGCGAGGCGGTCGATCTCAGGACCGCCCGGATACGGCAGCCCGAGCACGCGCGCCACCTTGTCAAACGCCTCGCCCGCCGCATCGTCGCGCGTCTGCCCGAGCAAAGTGAAGCGGTTGTAATCCGCGACATGGACGAGCGCCGTATGTCCGCCCGAAGCCACGAGAGCCACGAACGGCGGTTCCAGTTTCGGCGCACTCAAGAAGTTCGCGAAGATATGGCCTTCGAGATGATTCACGCCGATGAGCGGCACGCCGAGCGAAAAGGCAAGCCCCTTGGCGGCGGCGACACCGACGAGCAGCGCACCGACAAGCCCCGGTCCATAGGTGACGGCGATCTGCCCGATCGCTTCTTTCCCGACGCCCGCTTTTTCCAACGCCTCATCGATGACAGGTACAATGTTCACGATATGACAGCGCGAGGCGATCTCCGGCACAACGCCGCCATACTTTTGATGCACGGGAATCTGCGTCGAAATGATGTTCGACAAGACCTCGCGCCCGCCGCGCAATACGGCGGCAGACGTCTCGTCGCAGCTCGTCTCGATGGCGAGCGTCAAAATATTCTTATCCATGCGCCTCGTCTCCCTTTCCGCCCGCCGCACCAAGCGTCGCTTCGATGTCCGTATTCCAAAGGATCTCCGCATCCTCATCATTGTCCGTGTAGTAGTGCGGTCTCCTGCCGACACTTCGAAAGCCGAACTTTCGATAGAGCGCAAGCGCAGCTTCGTTCGACGGGCGCACCTCAAGCGTCATACTGCGTACGCCGCGCTCGTATGCGATCCGCATGAGTGCAAGAAGAAGCGCTGTCCCCACGCCGCACCGACGCATCTCAGGCGCGACGGCAACATTCGTGATATGCCCCTCGTCGCCGAGCAGCCAAACGCCAACATAACCGACGACCTCTTCATCCGCCGACGCCAACAAATAATACGCCGCCTCTTGCGCCGCCTCTTCCCAGAAAGACTCGCGTGACCACGGCATAGAAAAGCACGCGCGTTCCACCTTCTCCACGGCTGCAGCGTCCGTCGGCAGCATCTTGCGGAACGTCAGCATGGAACGTCCCCCTTTTCACGCCCGTGGCGCTTCTCCCAGAGCACCTCCGCTTCCGAGCGTCGGATATAAAACGGCTCAAGCATCATCAAATCGTCGCTCTCCCCCGATGTCAGCCGCGAAAGACCGAGCCGCGCAACATGCGAAGCGCGAGCCGCCAGAAGGTGCGCGGGCGCGAGCGTGACATTTTCAGGCAGATCGCCCAGGCGATCCCGCTTCTTCTGCACAAGCTCACCCGTTATGAGGACCTGCCGCCCCATAGCAGCCGCCGCAGCAATCGCCTCGGCAAGCGGCGCGACATGCACGGGACGCACCTCATGCAAGCCATCCCCTCGCCACTCGTACAGTCCCGCATAAGCGTTGCCCTTCTGCGCATCCATCAGCGCGAGCGTATAGACGCCCGGCACGGGAAAAGCGAGCGCAAGCGCCGCCAAAGTCGATACCCCGACGAGCGGTATACCCAAGCCATAAGCCAGTGCTTTCGCCGTAGCAAGACCGATGCGAAGCCCCGTGAAAGAGCCGGGACCGATGCTCACGGCAACGCCGCAAAGCGCCGACTTCTCGACGCCCGAAAAAGCGAGCGCACCTTCGATATGCGAAAGAAGCGTCTCCGAATGTGTATGCCCCGCCTCGACCGTCACTTCCGCCAAGAGCTTCCCCTCATGCGCCACAGCGACGCTCGACGTCGAGCTTGCCGTATCAATCGCCAGAATTGACAACATGCTTCATCTCCTCAAAAAAGCCACAGAGCCTCGTTCCCACGAGCGAAAACCGCATACAACGGCGATTCTCTCCCTCTGCTGCGGACGGCGATACGCGCTCGATCATCACACGCACATAATCTTCGGGCATCTCCTCCGTAAACTTGTCGAACCACTCAATGACAACGACGCCCTCAGGATCGTCCGCATATTCATAGAAACCGATGTCGTCCAGCTCTCCTGCACATGTCAAGCGATAGACGTCAAAGTGCGTCAAACGCATCCTGCCTTCATATATATTCATCAAGTTAAACGTCGGACTCGTCACCTCACCCGAAAAATCCAAACCGCGCGCCAATCCCTGCACGAAAATCGTCTTTCCCGCGCCGAGATCGCCGGCGAGCGCAAAGACCGCCCCTGCCGGACAGATCGTTCCGATACGCTCGGCAAGCGCCGCCGTCTCTTCGGGAGAAACGGTTTTTACCGTAAACATCTTCTACACACCTCTCTCAAAAAACGCCGCTCGTACCAAAATTCTCCCCCGCAACGCTTCTGTAAACTTCTTTTGCCTATCATCATACCACAAGCCTGCCGCTTTTTGAAATCATCCTGCAAAGATATAGCGATACTCCTTATCAATAATAATTATCCAATAATATTTATTTTGAAAAACTATGTGAAAAGGAGCATTATAGAGATATTCTTCGATTTATGGATATATTTTTATTATTTCACTATTTTCCCATATTTTCTTTTTAGGACAGTACGCCTATAATAAAGGCACAGCGAGCGGCAAGCACTAGAGGGAAGTACAACCTCTGCACGATAAGGCGCTCGCCACAATCAAGAAAATTCACATCGACCATATTTGAGGAGGACATGTAATATGAAAAAGTTTGTTTGCACAGTCTGCGGTTATGTTCACGAGGGCGATCAGGCTCCGGCAGAGTGTCCGGTCTGTCATGCGCCTGCTTCCAAGTTCACCGCGCAGACGGGTGACATGCAGTATGCGGACGAGCACCATGTCGGTGTCGCCAAGGGTGCAGATGAAGAGATCCTCGAAGGTCTGCGCATGAACTTCACGGGCGAGTGTTCCGAGGTCGGCATGTACCTCGCGATGAGCCGACAGGCGGATCGCGAAGGCTATCCCGAGATCGCCGAGGCTTTCAAACGCTATGCTTTCGAGGAAGCTGAACATGCAGCAAAGTTCGCGGAACTTCTTGGCGAAGTCTTGACGACGAGCACGAAGGAGAACCTCAAAATGCGTGTCGACGCCGAGCACGGAGCCTGCGCAGGCAAGAAGGAGCTCGCAACGCTCGCGAAGAAGCTGAACCTCGACGCCATTCACGACACCGTGCATGAGATGTGCAAAGACGAGGCACGCCACGGCCGCGGCTTCAAGGGGCTCTTCGACCGCTACTTCGGCAATAAATAAGAAAAATCCCCCTGGGGCGGGGATCTTGAACCGCCCCAGAGAAACCTTCTCAACCCCATAACCACTATCCAGAGGGGATTTCCCCAATCCCCGACCACTCCCTGAAAGCGGCCCTTTCCCCAAGGGTCGCTTTTTTATGCCATTTTGCTTGAAGCCCATCCACGATTAAGAAGTCCGTCTGATTTACGGGCTTTTTTTCTTTATGCTATAATAAATGCGCTGATTCGTACCAATGCACCATTGTATTTTTCCAACATTCCATTTGCTTTCCCGTCTTTGAGAAAGCGCCACCAACGAAAGGATGTGCAGCAAATGAACACACACCATGCACGGCAGCATCTCTGCGCTCTCCTCTTCATCCTGTTCAGCATCTTCATACTCGCCGCGCCATCGGCGGACGCTGCTGTACCGCCCAAACCTCAGCAGCGCGAATATGTCGTCGACACGGCTGGCATCGTCTCGGCAGACGATCGCGCACAGATCAAGAAAATCGGCGAAGAGCTGCGCGAAAAGACGAAGGCGGAGATCGTCGTTGTCACCGTCAGCACCTTGGACGGCGCCGACATCGAATCATACGCAAACGAACTCTTCCGCAGCTGGGGCATCGGCGACGCGAAGCAAAGCAACGGCGTCCTCCTGCTCATCGCCAAGGACGACCGCAAGTTCCGCATCGAAGTCGGCTACGGACTTGAAGGCGAAATCACGGACGGCAGAGCAGGTGAAATCCTCGACAAGATGAAGCCGTACTTCCGCGAGGAGAAGTACTCCGAGGGCGTATTCAATGCCTATCAAACGCTCGCCGCCTATGCCTACCGCGCCGCAGGCGTCGCACCGGGCGCTGATGTGAGCGAGACGCTTAAAGAAGCGTCCACGAATGAAGAAGAAGAACCGAGCATCCTGATGAATGTCCTCATCTTCTTCCTCGCCATCATCGGCATGATCCTACTCGGCGTCATCCTGAACTGGCTTCTCGGCATTCTCAACCAAGCGCTCGGCCCCGGCAGCGGCAGCTCCTCGCGCAGCGGCTACAGCGGCGGCTCTTCCGGCGGCAGTTCTTCCGGCGGCAGCTACGGCGGCGGCTCTTCCGGCGGCGGCGGCGCATCGGACGGCTGGTAAACTACACGCACAAACGTCCACTTCGTGGACATTGTGCGCCGCCCTTACAGAAGCCTAGCCAATCGGTCTGCACCTTCGGCTTGACCTCTTGGGGCTTCACGCTAAACCATTCTATATTTGCTCAGTCATTTCATCGGCAGAAACAGAAAGGAGTTTTCAACATGAACAAAGGACTGATCGCGCTCGGCGCTGTCATCGTCGTCATTATCTTCATCCTCGGCGGAGCCTTCTCCCTTTACAACGGACTGAAGGAAGCTGAAATCAGCGTTGACGCAGCGTACGGACAGGTCGAGAACCAAATGCAGCGGCGCAGCGACCTCATCCCAAACCTCGTGAACACGGTCAAGGGATATGACGTACACGAGAAGGCTGTCATCGAAGGAGTTGTCAATGCGCGCGCCAAACTCGCAGGCGCGCAGGGCGTCGAGCAGATGGATGCGGCGAACGCAGAGTTTTCCGGCGCACTCGGCCGTCTCTTCGCCATCGCCGAGGCGTATCCCGACCTTAAAGCAAACACGCAGTACCTCGAACTCATGCGCGAGCTTTCCGGCTCAGAGAACCGCATCGCCGTCGCGCGGCGCGATTACAATGAAGCGGTACGCCAATACAACGTGCGCATCTCGACCTTCCCCGGCGTATTCTTCGCCGGCTTCATGGGCATGACGGCAAAGCCCCAGTTCAAAGCGAAAGAAGGCGCGGATGCCGTGCCCGAAGTAAAGTTCTAAACGATCATCCGAAACACAAAAAGCCCCCGCACCTTTTGGCGCGGGGGCTTCCATCTTCATGGTGGCGGCACAGAGATTTGAACTCCGGACACTGCGGGTATGAACCGCATGCTCTAGCCAACTGAGCTATGCCGCCGCTGGTGGGCAGGGATGGATTCGAACCATCGTAATCCGAAGATGACAGATTTACAGTCTGTTCCCTTTAACCACTCGGGCACCTACCCATGAACGCTTCGCCGTAAGACGAAACATTATTATTATAGCGGCTTTTATACGGACTGTCAAGCGGGAATTTCACCTTTTCAAAATGCCTAGGTTACGCTTAATTTTTTAGGAAAAATCATTCTATATTCCACCTTGCCCATTCTTCAAAAACAGGTTAAAATTTAACAAGACAACATCATATTAGAGGAACAGGGGGGAGAATCATCATGCACCGATCCGAGCAAGTTAATCTGTACTTGCTTTCTCGGCATTTTTCCATTATGGTATAGATAACGATTTTCAGTGATTTAGAGGAGGTAAAGCTCATGTCACTCAGCAAGGACGTCTTCATGCAGAACATGCAGCGGTTTGGCGGCGCGATGTATACACCCGTCATCCTGTTCGCGTTCTTCGGTCTGACGGTGGCGGTATCCATCGTCTGCAAGAATCCCGGTCTTTTCGGCAGCATCGCCGACAAGGGAACGCTGTGGTACGATTTCTGGTATATCGTCGAGCAGGGCGCGTGGACGGTGTTCGCACAGATGCCGATTCTCTTCGCCATCGCCGTCCCCATCGGCTTCGCGAAGAAAGAGCCTGCGCGCTGCGCTATGGAATCGTTCGTCATCTACATGCTGTTCAACTATTTCATCTCGGCGATCCTCACGCTGCACGGCAGCGCGTTCGGCGTAGACTTCACGCAGCCGGCGGGTGCGGGCACGGGACTCGCGATGATCGCGAACGTCAAGACGCTCGACATGGGTATGCTCGGCGCGATCTTCATCGCGTGCTGCACGGCGTATCTGCACAATCGCTTCTACGACACAAATATTCCCGACTGGCTCGGCATCTTCAAGGGACCCGCCTTCGTCGTCGCCGTCGGCTTCGCCGTCATGATCCCGATGGCGCTCGTATTCTGCTTCGTCTGGCCGATGGTGCAGCATGCGATCGAGCAGTTCCAATTCTTCCTCAAGACGAGCGGCATCGTCGGTGTCTGGGCGTATACGTTTTCGGAGAAGATCCTGCTTCCCGCAGGACTTCATCATTTCATCTACCTGCCGTTCATCTTCGGTCCCGCGATTGTTGACGGCGGCATCCAAGCGTACTGGCTCGGTCATATCAACGACTTCATGACGAGCGCACAGTCTTTGCGCGAGCTTTTCCCCGAGGGCGGCTTCGCGCTGCACGGCAGCGGCAAAGTCTTTGGTCTTCCCGGCGCGGCGCTCGCCATCTACGCCTGCGCCAAGCCCGAGAAGCGCAAGAAGACGGCGGCGCTCCTGATTCCCGCGACGGTCACGGCGATGCTCTGCGGCATCACGGAGCCATTGGAATTCACCTTCCTCTTCGTTGCACCGCTGCTCTTCGCCGTCCATGCCGTCCTCTCTGCGACGCTTTCGGCGACGCTCTATGCCATCGGGCTTTCAGGCAACTTCGGCGGCGGTCTCATCGACGCTTTCGTGCAGAATTGGATTCCGCTCTTCTCCTATCATTACACGACGTACATCCTGCAAATCGCCGTTGGTCTGTGCTTCACCGCCATCTACTTCTTCGTCTTCCGCTGGCTCATTCGCTTCAAGGACTACAAGACGCCGGGCAGGACGGACGACGACGTCGAGGACAAGCTCTTCACGAAGGCGGACTACAAAGCGAAGCAAGCGAACGGCGCAGCGGCAGATGCCGCGCCCGGCATGAAGCTCGATGAGCGTGACATAAAGGCAAAAGCGTTCCTCGAAGGGCTCGGCGGCTCCGCAAACATCAAGGACGTCACGAACTGCGCGACGCGCCTGCGCGTGACAGTCAACGATCCCGACCTCGTGCAGCCGATCGCCGTGTTCACACAGGCAGGCGCCCACGGTCTCGTGCGCAACGGACATGCGTTCCAGGTCATCGTCGGCCTCTCCGTGCCGCAGGTGCGCGAGCGCTTCGAGGCGCTTCTCACAGCGCCCGCATCCGATGCGACAGAAATCGCCGTCGGCACGGAAAAATCCCTCGCTTTCGCTGCGGTCGCGGATGGCAAAGTCATCGACATGAGCGAAGTCAAGGATGAGATGTTCTCGCAGAAGATGATGGGCGACGGCGTCGCTGTCGAGCCGACGGGAGGTCTTGTCGTCGCGCCCGCCGACGCAGAGGTCACGATGGTCATGGAAGATTCCCTGCACGCCGTCGGTCTTCGCCTCGCAAACGGCGCGGAAATGCTCATCCACATCGGCGTCGACACAGTGAAGCTCGGCGGCAAAGGCTTCGAGCTTCTCGTCCATGCGGGCGATAAAGTCGCTCAAGGCGCACCGCTCGTGAAGTTCGACCGCGCGACGATCAAGGAAGCAGGCTATCAAGATACGGTCATCATGGCGGTCACGAACTCAGGCGAGTACCCGCTGATGAAGAAGCACACGGGCATGACGGCAGAAGCCGGCAAGACGGACGTCCTGACCTTCTGACGCACGGCAAGTCTCGCCCCCCTGCCCGCACGGCAGGGGGATGCATGGAAAGGAACAACGCATGAAAGCAACGAAATGGTGGCAGAACACCGCCGTCTACCAGATTTATCCGAAGAGCTTCAACGACACGCGCGGCAAGGGTACGGGCGATATTCGTGGCATCACGGAAAAGCTCGACTATCTGAAGTCGCTCGGCGCAGGCGCACTTTGGCTTACGCCCGTCTACCCCTCGCCGATGATCGACAACGGCTATGACATCAGCGACTATTGTGACATCAACCCCAACTTCGGCACACTCGCCGACATGGAAGAGCTGATCGCCGAAGCCAAGAAGCGCGGCATGCGCATCGTCATGGATCTCGTCTACAACCACACTTCCGATCAGCACCCGTGGTTCCTGGAGTCAAAGAAGAGCCGCACGAACGCGAAGAGCGACTGGTATATATGGCGCGACGCCAAGCCGGACGGCAGCACCCCGACGAACTGGCGCGGCATCTTCGGCGGCTCTGCATGGACGTACAGCGAGGAGCGCGGTCAATACTACCTGCACACCTTCGCCGAAGCGCAGCCCGACCTCAACTGGGAGAACCCCGCGGTCAGAGAAGCGCTCTTCGCCGCCGCAAACTTCTGGCTCGCGAAGGGCGTCGGCGGCTTCCGCATCGACGCCATCACCTACATCAAAAAGCCCGCCGTCTTCACGGACGGCGAGCCGGACGCGGCGGACGGCATGACGAGCGTCCACGAGATGACGGCGAACACGCCGGGCATCCTCGACTTCCTGCACGAATTCCGCGCGCGCGTCTTCGACGGACACGACATCTTCACCGTCGGCGAGGCGAACGGCGTCACACCCGAGGAACTGCCGCTCTGGGTCGGCGAAAACGGCGTCTTCTCCATGCTCTTCGAATTCAGCCACGTCCTCGTTCCCTACGAGGGCGGCGAATGCTGGCACAAGGCGCAGCCGTGGCCGCTCACGAAGCTCAAGCGCGCGCTCACGAAGAGCCAGCACGCCACCGCCAAGGAAGGCTGGTTTCCCATCTATTTCGAGAACCATGACCGCGCACGCTCCGTCGACTACTTCTTCCCCAAAGGCGCGGACAAGAAGCTCGCGGCAAAGGCGCTCGCCGCCGTCCTCTTCACGCTGCGCGGCACGCCCTTCATCTACGAGGGCGAAGAACTCGGCATGACGAACATGGCTTGGGACTCCATCGACGCCTACGACGACATTTCGTCGCACGGCCAGTACGCGCTCGCTTTAGAAGATGGCGTCTCCAAGGAAAAAGCGCTGGGCTTCGTCCACTTCAACAGCCGCGACAACGCACGCACGCCGATGCAGTGGACGGCAGAAAGACACGCGGGCTTCACGAGCGGCACGCCGTGGCTGCCCGTCAACGAGAACTATCGCACGCTCAACGCCGCCGCCGAGGAAAAGGACGCCGATTCCGTGCTGCACTTCTACCGCCATCTCGCCAAGCTGCGCGAGACGATCCCTGCGCTTTTGGACGGCGTATACGAAGAGCTTCTTACGGAAAACGAGCAAATCTATGCGTTCTCGCGCACACTGGGAAAAACGCGCATCAAGACGGCGGTCAATTTCAGCACAAAAGACGCGGCGCTTCCCGCAGGCTTCCTTCGCGGCACGCGCCTTGCCGGAAGCTATGCGGACGCGCCGACGACTGCGCTTCGTCCATTGGAAGCTGTGATTTACGAGGAGGAGATACGATGAAGGTAGCTGCAAGCGATTACGACGGGACGCTCCTCAGGGGCGGCAAGATCGACGAAGAAACGCTGCAGGCCGTCAAGAAGTGGCGTGCGGCAGGCAACAAGTTCGGCGTCGTCTCAGGACGCGACTACGGTA
>NZ_JBQNBV010000004.1:0-40527 GCF_052169755.1 Selenomonas sp. | reverse complement strand
CCGCCCTTTTTTTATGGAACGGATCCCGCCCCCGCCGTCGTTCGCTTTGCAAAGTCACGTGACAGAGGGACTCTCCCGATCTCCTTTCCCCTATCATGCCATATTTTCGCTTTTGCAATAAAGTCGGCAAGCACTTGCTCGGAGATGCGCGGCTCATCTTTTTCCTGTCCTGCGGTCGGAATCTCTCGAATTTTTTCGTAAAGCGCCGTCTCCTGTGCGACGCTTCCCTCGCGCCGTACCTTTTCCATCGCCAGTACCGTTTCGCCAGCTTCCGCGTAGCGTGCAAGAAGCTTGATCTGAGGCAGACATTCAGCGGAGATCTCAAGCGGCAATTTTTCCTCCAAATGCTTGGCGGCTTGCTTTAAACGTGCAAACTCGTGCGCAAGAACCTCCGCTTCCTTTTTTGCAGGTTCCCCGTGTTCCGCCTTTCGCCAAAATGCATCCATTTGCGCTTTGAGCGCAGGCGCATCGAGAGCGCCCGTATGCGCCCAATTCTTCTCCATGCGCCGCGAGTGGAGCGCGAACAGCTCCATATCCGCCGCCAGACTGCCGTATTGCGCATAAATCGCCTCGCGCCACGCCGCTTCCGCATCATACGACGACGGCGACGAGAGCCATGCCGCGCCCGTTGCCAAGGCGATACGCGACAGATACGGCTTTTCCATCGGATTCATCAAAAATACGGGCGCACGCTGTGCTGTGACCTCGTCCAACCCCTGTATGGGACCAAGCGCGAGCTTCCCCGGCAGATAGTCCGTCACCGGGTAGTTCCACCAAACACCGAGCGGCCGCCCGTAAAGACGTTGCGCATCCGCCATATCCTCAGCGCTGATGCCCTCAGGCACAACCTCCGCACCCGTGAAGAGTACGATGATGTCCTTATCCAATCGTGCGGCAAATTCGCGCGTATAGGCTTTCGCTCGATTCCCGTCTTTCATATCGCGCAAAAAATACTCTGTCGGCACGACAAGCAGCGGCTTTTCCGTAAGATGACGCGTCAAAACTTCTTCATTCACGCGATTGAGGAAACGTGCCTGCTCTGCGCCGTCCTTATGCTCAATATCGTCGAAAAATACGGCAAACCGACGGACGCCCAGCACATGCACCGATTCCAATTTTCGCATCAGCATCTGAAAATCCGCTTCGCCCGCCCAGCCCGAAAGGCGCAGGTCAATCCCCGGCGATACGGCAAAAACAATCTCGACGCCCGCCGCGCGCGCCTCAGCAGCCAAACGCTTCAATGCGAGCATTTCCTGCAGCGGATACGGCTCGCGCCACTTCTCGCGATGGTACGGATCGTCCTTCGGCGCATAGACATAGAGACTCATGCCGTGCGCCCCCATGAAATGCAGCATCGCACGCCGCTCGGCTTCCGTCCACGGTCTGCCGTAGAAGCCCTCGACGATGCCGCATTCCGCTCTTTGTTCAGCCGCCAAAGCCGCAGTATTTCCCGAAAAAACGGCGGCGCTGGAAAAAAGCGCCGCCAAAAACAGCTGCAAAAGTTTTTTCATTTTACCTCAAGAGCCGCTTTGACGAAATCGCGGAACAACGGATGCGGATGATTCGGACGCGATTTTAGCTCGGGATGAAACTGCGAGCCGACAAACCACGGATGATCCTTGACCTCGACGATCTCAACGAGGCTGTCATCGGGCAGAGTCCCCGCGACGGCAAGACCTGCACGCTCAAGGTCGGCACGAAAATCGTTGTTGAACTCGTAGCGATGACGATGACGCTCACTGATCTCCTTGGCGCCATAAGCTGCGAGACTCTTCGAACCGTCCTTGAGACTGCATGGATAAGCGCCCAGACGCATCGTTCCGCCCTTGTCCTCAACGTCCTTCTGGGAAAGCATGAGATCGATGACGGGATGCTTCGTCTCGTGGTTGAACTCCGTCGAGTGTGCGTCCGTCATGCCGCAGACGTGACGCGCAAACTCAATGACGGCGCACTGCATACCAAGGCAAAGACCGAGGAACGGGATGCCGTTCTCCCGCGCATACTGCACAGCGCGAATCTTGCCCTCAACGCCGCGGTCACCGAAGCCGCCCGGCACAAGTACGCCCTTGCACCCTGCAAATACTTCACTGAGATCGACATCCGCCGCCTCGATCGCCTCCGAATTGACCCAAGCGATCTTGACATCTGTATCGTTCGCAATTCCCGCATGGTGCAGAGCCTCCGTCACCGACATGTAAGCGTCGGGCAGATCTACATACTTGCCGACAATAGCGACCTTGACCTTCTTCGCAGGATGCTTGATCTTAAAGACCATCTTCTCCCACTCTTCCATATTCGCCGGACTGTAGTCCATGTGGAGCTTTTCCAATACGATCTTGTCGAGTCCTTCCTTCGCCATCATTAAAGGCACTTCGTAGATCGTCGGCGCCGTGAGATTTTCAATGACGGCGTTCTTATCCACATCGCAGAAAAGCGCGAGCTTTTCCTTCATATCGCTTGATATCGCCTTTTCTGCACGGCATACGAGAATGTCCGGCTGAATGCCGATGCCGCGCAGCTCTTTGACGCTGTGCTGCGTCGGCTTCGTCTTGAGCTCGCCCGCCGCTGAGATGTACGGCACAAGCGTCACATGGATGTAAAGGACGTCGTAGCGGCCAACCTCTTTCTTGACTTGGCGGATCGCTTCGAGGAAAGGCAGGCTCTCGATATCGCCGACCGTGCCGCCGATCTCTGTGATAACGACATCGGCGCCGTCCGCCGCCGCCACATCATAGACGCGCTGCTTGATCTCGTTCGTGATGTGCGGAATGACCTGCACCGTTTTGCCAAGATAGTCGCCGCGGCGCTCCTTCGTCAGAACATTGTTATATACCTTGCCCGCCGTGATATTGGAATTTTTGGTGAGACTGATGTCGATAAAGCGCTCGTAATGCCCTAGATCGAGATCCGTCTCCGCGCCGTCGTCCGTGACAAAGACCTCGCCGTGCTGGTACGGACTCATCGTTCCGGGATCAATATTGATATAAGGATCAAACTTCTGAATCGTGACTTTGATGCCGCGATTTTTCAAAAGCCGCCCCAAAGAAGCCGCCGTGATACCCTTGCCAAGAGATGAAACGACGCCGCCCGTAACAAAAATATACTTTGCCATGTTTTCCTCCTGATCTTACGAAAGCCTTACTCCTCTTGTATGCCCTCCAATAATTTCTCACGGCGGCGCGAAGTCTTAGAGCCCGCTGCTGCGCCCGCACGCGTGGTATGCGTACGCTTGACTTCCGGCGGATTCCATTCCGTCAAGCCCCATTTCCCCTCGCCCTCGTAGTGAAAGCGGCTGTCCATATTGATCAGCGTATAGACTTCCGATATCGCCTGAGCAAGCGACTGTACAGGCTTGCGCTTCTTGTCGATAACTTCCATGACAAGTTCCTTATAGTACATCGCTTCATTTTTTTCACTCAAAATATCATGAGCCACGTCTGTTTCCGAACGATTCGCGTACTCCATATTTTCCAAAATCATAACCTCCTGCTTCCCCGTCACATCTTCTCCGGCGCGGAAATGCCAAGAATTCCCAGCGCATGGCGCAAAATATTTCCCGCCACCGTGACGAGCGCCAAGCGAGCGCTCGACAACATAGGCTCCACGCCCACGATGCGGCACTTATTGTAAAAGCTGTGAAAAAGCCCCGCCGTATCATAAGCAAAGCGCGCGATGCGATGCGGTGCGCGCTCTTTCGCCGCACGTTCGATCTCTTCCGTGTATTCTTCGATCTTCTTAATGAGTGCGATTTCCGCCTCGTCGACAAGGCGCGAGAAATCCGGCGCATCGTCTGCAGCGATCCCGGCCTCTTTCGCCTGCCGAAAGATGCTGGCGATTCGCGCGTGCGCATACTGAATATAGTAAACGGGATTCTCGTTGGAATGTGACTTCGCAAGATCAAGATCGAAATCGAGCTGGCTGTCCAATGAGCGCATGAGGAAGAAGTAACGCGCCGCATCCGTGCCGACTTCTTCGATAAGCTCTTCGAGCGTCACGCTTTCGCCCGTGCGCTTCGACATCTTCACGAGTTCGCCGCCTCGGTACAGGCTGACCATCTGCAAGAGCAAAACTTCCAAGTGCGTCGGATCGTAGCCAAGCGCCTGCATCGCCGCCTTGACACGGCAGACGTAGCCGTGGTGATCGGCGCCCCATATATTGATGAGATGACCGAAGCCGCGCTCGAACTTGTTTTGATGGTAGGCGATGTCCGCCGCAAGATACGTCGGCACACCATTGTCGCGTATGACGACGCGATCCTTGTCATCGCCATATTCCGTCGAGCGCAGCCACAGAGCGCCGTCTTTATCGTAAGCCTTCCCTTTCTCCTTGAGCGCCTGACAGGCATCATGCACAGCCTGAGGATGCAGCGTACGCTCACTGAACCACTCATCAAACGTCACATTGAACGATACCAGATGTTCCTTCAATCGCCCGAGCTTTTCTCTGAGCGCGATTTCCTTGAAGGCGGCAAGACGCTCTCTTTCCGGCATCGAAAGGTAGCGTTCGCCCTCAGCTTCCACAATGCCTTTTGCCGTATCAATGATATCCGCGCCGTGGTAGCCGTCCTCGGGGAACGGCGCATCCTTTCCCAAAAGCTCCAGATAACGCGCATTGACGGAAGCCGCGAGGTTGTCGATCTGATGCCCTGCGTCATTGATATAGTATTCGCTGTGGACGGAATAGCCCGCCGCACGCAGCAAATTGACGAGCGCACTGCCAACCGCCGCGCCGCGTCCGTGTCCGACGTGCAGAAGCCCTGTCGGGTTTGCGCTCACATACTCGACCATGATGGGCGCCGTATCTTTCTGCGGCAGATGGAAGTACGATTCTCCGCGCTCGTAGATCGCACGCAGCAGATCATAGAGTACATTGCCCTTGAGATAAAAATTGATGAAGCCAGGACCTGCGATCTCCGCATGATCGAGCCAATCGCCTTCGATGCGCACCATGAGCTCTTCAGCAATCTTTCGCGGATTCATGCGAAAAACACGCGCCGACTGCATGGCAAAGTTCGTGGCGAAATCGCCGAATTTCTTCTCCGGCGGCACTTCAAGCAGGATGTCGGCAAGCTCGGCTGATGGAAATACACCGTCAGCGATCGCCCGTTCTGCCGCCTGCCGAATCGCCGCGCCCAACTGTTCTTTGATGTCCAAAAAAATCCTCCTAAATCAAAAAGGCTTAATTCAGCTTCTGCCGTTCCGATATATCCGCCTCAACCTCGATGTGCAGTTCATTTGCCGACTGCCACTCGCCATTGATATGCATATCGTAAGCGACATCAATGCTGCCCGAAACAGATCCGTAAGCGATGTCAAGACGCTGCGTCGCAACGCAGAGATCGAGATCACCGAAGGGCGTCTGATAGCGGCTGCGGCTCTCAGACTGCGGCGAGAAATGCTGCTCTTGCTCCACGGCGCCGCGTCTCGTCAGCGTCAGAGAATCTGATGCGACCTTGAGCATCGTTGACGCCGGCACCCCCTCGGCAAGTGAAGTGTCCTCATAGATGATATAATGCTTGCCATTACGGAAATAATGCTCACCCAGAGCCGTCATCTCTATGCGGCTGACATCTCCCGCTGCATCCGTCTGCTCGCCTGTGACTTTCACGATCACCTTATTCACGCCGTCGCCCCTTTTTTCTGATGGTTGATGAATGAATCTTTCCATGTGGCTAAGATACGACTTTCGCATCCACGGTAATCGTAATATCGTTGTCATGCGCTAAACAGGCGAGTTCATAGCAATCATCAATATACCGCCTTGCAAACCATCGCATCATGCCATAACCCGCCGCTGCGGCGATTCCCTGCCCCAGAAAAGGCACATACTTCGCCGTCGCTTTGCCGAGATAGCGCTTGCCAAAGCTCTTCAAAAGAATCATCACGCCCTCTTTCGTGGCATAATCAAACACCTTCTTCACGAGCGGCACGAGAATGTCGTAGCGACGCAGCTTGCCTTCCGCTTCTTTGGAAAGTCCGAAGCGGCTTCGCATATCCGCCATCATGCGCAGACAAAGCCCCGCGTCAACACCGATGTCAATTCCGGGAATCGGGTTGATCGCGTTCGCCGCCCCCAGGACGGCATACCGTTTGACACTTTTATAGCAATCCTCACGAATCTTCTCCAAAGTCTTTATATGCGCCATTTCAGCCATGAATCTCGCCCCCTGTTTGCGCCGCTGCATTTATCTGCGGCAGCGTCTTTGCCGCTGCTCCGTCCGGCGGATATGACTGCGTTCCGTTCGCCGCCATGCCCGCGTCGCTCGCACCATTGGATACAGTCCCCTGCACGAGCGGCGCATCGGTGTAGCGCTCGATCAGCTCCTTCGCCTGCGGATAGCGCAGCAAAAGCTCCTCACGCTGCCAGACGCGAATCCCCGTCGTCGCCAGAGCGGGAACTGTCATGCAGCTGATGAAACTATAGCCTGTGGGAACGATATTTTCCGCCGCAAAAATCTGTCCCTTGGGAAGCAGAATCATCGGCATCGCCTGCCCCTGTACGCCCAATTCAAAAGTGCGCACCGTACCGTCAGCAAGAAGTATGGTCATCTTCATGCCGCAGCCTTCATGGAAATACCATACCTCATCGCAGTCGAGGGATTGAAACCGCAGACTCTCTGCTCCTGCAAGCAGGAAGTAGCTGCTGCCCGCGGCAGGGCGGCTGACGGCTTCCGCTGTCCAAGTCGGCGAGGTATATATCCAGCTGTAGGCGCCGCTCTTCGGATCGCCTGAAAGCCGAAACTTCTGCATGAGTTCTTTGATGCGCGACGCTGCATTTGGCGTAAGCGCTGCATTTTCGGCTTGTGTTTCTGCCTGTTTGGGCTGTGCTTCCTGTACCGTATGCACTTCCTGCGCAGCTTTCAGCTCCTGTGCCGGCTGTATTTCCTGTGTCGGCTGTATTTCCTGTGTCGGCTGCATCTCTTGCATCGGTTGTGATGGCGCTGCAGCCGCTGCGGCATCCGGCTGCGGTACGGCGGCGGCTGCGCCGCTTTCACTGCTCACGGCGGTTGAAGCTTCCTCCTGTGGTGCAGTCGTCGTCTCCTGCGGCACTGTCCCATGTACAGCGCTCACCGCCGCACCGGCCGCGAGCGCCGCTTCCCATGCAGCCTCATCCATCGCCGTTCCGGCGGCATTCGTACCAGTTCCGGCATTTTGAGCAGCAGGCGGATTCGCAGCGACGGCTTTGCCAGCCGCTTCCATACTTTCAGCAGAAACTGCCGAAGTCCACGACAATGCCGCCAGAACTGCCGCCAAGAACCACTCTGCAGACCTTCCGTATCTCATGCTCAACCCCCTCTACGCAAAAGTATTCCAAACCAGGCATACATGCGGCAGGCGAACCGTAAAAAGGCGCATCTATCCTTCACTTCTCCGTCAAAAGATTCACGATCTCGCCGCGCTTTCTATCCGCTTCCCGATCCTCCGCCCGCTTCGCCTGCTTCAAAAAGTCTCCTTCCTTCGCCTTGACCTCCTTGAGCTTATCGCCGATAGGGCAGCTTACGATCCCCTCTTTCGTAAGCTTTTGAATCAAGTCCACCATATCGCCGTAGCCCTCTTTCATGCGTTTTTCAACAGCGAGACGCGTGAAATCGACGCAGCCCGGTCGGTCGGAAAAATCTGGTCGCGGGAAAAGTTCATAAATCTTCGCATCGGGATAAAGGCTCTTCTGCACAGAACTTCTTTGCGACAAATGAAGCACGAAGATCAGGCGTACGCCAGCTTCATAGACGGGAAGAAGCGGCGAAAGATCCGTAAAACTGCCTTCCCAGAGCACAACGCCGCTCGAAAAACGCAGCTGCGAATAAAGAATCGGCAGCGCGTTCGCCGCTGTCAAAAGAACGCGCCGCATCTTTTCCGGATAGCGAAGGAGATCATAATAGCTCGGCTCGAACTCAGGAAATTTCGTCGTACCGATGAAGATATGCTCAATCGTTTCGCGCACCTTCGAGAGTTCCAAATGCTCGGTCAGAAATTCAGAAAAACTTTTTTCATCAAAAAGACCGTGACCAAAGAGTGCGAGGAACTGCTCAAACGACACGCCGGAAAGCCCGCTTGTCAAAAGAATGTCATAAATTTCCTTGAGCTTCGTGATCGGCACATTCGAAATCTTGAGCTTTGCGGCATTCTGCCACATCGCTTCCGCATGTCCATAGCCGTCGGCCGCAAACATCATGGCGTTCAGGGCGCCAAAAGACGTCCCCGAGACGACGCTCACGGCAGTCTCAAGCTCATAGCTGCGCAGCGCTTTCCATGCGCCCATTTGATAAGCGCTGTTGCCGTTGCCGCCGGCAAAAACTATGCCAATTTTCTCCATGCTTATCGCCTCCGGCTACTTCTTTTCAAAACGCGCCTGGCAGCCGATGCCGTCGCCGTAGCCGACGCCGACGAGAACAGGTTCACCGTTCTTTTCCTCCACCTTTACCTTTTTCCATGCGGCGTTGACGAAAACTTCGATCTCATCGCCCAAAGCAAGCGGCTGCAAATGCTCATTGCCGCCCTCGAAGTAACGTATGACATAGTGATCCTTCTTCCAAAGGATTTCCCCTTCCATGATGTTCCTTCCCCTTTCTCAGCGAGCTGTTCTGCCCCATGCACCTCAGTAAAATCAAAGCTCTTTCAAAATTTCCTGCACCTTTTTCAAATACTCTTCCTGCGTGCAGTCAACACTCTCGCCCGAACGGCGCACCTTAAGCTCGATTTTTCCCTCTTCCAAAGCCTTCGGACCGACCGTAATGCGCAGCGGATAGCCGATAAGGTCCGCGTCTTTGAACTTCACACCCGCACGATCCTTGCGGTCGTCAAGAATAACGTCAATGCCTGCCGAACGAAGCTCCTTATAGATCTTTTCAGCGAGCGTCATTTGCTCGGGCGTCTTTGCGTTGACGGGAACGATGACGACTTCGTACGGCGCAATAGAACGCGGCCATATAATGCCGTGCTCATCATTGTGCTGCTCGATGGCAGCCGCCATCGTCCTGCCGACGCCGATGCCGTAGCAGCCCATGAAGAGCGCCTTTTCCTTGCCATTTTCATCGAGGAACGTCGCGCCGAGCGCCTCGCTGTACTTCGTACCGAGCTTAAAGACCTGCCCCGCCTCAATGCCGCGCGTGATCTTGACGGGCGCTCCGCAGTGCGGGCAAGGATCGTCCGCCGTCATGAGGCGGATGTCTCGGACGATGACGTTTGTAAAGTCGCGCACAGGATTCACGCCCGTATAATGCACATCGACTTCATTCGCACCCGCGATAGCGTTCTTCATGTTCATGACCGTGCTGTCAACGACGATCTTCGTGCCTTTTTTAATGCCGATGGGGCTCATGAAACCCGCAACGCCGCCCGCCGCTTCAATCGCCGCCTCAGCCGCCATACGAAGCTCCGTCGCGCCGACGGTGTTCTGCAGCTTCACATCGTTGACTTCGTGATCGCCGCGCACGAAAGCGAGCACGAGCGCATCATTTTCATCCTGAAAAGCAACCGCCTTGATCGTCCTTTCGAGCGGCGCGTGCAGAAACTCAGCCACAAGCTCGATGGTCTTGCAAGCAGGCGTTGCGGCTTTCTTCAAAGGCAACGGCTCTTCTTCCGGCGTGTCGATGGGAAGAAGCTCCGCCTTTTCCACGTTCGCGGCGTAATCACATGACGTGCAGCAGGCGATCTCCGACTCGCCCGCGGCGGCGAGCACCGTGAACTCGTGCGTATGATTGCCGCCGATCGCGCCCGAATCCGCTTCTACAGGACGGAACTTTAAGCCACAGCGCGTGAATACATTCGTATAGGCGTCGTACATCTTCTTATAGGAAAGATCGGCGCCCGCCTCGTCCTTGTCAAAGGAATAGAGATCCTTCATGATAAATTCGCGGCTGCGCATCAATCCGAAACGCGGGCGAATCTCATCGCGATACTTGTTCTGGATCTGATACAAGAGGAGCGGCAACTGTTTGTAAGAACGCACCTCATCGCGCACAAGCGTCGTAATCATCTCCTCATGCGTCGGACCAAGACAGAACTCGCGACCATGACAGTCCTTCAAGCGAAACATCTCCGAGCCAAAAACACTCCAACGTCCCGACTCCTGCCATATCTCCGCCGGCTGCATGATCGGCATACAAAGCTCCTGTCCGCCCGCCGCGTCCATTTCCTCGCGGATAATCTGCTCGATTTTTCGGATCGTACGCCATGCAAGAGGCAAATATGTATAGACACCGCCCGCTGCCTTGCGGATCATTCCCGCGCGCAGCATGAGCCGATGGCTCGTGATCTCAGCGTCAGACGGCACTTCGCGCAACGTCGGTGCGTATAATTTCGATGTAAGCAATGAAAAGCTCCTCCTCATTTGGGCGCGATGCCCTGCTCTATACCGACAAGCCTACGCTCAAAACAGGCTCGTTTTCTCAATTTTCCTGTTCTGCCAAGATGCTGTCGATTTCACAAAACAGCTCCTCGACGAGATTTTCTTCCTTGACCTGACGCACGACCTCGCCCCTTCGAAAGACAAGTCCTACGCCCTTGCCGCCCGCAATGCCAACGTCGGCGCCGCGCGCTTCGCCCGGACCGTTGACGACACAGCCCATGACTGCGACATGTATCGGCTGCGCGATGCCGCTGAGTCTCTCCTCCACGCGCTCGGCTATCGAAGGAAGGTCGATCGCCGTCCTGCCGCATGTCGGACAGGAGATCAAAGTAGGGCCGAAATCGCGCAGCCCCAAAGCCTTCAAGATCTCACGCGCGACGCGCACCTCGACGACAGGATCGCCCGTCAAAGAAACGCGCAGCGTGTCGCCGATGCCCTCAGCAAGAAGCGCGCCGATACCGACCGCCGACTTGACGATGCCCGAGCGCACCGTACCTGCTTCCGTGATACCGAGATGCAGCGGATAATCGCATCGCTCGCTCATCAATCGATACGCTGCGAGCGTCAGCGGTACGTCGTGCGCCTTGAGGGAAATCTTCATATCATGAAAATCCTGCTCTTCCAAGAGGCGCACATGTTCCAAGGCGGACTCGACGAGAGCCTCCGCCGTGACGCCGCCATGTTTTTCCAAGAGACGCTTATCCAAAGAGCCGGCATTGACACCGATGCGGATCGGTATGCCGTGCGCTTTCGCCGCTTCGGCGACACGACGCACATTTTCCGCACCGCCGATATTGCCGGGATTGAGCCGGAGCGCATCGATGCCCTGCTCGATCGCTTTGAGCGCCAGGCGATAGTCGAAATGGATATCGGCAACGAGCGGCACCTTCGTACGCGCCTTGATCGCACCGATGTTCGCCGCCGCAGCCTTATCGGGCACGGCGATGCGCACGATGTCGCAGCCCGCAGCGGCGAGCGCTTCGATCTGTGCAACCGTCGCCGCCGCATCCTGCGTCTTTGTATTCGTCATCGACTGCACGGAGACGGGCGCACCGCCGCCGACTGCGACCGAGCCAATATGGATTTGCCGTGTGATTTTCCTCTGCATGATCTACCCTTCTTTATCTTCGGCGGCAAAAACCCTTCAACCGCCTACAAAGATGCGCATGATGTCGTTCTTCGTCGCATAGAGCATCAAAAGTACGAGCAGCGATATGCCAAACATCTGCGCATAATGCATCGCCTTGCCGGAAAGCGGCTTGCCGCGCACAGCTTCGACGACAAGCGTCAAAAAGTGACCGCCGTCGAGCGCCGGAATCGGGAACAAGTTGATGATCGCAAGATTGAGACTCAAGAGCGCGGTGAGGCTCAAAAGCGGCACGATGCCGATCTGCGCCGCCTCGCCTGCGATCTGTGCGACGCCGATGGGTCCTGCAAGATCCGCCTGCTGTTCACCCGTGAAGATCTGTCCGAGCATCGAAAGCATCATCATGAGCGTCGTTCCCGTGCGCGTGAAAGCAAGCTCTACGGATTCAAAAAAGCCCGGCATACGCGTCACAGCCGATGCGCTGATGCCGATGAGGGAACGCTTTTCCTGTGCGTTGTAGACAGGAATGACGCTCGTCGTCTGTCGTTCACCCGCACGCTCGTACTCGACGCGCAAAACCTTGCCGCCGGCGTCCTTGATGAGAGATGTAATATCCTGCCACGACGTCACCGGCGTCCCCTCGATAGCTACGATGCGGTCGCCCGCGAGAAGCCCCGCGCCAGCTGCCGGATGCCCCGCCACGACAGTACCAAGCACAGGCTCCGGCGAAGGCGTCGAAACGCCCGCGAAAAAGAAAATGCCGAAAAAAAGAAAAATCGGCAAAATGAGATTCATAAAGGAACCTGCAAGAATCACGATCATTCGCGCAGGTATAGACTTCGCGCAGTAGCCGCGCTCCCCTGCCATATTGCTCGCCGCATCCATGCCTGCGATATCGTTGAAACCGCCCAACGGCAAAGCGCGCAGCGAATACTCCGTCTCACCGCGCTTATACTTGAATATTCTCGGACCGAAGCCGATGGCAAAACGGTCCACGCGCATATCCGTGAGCTTCGCCGCAGCGAAATGTCCAAGTTCATGCACGATAACAAGGATGCCGAATACAAAAACAGCGGCAAAAAGCGTTAAAACCATCTCAACCCCCTATTTGCTGCAAGAAGCCCTGCGCCACGCGGCGAGCTTCCTCATCGACGGCAAAGAGATCATCAAGCGTCGGCGCCTTCCGTACACCGCATTTTTCCATCGTATTCTCGATGATCGCATAAATATCAAGGAAGCGAATCCTGCCTCTGAGAAACGCTGCGACAGCAACTTCATTCGCAGCATTCAAGACGCATGGCATCGTACCGCCTGCGCGCCCCGCCTCATACGCGAGAGGAAGACCGCGAAACGTCTCCCTGTCGGGTTTTTCAAAAGAAAGTTCGGCGATCTTAGAAAAATCAAGCCGCTCGAAATTCGACGGCTGACGCGTCGGATACGTCAGGGCGTACTGAATCGGCAGACGCATGTCGGCAGGACCGATCTGCGCCATAACGGCGCCGTCCGTGAAGCCGACCATCGAATGAATGATGCTCTCGGGATGCACGACGACTTCAATCGCATCGTAAGATACATCATAGAGCCAATGCGCCTCAATGACCTCAAGCCCCTTATTGACGAGCGTCGCCGAATCAATCGTGATCTTCTGTCCCATCTGCCACGTCGGATGGGCAAGGCACTCCTTGACCGTCGCTTTTTTGAGCGCATCGCGCGTCTTGCCGCGGAAAGGCCCGCCAGAAGCCGTGAGGATGATACGCTCGACGCACCGCGCCTTCTCGCCCTGCAAACACTGAAAAAGCGCTGAATGCTCGCTGTCGACCGGCAGGATCGCCGCGCCGACCTCGCGCGCTTTCGCCATCACAAGCTCACCCGCGACGACAAGCGTTTCCTTGTTCGCGAGCGCGATGTCCTTCTTCGCATCGAGCGCCTTCATCGTCGGTGCAAGACCAGCAAATCCCATCATGCTCGTGACAACAATATCGACGGACGGATATGCCGCCGCCGCGACGAAAGCCTCGCGTCCCCCCTCGATGCGCGTCCTGCCAACGTACCGCGCCTTGAGCCTTGCCGCCGCCTCATCATCGGCGAGCACGGCAAGCTCAGGAGAAAGCGCCCGGATCTGCTCTTCGATCAGCGCATCGTTCGCGTTCGCCGCAAGCACGGACACAGAAAAAAGTTCCGGGTGCGCGAGAGCCACATCGACCGTCTGACGACCGATCGAACCGGTCGAACCCAAAATCGCAAGTTTCTTCATATCTCAAACTCCCGCCAAGCCAACGACTTGGATAAAATAATAAACGAAGGGCGCCGTGAACATCACACTGTCGAACCGATCCAAAACGCCGCCATGTCCCGGAAAGAAGCGCCCCGAATCCTTGACGCCCGCGTAGCGTTTGATGAGCGATTCTGCAAGATCGCCGACCGTCGCGGCACATGCGAGAAGCACGCCCAAAAAAGCCATCAGCGGCACGGAAAATCCGAGCGCCCCACCGAGCGCCGCAACGACTGCCGTCGTCCCGACAAGCCCCCCCAAAAAGCCCTCGACCGTCTTTTTCGGACTGATCTCCGGACACAGTCTGCGGCTGCCGAAAAAGGAGCCTGCAAAGTAAGCGAAAGTATCGCTCGACCATGTGCCGAGGAACATGATCCAAAGGAACGCACAGCCAAGCGTCATATCGCCGACGGGCGTCGCCAGCACGACATCCTGCGCCGCAAAACGCAGCAAAATGAGGTGCGCAAAACAAAAGCCGACATAAAAAATACCCGCAAGAGAAAAGCATACCTGATCGACAGCGAAACGACGATGACGGAAAACCGCCTCAGCAAACACCAACAGTACGGCAAGCGTCGCGATGGCGACGAGCCACGCACTGCCCCAAAGCCAAGCGGCGGTACCGAAAAGGGAAATGACGACGAAGCCCACGAGCCTTGCGAGAGGCTTTCCCACATGCTCAAATGCCGAAACATACTCGTACCATGCGGCAAACGAAAGCAAAATGGCGCAGACGGCATAGAGCCAATCCCCCTGCATAATGACAAAAGCAGCGAGAGCCATGCCGACGACGCCCGTAATAATCCTTGTAAGCAAACCACGCACCTCTTTAACGGGGCAATCCCCTTCATTTTCCCTTAATTCCGCCGAAGCGCCGTTCGCGGCCCGCATAGTCGCGGATCGCCTCCAAAAAGCAAGCGGGCTTGAAATCGGGCCAATTCGTCTCCGTGAACCAGAACTCCGCATACGCCGTCTGCCAAAGCAGGAAGTTGCTCAGACGCATATCGCCGCTCGTGCGGATCACGAGATCGACCGGCGGCAGTTCTTTCGTATCGAGCGCCGTTTCAAAAGACTCCGGCGTGATCTCCTCGGGAGAAAGCGCGCCCTCCTGCACCTTTCGCGCCAATTCCTGCGCCGTGCGGCAAATCTCATCCTGTCCGCCGTAATTGACAGCAACGCAGAAGTTCACTCCCGTGTTGTCCTTCATCAACGCTTCGGCATGACGCACACGCTGAATCAGCTCGGGCGTCAGCTCATCAACGCGCCCGATGAAGCGGATGCGCACGTTTTTCTCGTGCATTTCCCGCTCCTCTTTATCGAGATATTCCGAAAAAAGACGCATAAGGAAATCGACTTCTTCATGTGGGCGCTTCCAGTTCTCCGTCGAAAAAGCATAAACGGTCAGCACCTCAAGCTTCAAGTCAATCGCCGTAGCCAAAATGTCGTGCAGCGTATCAACGCCTGCACGATGACCAACCGTGCGCAAAAAGCCCTGCCCTTTCGCCCAACGTCCGTTGCCGTCCATAATGACAGCAACATGGCGCGGCAGGCGCGAACGCTCGATGTCAAGAAGCGCCGCTTCGTTTTTCGGCAAAGGCGCTTTGCCAAAAATCTTCTTCCACATAGTTCTCCCCTAACAACCCCAACGGCTTTTCAACGACGTTCACATTTTGCCGCAAAAACTTCATGAAGCCATTATAACACGAAATATTCCCAAACAAAAGAGTGTCATTTCCGAGCGAATCCCCGCATTCCTTACGCACGCCTTCCTGTGTCATCGGCATCAACCTTGACACAGCTTTCGAAATCTTGCCGAGCGTCTGCAAAAAATTATAAACAAAATCCAAACATTTTTTCAATAAACAAAAACTTTTTTCCTATAAGCAATAGACGAATGGGGAAAGTTCATGTATAATAATATCGTCCAAATAGACATTGATAAAGGGGTTGGGAAGAATCATGGACTCCGTTTCGGAATGGCTTGATGAATTTTGTGAGAAAAGCGATCTTTCTGCAGCTTTCCTGAAAAAAATCGTCGACACGGAAGAATCTGATGAAGGTATCCTTTCACTATTCGAATACATGGGCGAGATTTTTTCTTTGCATCGCATCATCGTCTTTGAATACAAAGGGGAACGCTACGCGCCTACCTACACATGGAGCGCCAAGGACACGACACCGTACAGGCAACCTGCGGATGATCTTATCCGCGCCGCTGTCGCCTTGACGAGCGGCAGGCTGACGAACGGCAGGCACGTCCTCTTCAAGGACACGCAGGTTTTCGCCGAGAAGCACCCTCTCGCCAGTCGCTGCTTCGCCTCGCTCGGACTTTACACCCTCTCCGCTGTACCGCTCTTTCGTGACGATGCGCCGTCCGGATTCATCACCTGCGATGTGCCGGATTGGAGCAACGCGCACGACATCACGGCGGCCTTGTATCTCGCCGGGCGCTTTGCCATGCGCATCTTGCGTATGCGCGACATCCTGCGCAGCACGGGCGGCACTGCAGCAGAAATCGACGCGGACGCTGACAAGGGGCTGCTTTCCGTATTTTTGCGGGAGAATTTCTTTGACTTCCCGAACTTCCTCGATTCCATCGAGCTTGCGGATCAATACATCTACTTCGGCGACATGCAGACAAATCTCTTCTATATCAACGACCAGATGCGCGAAACCTTCGCCTTTAAGAGCAACATCGTCAAAAATTTCCTCGGCGAATGGGAAAGGTGCATACGCCGCCCCAACGATCTCGCAACCTATCGCGCGGACATCGCCGACATCATCGAGAACAAGCGCGATATCCACGATCTGCGCTATCGCGTGACCGATCATGCGGGAAATGAATTCTGGATTCGCTGCTGCGGCATCTTGAAGTGGGATCCGACACATGAAACGCCGCTGTTCTTCTCCGGAAGCATCGCGCGTCTCGCGATTGATTTCGTCGTCGACCCTATCACAGGCTTTGCTCGCGAAAAGGGCGCCGAACTCAAATTGCAGGAGCTGCAGAAGGATCATCCCGCCCTTTCCCTCATCGGTTTCCGCTTGAACAATTTCCGTGAAATCAACGAACTTCGCGGCAGAGGTCATTCCGACGCGCTCCTCAAGGACATCGCAGCCGGTCTTACCAATCGGTTCCGCGACAATTTGCTGATCTATCGCCTTGATGGTCTGCGCTTTCTTGCCATTCTTTCGCCGGGCACCCATGAAGATCCCAAAACGATCCTCGACTTCATCAGCTTGACCGTGCGAAACCTCTATGCCGTCTACGGGCTTGCCGTACAGACGCCCTCTTCGCTTGCCCTCATGGAGGACATACCAAGCGATACGGCGTCGGATGAGATCATCGCCAATATGCTGAGTCTCTTGGATCTCGCGAAGGAAGCGCAAGATGAACCTTACATCATCTTCTCCCCGCAGAATCTTGAAACGCGCAAAAATCTCAGCCGCTTTCTGCTCGCGATCAATGAAGATGTCGAGCGCGGCTGCGCCAACTTCCGCACGGTCATACAGCCGGCGGTCTCCGCCGATGGCTTCGGCATCGTCAGCGGTGAACTCCTGTGCCGTTGGTCGCATGATGGTACGAACATCTCGCCGGGCGTATTCATCCCCATCTTGGAACGCAGTCAGCAGATCCGCGCTGTCGGCCGTTGGATCTTCGAACAGGCGGTCATCCACGCCAAGCGCATACGCCGCACAAACCCGCGCTTTTCCCTGAGCTTCAACGTCAGCTATTATCAGGTACTCGACCCGGAATTTCTGCCCTGCATGCGCCAGACGCTTGCACGTCACGCGATGGACGGCAAAAATCTCGTCGCCGAACTCACGGAGACAAACTACAACGAAAGCCCCGCAACCTTGCAGAAGTTCATCGAGGCGTGCCGCGATCTCGGCATCCGTCTCGCACTCGACGATTTTGGCACCGGCTACTCCTCGCTCGAACTTCTCTTGAAACATCCGTCTGACATCGTCAAGCTCGACCGCAGTCTCATGAAAGAGATGGCGTACTCAAAGAACAGCAGTGACTTCATCTCAAGCATCGTCTACTCGTGCCATAAATTCGGCAAAAAAGTCTGCGTCGAAGGCGTAGAAACGGAACAGGAACTTCAAACCGTCCTCGAAGCGGGCTGCGACTACATCCAAGGCTTCTACTTCTATCGGCCGCTTGAGATTCCGGATTTTTTCAATTTACTCGAACAGCCGTCGAAAAGCGATCGCTGACAGACAGTAAACAGGCAAAAAGAAACCGCACGGTCCATCGCGCCGTGCGGTTTCCTTTTGCCTGTTTACTGATGCAGAGCGTCATATGCCCAATCGTCAACGCCGAGCATACGGATCGAGATGCGCTTGCCGGCGTTCGTCGGATGCAGGGACAGCGCGAAATATTTCTCCGTGCCGTGGTCGTTGATCTTGAAGATGCTGTCGAAATGACCGCCGACACCGTAGAAGCTCAAAAACGTCATCGGATACGTGTTGAACGTGCCGTTTCTAAAGAACGCGACAAGGTTGTTGTCGGCGTCGTACCAGTGACCATCAAGATAGTCATAGGCGGCGTCAGGCACTTGGAACCATTCCTTATGGACGCTGACACCGTTCATTTGCACCGTCGGGCGGAAAAACGGGTTGTTTCTATCCGCTTTGTCTGCCGCTGCATTGGAGTATTCGACGGGGACGTTGCGGAAGCCATTCGGTTCTTCCACCTGCACGGCGGCGGCGAAGTTGCCGGGGCTGCCCGCCATCGTGATCATGTTCATGCGAAACGTATTGAGCTTGCCGTCACGCACGATGGCAAAGAGATTGCCGTTGTCGTCATACCAGTTGCCCTCAAGAAAATCCAACTCGGAATATGCCTGCGCCTGCGGCGCCGCCAAAAAGAGCGAACACGCGAAAAGCGCTGCAGCAAGGAATTTTTTCATGTTTTCTGCCTCCTAAATTCTACGTTCAGCACTGCTGTCAACATCTTTTTTATTCTTCATCAAGGTTTAAACTCCTGCTTCTTTGCCTAAACTACCCAAATTTTAAGGAAGCTCTGCCCTATCAGCAAAAGAAGCGATCGACGCGAATTACAGGCTGATAAGCGGAATTGTGCGCCTTGATCTCACGCGCGAGAAAGAAGCCGACATCAGCGTTCGTCATCTTGCAGTCATCAGCAACTTTGACATCGAAGATGATTTTCTTGCCGCCGCCCTTTGCCGTCGTCATGCGGAAATCATGGATGGATTCGCCCAGCTTGTTTTCGTGCATGATGGCTTCAATCTCCGCACGCACGCGCTCGACCTCCGGATCGTCCGTGACGACAGGATCCATGTGAACGGTCACGATGATCTGATATTTCCTGCGCAAAAGCTCCTCAATACCGTCGATGACCTCATGCGCTTCGAGGAAATCCATCGAGGCGGGAACTTCGGCGTGTACAGATGCGAATGTACGCCCCGGACCGTAGTCGTGGATGATGATATCGTGTACGCCCGTGATCGCGCGATGCTTGAGAACCGTTTTTTCAATGCCCTTGACGAGCGCGGGATCGGGCGCCCGTCCCAAGAGCGGCTGCAAGGTGTCGCTCGCCGCTTCCCAACCGCTGTGCAGGATGAAGAGCGCGACGAGGATGCCCGCCCAGCCGTCGATGTCGATGCCCACCGCATAGTGCAGCGCAAGGCTGGAAACGACGACGACGGTTGCGATGCAGTCGTTGAGACTGTCCGCCGCCGCCGCGCGGATCGCTGCTGAATCGATGCGCTCGCCGATCGTCTGGTTGAAGCGGCCGAGCCAAAGCTGCAAAGCGATGGATGCGGCAAGAATCACGAGCATGGAAACGCTCACCTCGGGCGGCTCGGGCGCGAGAATCTTCTCGATGGACGCTTCGAGCAATTTGAACCCGATGAGAAGAATCAGCCCTGCGATGCAAAAGCCCGCAACATATTCTACCCTGCCATGCCCGAATGGATGCTCGGCATCAGCGGGTTTCGCCGCGAGACGAAAGCCGAGGAGCGTCGCCACGGACGCCGCCGCATCCGCGAGGTTGTGCACAGCGTCGGCGACGACGGACACGGCGCCGCTCATGACGCCGAGGAAGAGTTTGACGGCGCTGAGGATGAAATTGACCGTGATGCCTACGCGCCCGCTCAAATTGCCGTAGGCGAAGCGCACCTCGGGCAGCGTCGTCTTATCGTAATCCTTGACAAAACGGCGGAAAAGACTTTCATACATGCGTCTTTATGCCTCCGCGAGAAACGCGGCGTACCCTTTCTTCACTTCATAGACATCGACCTTGCTCGTGACCTCCCACGGCGCGTGCATCGAGAGCACGGCGACGCCGCTGTCGATGACCTGCATTCCGTAGAGCGCCATGATGTAGGCGATCGTGCCGCCGCCGCCGAGATCGACCTTACCGAGTTCAGCGGACTGATAGCGCACATCATGTTTGTCAAGCATGGCGCGAAGCTCCCCCAAATATTCGGCGTTTGCGTCGTTCGAGCCGGATTTGCCGCGCGAACCCGTGAACTTGTTGAATACCATGCCGCGCCCGAGATAGGCGACGTTGCGCTTGTCGAAAGCCTCGGCGTAGAGCGCATCGTAGCCCGAGGAAACATCGGAAGAAAGCATCTTCGACGCTGCGAGTGCGCGGCGCACAGCCAGTTCCGAATATTGCCCGAGCGCGTTCATAAGTTCGGCGAGCATGTTCTCGAAGAAGTGCGAGCGCATTCCCGTCGCACCGACGCTGCCGATCTCCTCCTTGTCGACGAGCAGGCAGCACGCCGTGCGCTTTGAGGGCTTCGTCTCAAGCATGGCAGCGAGCGACGTGTAGGAGCAAACGCGATCGTCCTGCCCATAGCCGAGAATCATGCTGCGGTCAAAGCCCATCTCACGAGCGGCGCCTGCAGGAACGAAAGAAAGCTCCGCCGACAGGAAATCATCGTCTTCGATGCCGTACTTCTCCTGCAGCAGATGAAGCACATTCTTCTTCACGGCATCCTTGTCCTCGTCGGCAAGCGGCAGCGTGCCAACGAGCACATCAAGCTTTTCGCCTTCGACGACTTTATCCGCCGTTTTTTTCAGCTGTTCCTGCGATAAGTGAACGAGGAGATCGGTCACGCAAAAAGTCGGTTCGGAAGCCTCCTCACCGATGACGACATCAAGCAGCGTGCCGTCCTTCTTAGCGACGACGCCATGCAGCGCCAGGGGCACCGTAACCCACTGGTACTTCTTGATACCGCCGTAATAATGCGTGTCAAGGTAAGAAAGCCCGCTGTCCTCGTAGAGCGGATTCTGCTTGACGTCGAGACGGCATGTATCGATGTGCGCGCCAAGGATCGCCAAGCCGTTTTCGACAGGATCCGTGCCGACGTGGAAGAGCGCGACGGCTTTCTTCATATAGGCGCAATAGACCTTTGCTCCCGGTGCAAGTTTTTTTCCTGTGCGCACGACTTCTTCAAGATCTTCATAACCTGCCGCCTCTGCCTGACGGATGATCTCGCGCACGCTCTCGCGCTCCGTCTTGCACTTTGTCAAGAACTCGATGTATCCTTTGGAAAGATTCTCCAATTCCTGCTTTTGCTCCTCGGAATACGAACTCCAAGGCAGCTCCTTCTTCTTGTCCTTTGTTTCTGCCATAATATCACCTGTTTCCTTGCCAAGCGGCGTATACCGCCTTACACTAAATCCTCCAAAATTGCGGCGAAATCCTCTCTCGTTTCCGCGCGATTGAACATCTCACGCAGCCGCGCACCGTTCTTCATGCCGCGTGTGTACCATGTCGCATGTTTTCGCATCTCGCGCGGACCGACGTAATCGCCCTTCGTTTCGAGCAGCATGTCAAGATGACGAAGGATGAGTGTGCGCCGCTCCGCAATCGTCGGCGGCGCGACGACCTCGCCCGTGCGCAAAAAACTCGCCATCTCACGAAAAAGCCACGGATTGCCCTGTGCAGCTCTGCCTACCATCACACCGTCTGCATCCGTCGCCTCAAAGATTCGTACGAGATCGACGACGCTTCTGACATCGCCGTTCGCGATGACGGGTATGGCGACGCGCTCCTTCACGGCGCGAATAATCGCCCAATCCGCCTGCCCGCTGTAGAACTGCTCGCGCGTCCTGCCATGTACGGCGATGGCGTCGACGCCTGCCGCCTCAGCTCGCTCGGCAATATCCACGGCGTTGACATTCGCTGCATCCCAGCCTTTTCTTATCTTCACAGTCACGGGCAGCTTGACGGATCGCCTGAGCGCACGCAAGATGCGCTCGGCGCGTTCAGGATCGAGGAGAAGCGCCGCCCCTTCGCCATTCTTGACAATCTTTGGCGCAGGACAGCCCATGTTGAAGTCGATGACATCGGCGACGCCGAGACTTTCGACGTAAGAAGCCGCACGCGCCACAGCTTCCGGCTCATTGCCGAAGAGCTGCATCGCCAGCGGGCGCTCACGCGGATCCGTCCGCAGCATCTTGAGCGTGCGTTCGTTGCGGTAGTTGATGCCGTTCGTGCTGACCATCTCGGTGTAAACGAGCGGACAGCCAAGCTCGTGTACGAGGATGCGGTACGCCATATCCGTCACACCCGCCATCGGCGCAAGAAAGACAGGCACGGGAAAATCGAGCTTCCCGAGCCTCATTCCGAATTCCTCTCGTAGAGTACGCGAAGCCCCGTGAGCGTCAGGAAGTGGTCGATCTTGTCGATCATCTTCGATTCGCGCGAAATCATGCGCGCATAGCCGCCCGTCGCGATGACCTTGATCTCATTGTAGCCCATCTCTTTCTTCATGCGGCGCACGATCTCGTCAATCTGCCCGACGTATCCATAGATGATCCCCGCCTGCATACCACTGACCGTGTTGCGGCTGATGATGCGTTTCGGCGTCACAAGTTCGATGCGCGGCAGCTTGGCAGCGCGCTGAAAGAGTGCATCGGCAGAGCTCGACAGCCCCGGCGCGATGACGCCGCCGAGGAAATCGCCGTTCGGTGCAACAACGTCAAACGTCGTCGCCGTACCGATGTCAATGACGATCAAAGGACCGCCGTACTGCTCGAAAGCCCCCGCGACATTGACGATGCGGTCGGCGCCGATCTCGCGCGGATTCTCATAGGAAATACGAAACCCCGTCTTGATGCCCGGTCCTACGATAAGCGGACGGATATGGAAATAACGCTCGCACATCTTGATCATCGGCACCATCAGAGGCGGCACGACGGACGATATGATGATCGCTTTCACCTGCTCCATGCGAATGTTATGATAGGCGAAAAGGCTATTGATGAGCATACCATATTCATCGCCCGTTTTCTGCCGGTCTGTCGAAATACGCCAATGGCGCAGGAGTTTTTTCCCTTCATAGGTGCCCATCACGATATTGCTGTTTCCTATGTCAAAAACAAGTAACATTCTCCATCCTCCCAGACTGCGCTGCCCGCAGGCAGGCTAGAAAAGGCACATTCCTCATGGTTTATGTATTCTTCGGACGAATCGACACATCGCCTGCAAGCACGCGGCGCATACCGTCCTCCGTCTCGACGAGCAGAGCGCCCTCCTCGTCGATGTCGACCGCTCTGCCGTCGAAGCTCTCCTTGCCCGTGGCGCTGATGACGCGAACTTCCTGCCCAAGCGTCACGGCACACGCACGCCAACGCGCGATAATGGGCGAAAACCCTTCCTCATCAAGCTGGATGCAAAGTGCATCCAGCGACTCAAGAACGGCTTGGAAAAAAGCGACGCGCGGCAGGTTCTCTCCCTTCATGACGGCGAGCGACGTCGCCTTGTCGCGCAGCTCCTCGGGGAACTCTTCCTCTTTGATATTGACGTTGATGCCCGTGCCGATGACGATATAGTTGATGCGATCAATCTCAGCGCTCATCTCCGTCAAAATGCCCGTGAGTTTCTTCCCCTCGTGGAGGATGTCATTCGGCCACTTGATCGCTGCTTGAAGTCCAAAACGCTTCATCGCCATCGCCACGGCGACGGCGGCTAAGAGCGTACACTTCGGCGCTTCCTGCGGCAAAATATGGGGACGCAGAATCACGGAAAACCATATTCCCTTGCCTTTCGGTGAAAAATACGACCGATTCAAGCGCCCGCGCCCCTTGCCCTGCGCTTCCGCTACGACGACTGTGCCCGAGGCGGCGCCCTGCGCGGCAAGCTGCTTCGCCACCTGATTCGTCGAATCGATCTCATCGAAAAAGACGATATTCCTGCCGACAAAGTGCGTCTGGAGACCGTTCTTGATCTCCTCAGCCAAGAGGCGATCGGGTGCATCCTCCAAGCTGTAGCCGCTTCGCGATTGGCTCTTGATCGCATAGCCCGCCTCGCGAAGCTCCTTGATATGTTTCCAGACAGCCGTGCGCGAAACGCCAAGCCTCTTGGCGATCTCCTCGCCCGAAAGGTACTCTTCTCCAGCTCTGCGCAGAAGCTCCAAAATTCTCGACCGCAAACTCATCCCCCCCGACGAAAAGGGCTGTTTCAGAGAAACAGCCCTTTCCTTCAAAGTGCGGGCGCCTTCCCGACTTTCCTTATCCGTCATGCCGCGTCACATTGAGCTTGGGCGCGACGTCCTTGACTTCCACGTCTTCCTCCGCCGCTTCTTCCACGGGCTTGGTGATTTCAACGCCCCCAGGTCGATGCAGCGGTTCAAGGATCACGCCGTCGTGATCGTCCGGCGCATCCGCATGATCCTCGGCTTTCTTTTCCTTCTCCGTGATCTTGCCCGTTTCGACGAGTTCTTCAAGCTCCGATGCTTCGAGCGTTTCGCGCTCGATCAATGCCTGTGCGATGAGGTCAAGTTTGTCACGGTTGTCAATGATGATCTTGCGGCACGCCTCGTACGCCTCGTCGATGTAACGGCGAACTTCCTTGTCGATCTCGCTCGCGACCTCTTCCGAGTAGTTCCTCTGATGATTGAGATCGCGTCCCAAGAACACCTGATGCTCGGCGCTCTCGCCATAGGAAATCGGCCCCAAGACGTCGCTCATGCCGTACTGCGTAATCATGCTGCGCACGATGCGCGAGGCATGCTGGATGTCCTGCGAAGCGCCCGTCGAGATCTCCTTCAAGACGACCTCTTCGGCGACGCGGCCGCCCATCGCGACCTTGAGCTTATCCATGAGTTCCGAGCGCGTCGCGTAAGAGCGATCTTCCTTGGGCAGCATCAGCGTGTAGCCGCCCGCTCTGCCGCGCGGAATGATCGTGACCTTGTGTACGGGATCGGCGTTCGGCAAGAGCATACCGACGAGCGTATGACCGCCCTCATGATACGCTGTCAGCTCCTTTTCCTTGTCCGTCATGACCTTCGAGCGGCGCTCGGGACCTGCCATGACGCGCTCGATGGACTCTTCCAGCTCATTCATGCCGATGCGCTTCTTATCGCGCCGCGCCGTCAGAAGAGCCGCCTCATTCACGAGGTTCGACAAATCCGCGCCCGTAAAACCCGGCGTGCGCCGCGCGAGAATATCAAGGTCGACGTCGCCCGTCAAAGGTTTGCCTTTTGAATGCACCTTCAGAATCGCGAGCCTGCCGCGCACGTCGGGCTTATCGACGACGATCTGCCGATCGAAGCGGCCGGGACGCAGAAGTGCAGGATCGAGAATGTCGGGGCGGTTCGTCGCCGCCATGATGATGATGCCCTCGTTCGCCGCGAAGCCGTCCATCTCGACAAGCAGCTGGTTGAGCGTCTGCTCGCGCTCGTCGTGACCGCCGCCGACGCCTGCGCCGCGCTGGCGGCCAACGGCGTCGATCTCGTCGATAAATACGATACACGGCGCATTCTTCTTCGCTTGATCGAAGAGATCCCGCACACGCGAAGCGCCGACGCCGACGAACATCTCAACGAAGTCGGAGCCGCTGATCGTGAAGAACGGGACGCCCGCCTCACCGGCAACGGCACGCGCAAGAAGCGTCTTTCCTGTACCCGGCGGTCCGTAGAGCAGCACCCCCTTCGGAATGCGCGCGCCTAGATCGTTGAACTTCTTCGGATGCTTGAGGAATTCGACGACCTCTTCAAGCTCCTGCTTCGCCTCATCGGCGCCCGCCACATCCTCGAATGTGACCTTCATCTTATCGCTCGCCGTCATGCGCGCACGGCTCTTGCCGAACGACATCACTCGTCCGCCTCCGCCCTGCGTCTGCTGCATGATGAAGAACCAGACGCCGATGAGGAGCAGGATCGGCAAAATCGACGAAAACATCGTCGACCACCACGGCGCTTCCGCCGGCCGCTCCGCCTTGATCTCAACATTCTTCTCCTGCAGCGTCTTAAGGAAGTTTGTATCCTGATTCGGCGCATCGGGCGTGATCGTCAAAAACTCCGTACCGTCTGCGAGTGTTCCCTTGACGATATTGTGCTCAAGCGTGACCTTCGCGACCTCACCCTTTTGTACCTGCTGCAGAAAATCCGAGTAGTTGACCTCGTTCGTCACGACCTCGCGCGTCTGAAAATAATCAATCGCGGAGATGGCGATCAAGATGATCAGCAGATAGAACACCACGCTGCGAAAAAGTTTATTCAATCGGTCATCCTCCTGTTCCAAAATAATGCTTTAAGGAAACGCTGATAAAATGAAGTCGCCCAGATTTGCACAGATGCACTGTTCCTATCTAGGAGACAAACCGCAGGCGTAGCGGTGCTACGTCGAGGATTTGTTGACGACGAGAGGACAGTGCAGATGTGTGAAGATGGGTGACTGAATCTATCCGTGTTTCCTTAAGGAAACGCCGAAAAGTCACGGCATTTCGCCAAAGTCCCCATATCATGTTTCAGCAAAAGGCAATGGAAGCACCTTTTGGCTCATAAAACAAAAAACCTCTACAGCGTTTCATTATAGCATTAAAACAGGTGTTATACAAACCCTTTCGCACGATATTCGAGATATTTCACGGAAGATGCGAGAGCATCATTTTCTGTATATCTCGGGCTTCAAGACGCCGAGATACGGCAAATTCCTATATTTCTGATCGTAGTCAAGCCCATAGCCGACGAGGAAAGCGTCGGGCACTTCCGCGCCGCAGTAATCGACCTTCACATCCACCTTGCGGCGCGACGGCTTGCTCAGAAGCGAGCAAAGTTTGACGCTCTTCGCCTTTCGGTGGCGGAAATTGTCCATCAAATAGTGCATGGAAAGCCCCGAATCCACAATGTCCTCGATGAGCAGAATATTGCGCCCCGCAACGCTCTTGGCAAGGTCAAGGAGGATCTGCACCTCTCCCGTCGAACTCGTACCGCCGCCATAGCTCGAAAGCTGCATAAAATCGAGCGTCACAGGCAAATCTATCGTGCGCACGAGATCGGCATAAAAGATCACTGCGCCCTTCAAAATGCCGACGGCGTAAATCTCCTCGCCCGCATAGTCGCGTGTAATCTCGCGCCCGAGCCGCGCTACCATCTCAGCAAGCGCAGCTTCATCAAAAAGAATCTTCTCCAAATCGTTGTGCATGATCGTATGCTCCTTTCTCAAAAACAGCGACGAGCCGCACCATCGGCTCTCCATCCTCCGCCATCGCGGGCGAAAAGCGCCGTATGCCAACCGCCCAGGCAATTCCCTCCGCACAGACGACAAGCGGCACGCGATCACGCGCGGTGCGCGGTATATGCTCGTCGATAAAAAACGCTTTGAGCTTTTTCGTGCCCTGCGCAAACTGCACACGGTCACCCGTACGGCGCGTGCGCACATGGGCGCCCGCCAGAGCACGCGCCGCACAATAAATCTCCGTGCGCCCGTCTGTCGTCGTGCGTTCCTTCACGAAATCTGCGACAAGCGTGACGCCGAGCGAAGGCAGGCGCGTCACCCCCGGCGTCTGAAGCGGCACGACGAGCGCCGCGTCGTTCGACGCATTTTGCGCCTGCCCGCCTGCACCGTCTCCCCCACGAACGGATCGCACGGAACCAGAAGTGAACACCCCCTGATCCCAGTCGAGGAAAAAGCGCACGTTGCCGGGCAGATCCCAAAAAAGTCCGCCGCGCCTCCCCAGCATCATGCAGCGCACTTGCTCGACCTGCCGATAGCCCCAATCGTGCGTCTCATCAACGAAAGCACACATGGCAAGGCGCACAATACGGCGCTGCAAAGCAAGCGGTTCATCGCGAAACGCCGCCCGTGAAAGCGCAAGACTCTTTCCCTCCGTCATCTTTCCCGCCGCTTCCCCGCGCCGCACCACACGCGCGAAGGCCTCACGCGCCAGCGCATCGAGCAGCGCCTCGTCCGCCTGCACCGCATCGGCAAGACGCACGAGCGCCGCGCTCACCGAAGCATTGATGTGCGAGGCAAGGCGCGGCATGATCTCCAATCGCAAATAATTGCGCCGCGCATCCGCCACATCGTTCGTCGCATCATGGCGCGCCTCGATGCCGCGCTCCCTGCAATAAGCCGTAAGCTCCGCTTTCGTACAGCACAGAAGCGGGCGGATGACATCTCCTGCACGCGGCAGCATACCGGAAAGACCGTGCAGACCTGAGCCGCGCAAAATATGCATCAGCACCGTCTCCGCCTGATCATCCGCATGATGCGCAACGGCGATCGACCGTGCGCCGACCTGCTCCTTGACACGGCGCAAAAACGCATAGCGCAGACCGCGTGCCGCCGTCTCCAGCGAAAGCCTGTGTTCACGCGCATACTGCGGCACATCTGCCGCCTCAACCGTACAAGGGACGCCGCGCATACGGCAAAAGTGCGCGACACAGCGCGCATCCTCACACGACGCCGCACCACGAATCCCATGCTCGAAGTGCGCCGCATACACCAAAAGCCCCTGCGCCTCACGCAAGCGCAGCAGCAAATCGAGCAGCGCCAGCGAATCCACGCCGCCCGAAACAGCGACAACAACGGAAGAGCCATGCGCCAGAAGCCCATGCTCCTCGCAAAAAGCCAAGACCTTTTTTTGCATAACTCCCCGCATCACATATACATCCTCCGGCACACAAAAGTCATCGCGCTCGCCAGACCATAAACAGGAAAAGCACTCCCGGAAAGAGTGCTTTTCTTATGCGGTTAATCCCTGCGCGAACCTCGACCGCCGCGCTTGGAATCCGTCTTGCGGCGCAAATCCGTCAGCCTTTCATCGCTGTCCTTGAGGAACCGCGACAATTTGTCTTCAAAGGAGGCGCTGCCAGGACTGAACCGCCCCTGCCGCTTAAAGTCCCCACCCGCATTGCGGCGCGGCGGCATCGGACGGCGCGGAACTTCCCCGACCTTCTTTTCCACCGGCTTCTTTTCCTGCAGTTGTTTGATGGAAAGTCCGATCTTACCGCGATCATCGACCGTCAAGACCTTGACCTTCACCTTGTCCTTCTCCTTGAGGAAATCATGCACGTCCCTCACATACTCATCAGCGACCTCAGAGATATGGACAAGACCGACCTTCCCCTCAGGCAGTTCGACGAACGCCCCGAAATTCGTGATGCCCGTCACCACACCCTCAACAATACTGCCTACTTCAATGGACAAATTATTTCCTCCTTAGTTATACTGTGGAAACACCGACGCCGTCGGCTCCCACCTCTCAGCGCCTTCTCCCGCGCCAAGCGTGCTTCCTTATTATACTCTTGCGCCTTTTGCGCTGTCAAGAAAATCCCAGCACGAAACGAGAAAAAGAAAAGATGCTGCCTATGAGTTCTTAGCCTTTTAGGCAGCATCTTTTCATTTCTTCGCGATATACGGCAGCTCGCCTTCATGCGTCATACCGAGTTCTTCTCTCGCTGTTTTTTCAATATAGACGGGATCATCAAGATTTTCCTTGAGTTCCTTCAAGGCGGCATTTTCACGCTGCGCCGTTTCCAAGCGCTGCTGCGCTGCGATGTAGTCGCGGTCGAGTTCGTTCAAGTGGATTTGCTGGTCGATCATCGTGTAGGCGAAATAACCAAGAACACAAAGGACGACGACAACGAACCAATCGAGTCGGTGCCCCTTGCCCCTGCGCTTGTTTTCCGCTGCCATCTTGATCACGACCTTCTGCAAACCATCCGCTGCACACCTTCAGCGCATGTGCAGCATTTGAAGAACCACTATTTCTCCGACCACTGGAAGTATTCCGTCGTCGCTATGCGTCGGAATATGGAATCACAACTCGCACATCGGAAATGCGACGAGACGTTTTCCATATCGGCCTTGCCGTCCACGAGCTTGACGGGCGTCCACTCGACGAGGTCAAGCTGCCCGCCGCAGCGCGGACACGGCGCATGTCCATTGGCGTCGGCGCGCAAAATCGTCGGCGCAAGGTCGCCGACCGCCTTGAGCTTTGGCATGTCGAATGCATCATAATAGCCCGAGTTCAAAAGCTCACGGTAAAAAACATTGCAGCTGTCACACTCGTAGCGCGGTTTCACGCTGTCAAGATCTGCTTTGCCGCCGCGGATTCTGACCGTACCGCCCTCAACCGTACGAAGCGGTCTGCCGCACTGCGGACAGAGAAATGCGCCGCTCGCATCCTTTTCCAATTTCGATACCGCCACAAAAACCATCTCCGCAAAAAACTAGAAAACTCATATCAATCAGCCCTTGCGGCTGCCGTCTGCAAAAAAAGTGCGATCTCTTTCGCTGCATCCGGACGGCTTGCCCGACACGCCGCCTCGCGCATAGCGCGAAGGCGTGACTCATCACCCAACAGTCCTGTGACGAGCGCCGCAAGATTTTCACCCTTACCGAGCCAGACCGCCGTGCCGCGCTCGCTGGCGATCATCGCATTTTCAAGCTCCGGTCCCGGAATCGGCTCGTGCAGGATCAACGGCACTCCCATCGCCCACGCCTCGCTGATCGTCAAGGCGCCGGGCTTCGATATGAGAAGCGCGGCGACCGCCATGAGTTCGGGCACCTCATCGGTGTAGCCCCATGCGCGGATTACATGATGCGACCGTGCGGCATAGGTTTCGACCCAAGCGAGCAGGCGTTCATTCTTCCCTGCGACAACAAGAATCTGAAGCTCTTCCGCGACATCCTCCAACTTTTCCAGAGAGTGCGCCACATCGCCCAGACCCAGCCCACCGCCCATGACGAGGATGGTCGGCAGCACATCGCTGAGACAAAAGTTCTTACGGATTGCCGCACGATCAAAAAGCGCGGATGCGAGCGGCAATATCGGGATGCCTGTCGAATGAACCGCCGCCGCCGCACAGCCCTCCTTCAACAGGCTGCGGCGCATCCTTTCCGTCGCGACAAAAAAGGCGTCGACGCCGGGATAGAACCACATGCGATGCACGCTGTAATCCGTGAGCACAGTAGCGAAAAAAAACTGCTCCTCACCGCTCTCCTTGAGGCACGAAGCCGCCCCCTCGGGAAATGGGTGCGTACAGATCACGACATCCGCCGCATAGCGGCGCACGAGAGCGCGCATATTGCGCTTCGTCAAGGCGGCGATGAGCTTCTGCACCGGCGACGCACCCTGCCGATATCCCGTAAAACGGTAGAGAAGCTGGTAAAGGTTCGGCACGAAGTGCAGCATCTTCAAATAGACCGCCTTCATAAACCATGTGACCCATGCCGTATCGCGCCGCGTAAAATCGACGACTGTCACACGCGCCTGCGGCTCCTCGTCCAAAAGAGCCGCCGCCAGCGCCTGCGCCGCCTTCATGTGACCCGAGCCGATCGATGCGGTTACAATAAGATAGCTGCGAGACGACATGAACGCCCTTTCCTCACCCTCGAAAATGAAATAGTCAAACAACTTCTCCTTGCCATGATTTCTATTTTAGCACAAGAAAAGCACGGTTACAACAAAACGCGTGTTCTCCGCAACTTCACCTCATCCTGCCGTAAGACCGCCATCCACGCTCCATGCAGCGCCCGTCACGAACGATGCGGCATCCGATGCGAGAAAAAAAATAACAGCGGCGACCTCTTCCGCCGTCGCTATCCTGCCGAGCGGATAGACTCCTGCCATTTGCCGCAGAGCCTCATCACGGTCAGGCGCCGCTTGAAGCTGCATCTCCGTCATCGGCGTCGCAACGTCACCGGGGCACACGCAATTCACGCGCACGCCGAAGGGTGCAAGCTCTAATGCCAAAGCCTTCGTGAAGAGCGTCACCGCGCCCTTGGACGCACAGTACGCCGTGCAGAGAAAGTTGCCGTGCAGTCCCGCATCAGAAGAAAGGTTGACGATATTGCCGCCGCTCTCCTTCAAGGACGCAAGAGCCGCCTGTGTCGTGAAGAACATGCCTTTGACATTCGTGTCCATGATGTCCTCGTACTCTTCTTCCGTCAGATCTTCAAGCGCACGCTCCCGATAGACGCCCGCCGAGTTCACGAGCACATCAAGCCGTGAAAAATGCGTATACACGTCAGCAACAAGCCGCTTCGCTTCTTTTGCGCATCGAATATCCGCGGCAAAAAATACGGCGTGTCCATCCGCCGCCAAACCGCCCAGGGATGCGAGAGCCGCCTCGCCGCGTTCCCTCGACCGTCCTGCCAAGGCAACAAAGCACCCCGCCTGCAAAAAGCGATGCGCCGCCGCAAGACCGATGCCCGACGTACCTCCCGTGATGAGAACTACGCGCTCCATCAACCTTCCTCCCAAGAAATCGCAGATAAAACCATGAGCTTCCTTTTAGCGGCGCTTCCAACATGCTACGAAAAAAGGCTGGGTAAAAAAACCCAGCCCCCAAAGAGCCGCCGTGCTCACTTCTTGTTGACGGCGTCCTTCAAAGCCTTGCCTGCCTTGAATACAGGATTCTTCGAAGCGGCAATCTTAATTTCCTTGCCCGTCTGCGGGTTGCGGCCGGTACGAGCAGCGCGATCCTTCACCTCAAATGTACCGAAACCGATGAGCTGAATCTTGTCGCCCTCGACGAGAGCTTCTTCAATGCTCTCAATGACTGCGCCCAGAGCCTTCTCGGCATCCTTCTTCGTCAGACCTGCTTTTTCCGCTACATTAGCCACTAATTCCGTTTTGTTCACGTTTGTAGCCTCCTTTTCAAATTTGTTACGCTACCTTTATTCGCTGTACTTCGTTAGAATCCTCTTTCCTGCAGCAAAAAAGTTCAAAAAAACTTGAAAAACCGCCCTTCACGAGGATTTTTAATCATTTTGAAATGTAGTACGCGCGATGAAAAGACTCGTCAGATGATCCGTATCCCTCTGCCGATCCAGCTCGTAAAGGGGTATCGGTCGCACGGATTCATCGGGCAGCGCGATGTTGTGCAAATAGATGACTTCCGCTTCGTCACGCAGGCGATCCATCAGTGCAAGTTTTAGCTCGGAAGCGATCTCACGGCTGTAGACCTGCGTGAAGAGCACGCTCGTCGAAGGGTTCAGAGGCAGGTGCGCGGCATCCGCCGCATCGAGGATCAAAAGCCCTGCGACGGGATCGATGCCAAGTACGCCGTAGAGCGTTTCTACAAAGCTCATACCCGGAAGAATGGAAATCGCCAGACCTTCCTTTATACACAAATCGCGCAAAAAGAGTACCGTGCGTTCCGCTACGAACGGACTGCCGGGAACGGCATAGACGACCGCCTCGCCTGCGCGCACTCTTGCGGCAAGATCTTCTGCAATCGCATGATAAAGTTCTTCGAAACTCGCAGCCTTTTCGTACCATGCGTCATAGCTCGTGAAAGCGATGCCGCGCCGCCGGATTTCAGCCACGGACGGATGAATCGCCGTGCGCAGGAGAATACTCTTGCCGCTCGTCATCGCCGCCATGCTTTCCAGCGTGATAAGCCCGAAGCGTCCGGGCCCCAGCCCCACCACCGTAATGCTTCCCGCTTCCTTCATCTACGCCTGTCTCCTTCCCGCCTTGCCCTGCGGCGCTTTATTCACCCCGTTTTTCGTCGTAAGCGCCTCTTGTTCACCTGACAAAAGCATCAAGATGCGCGTGATGAAGTTCGTGATATTCTTCTTGTACTGTGCGGCAAGCCGTATGCGAAGCATCTGCTGCGGCATCGGCAGCATCTTGGCGTTCCTGCCGAAAAGTCCGAGAAGTTTCAGCATTCCATCGGGATCGAACGTAGGTTTTTCAATGAAGGAAATTTCCAGAAACAGCGGCTTTTCTACGATGGCGCGAATACCGAGAGAGCGCGCGTAGTTTCGTATGCGCGCGACTTCTAAGAGGCGCAGTACAGCGGGTTTCGGCTCGCCGAAGCGGTCGATGAGCTCGTCGAGAAGCTCTTGTATCTCTTCCTTTTTCCGAATCGCCGCAATGCGCTGATAGATCTCGATCTTGTGCATGGGGTCATTGATGTATTCACCGTCGATATAGGCTTCCGCCTCAATATCGACGACGGGTTCAGCCTTCTCTTCCCTTGGTTTGCCCGTGCGCTTTTCCTGCATCGCTTCATCGAGCAGCTTCGAGTACATCTCGAAACCGACACTCGCGATGTGTCCGTGCTGCTCCGCGCCCAAAAGATTGCCCGCGCCGCGAATTTCAAGGTCGCGCATGGCGATCTTGAAGCCCGCGCCAAGCTCGGCGAACTCCTTCATCGCCTGCAGACGCTTTTCCGCCGTTTCGGATAAGACCTTGTCGGCTTGGTAAACGAAATAGGCGAACGCCATGTGATTTGACCTGCCGACGCGGCCGCGCATTTGATAGAGCTGCGATAAGCCAAAGTAGTCGGCGTTGTAGACGATGATCGTATTCGCATTCGCCACGTCGAGACCATTTTCCACGATGCTCGTCGCGAGCAGGATGTCGTAGCGTCCCTCGTAGAAATCGACCATGACGCGCTCTAGAAGCTCTTCTGCCATCTGCCCGTGCCCCGTCTGGATACGCGCCTCGGGCACAAGATCTTCAAGCCGCTGGCGCATGATGTCGATGCTCTCGACACGGTTGTAAACGAAGTAAATCTGCCCGCCGCGCCGAAGTTCGCGGCGAATGGCATTCTTCAAGACGGCATCGTTTTCCTCGACAACGTAGCTTTGCACGGGGAAGCGCTCGGCGGGCGGCGTCTCGATGATGCTCATGTCACGCGCCCCGACAAGCGACATGTGGAGCGTCCGCGGAATCGGCGTCGCCGAAAGCGTCAGCACATCGACGCCTGCCGCAAGCTTCTTGATCTTCTCCTTCTGCTTGACGCCAAAACGCTGCTCTTCATCGACGATCAAAAGCCCCAGATCGGAAAAATGCACCCGATTCTGATTCAAAATGGCGTGCGTACCGATGAGCACATCGACGCGATTCGCCTCCAATCGCTCGATTGTCGCCTTCTGATCCTTCGCCGAACGAAAGCGGCAGATGACATCGACGCTGACGCCAAAATCAGCGAAGCGTGCAGAAAAGGTCTGGAAATGCTGCTGGGCAAGAACGGTCGTCGGCACAAGCACAGCGACCTGCTTATGATCCATGACCGCTTTGTAAGCGGCGCGGATCGCCACTTCCGTCTTGCCGAAACCGACGTCGCCGCAAAGCAGGCGGTCCATCGGCTCGGGCTTTTCCATATCCGCCTTGATCTCCTCAATGGCGCGGCGCTGATCGGGCGTCTCCTCGTAAGGAAAGGCGTCCTCAAACTCGCGCTGCCACGGCGTATCGGGCGAAAAGGCGAAGCCTTTCGCCGCGCGGCGCTTCGCATAAAGCGCGATAAGTTCATCGGCGATGTCCTCGACAGAAGCGCGTGCGCGCGCCTTTGCCTTGATCCACTCCGTGCCGCCCATGCGGTGCAGGCGCGGCACGGAGCCTTCCGAGCCGATATACTTCTGCAAGAGTCCCACTTGGTCGGTCGGCACGAAGAGTTTGTCGTCGCCGCCGTACTTGATGTGCAGATAGTCCTTCTTGACGCCGCCCACGTCGAGCGTTTCAACGCCGAGATACTTGCCGACGCCGTGGTTCACATGAACGACGTAATCGCCGACATTGATCTCACGAAAGTGTGCGATGCGCTCTTCCTTCGGCGCTTTTTGGACGATCTTCTTCTTCTGCCTGCCAAAGACATCCCTTTCGGCGACGACGACGAGCCGCGCATCCGGCATCTCAAAGCCGTTTGCAAGCGTACCCACGAGAATGTTCAGATAGGCGTCACTCAGCGGCTCGCCGTCCTTCGCCACGGCGGACGGTATGCGCGATTTTGCGAAAAACTCGCGAAGCGACGCCGCCTTTTCTGCATTGCCGACAAAGATGACGACATGCTGCTTGTTGGAAAGCCAATTTCGCGTCTCGGTCTTCAAGAGATCCATCTGGCGCTGAAAAGGAGCTACCGCCTGCACAGCAAGGCTCACAAGCTCATCCGGCTCCGCGCCATAAATCTTCTGCAGCATGAGCGCAGCAAAAAACGTCGCATTTCCTTCAGCGCTCGCTACAAGCTCATCCCATGAGAATACCTGAGACTTAATCTCCGGCGTCTCCTTGACGAGCTTTTGCATGTTCTCACGCGTGCGCAAAGGCTCGTCAAAGATGACGACCCCCTCGCCCGCCAAATAGGAAAGGACTGCCGCGCCCTCGCCCGCCCTTTCGCTTGGCGCGGCGGGCAGCACAACAGCGCTGGGAACATTGCGTATGGAACGGCGCGTCTCGGGATCAAACTCGCGCAAAGAGTCGATCTCATCGTCGAAGAACTCCAAGCGAAGCGGCAAGGACGCATTGAGCGGGTAGACGTCAACGATGCCGCCGCGCGCACTGAACTGTCCAAGACCATCGATCTCACTCGCCGCCTCATAGCCCAGCTCGACAAGGCGCGAAAGCAAAACCTCCCGCGAGAGGGTCGCGCCGACCGCAAGGTGCAGACTCATGCGCTCAAAATCTTGACGCGAAATGCCCTTCTGCATAGCGGCGGCAGCCTCGGCAAGCACGATGACAGGCTCCTTCTTGAGAAGTCTGCCCAAGACGCCCATGCGAAGCGCCGTACGCTCCATACCCTTCGCCGTCGCTTCCACCGTCATCATATCGACTTCCGGCAATTCTAAGATCTCTCGCGCAGGCAGAAGCGCCGCCAGATCGGTGCGCCATGCGTCAATCGCCTCGCGGCTGTGCGTGACGATGACCACAGGCTGCGAAGAAGCATCGCATGAAGCGGCAAAGAGCGCATGTTTTTGCGAACCGCTGAGACCGTAGACGAGCGTCTTGCCGCCTCGGCGCGAAAACTTCTCGACGATCTTTCGAACCGAAGCGCCGCGTGCCATTTGTTCAAAAAGTGCTTTCATGATCTCACCATCCAGCAAAGCGCGAAAAGGAGCTTGGCGAATCGCCAGCCCCTCTGCGCAGCGCACAGGGAGCACTATCCCCCATGCGCGTGCAAACGCTTTTATTGTTCTCAAACATCATTTGACGACAATGTTGACGAGCTTCTTCGGCACGCATATCACCTTGACGACCGTCTTGCCCGCCGTAAGCTCTTTGACCTTCGGCTGTGCGAGCGCCAGCTTTTCCATCTCCTGCGGCTTCATATCCGCCGATACCGTCAGCTTGTCGCGCACCTTGCCGTTGATCTGCAGGACGATCTCGATCTCGTCCTCGACGACAGCCGCACTGTCAAACTTCGGCCATCTGGCGTCGTGGACGCTTCCCTTGCCCTCCATGCGGCTCCAAAGCTCCTCCGCAATGTGCGGCGCAAAGGGCGCGAGCATCTTCACAAGCGCAAACGAGAGTTCTCGCACGAGTCCCGGATGAACCGCCTTGTCCTGGAATCCGTAGAAGGCGTTGACGAGTTCCATGACGGCGCTGATCGCCGTGTTGAACATGAAGCGCTCGCCAATGTCGCCCGTGACCTTCTTGATCGTCTGGTGCAGCGTGCGGCGCAGCGCCTTCTCCTCAGCCGTCAATGTCGAGTGGTCGTAATCATCGATACCCTCTCGGATCGCGTCCTCGAAATGCGCGACGATGCGCCAGACGCGGTTCAAAAAGCGGAACGCCCCCTCGACGCCCTGATCGCTCCACTCCAAGTCACGCTCGACGGGCGCTGCGAAGAGGATGAAGAGACGAGCCGTATCAGCGCCGTACTTCTGGATGATCTCCTCGGGGGAGACGACGTTGCCCTTCGACTTCGACATCTTCGCGCCGTCCTTGATGACCATGCCCTGCGTCAGAAGATTTTGGAACGGTTCATCGAAATCCAAAAGCTTCTCGTCGCGCAGCACCTTCGTGAAGAAGCGCGAGTAGAGAAGGTGCAAAATCGCATGTTCAATGCCGCCGATATACTGATCGACAGGCGCCCAATAGTTCACCTTGTCCGCCGCAAACGGCTTGTGCGTGTTGTGCGGATCGGTGTAGCGCATGTAGTACCACGACGAGCAAATGAAGGTGTCCATCGTATCCGTCTCGCGCCTTGCGGGACCGCCGCACTTCGGGCATGTGCAATGCACGAAGGATTCGCTCTGCGCCAAAGGAGAAACGGTCCCCTGCTCGAAGTTCACATCCTCGGGCAGACGGACGGGCAATTCCTCTTCGGGCACGAGCTGTTCGCCGCATTTGTCGCAGTAGATGACGGGAATCGGCGCACCCCAGTAGCGCTGGCGCGAGATGAGCCAGTCGCGCAGGCGATAGTTGACCCTGCGCCTGCCGAAGCCTTCCTTGACCGCCTTTTCGACGATTGCCGCAAGCGCCTCGTGCATCTCCATGCCGTCGAACTCTGCCGAATTCACGAGGACGCCGTCCTTGTCCGTGTAGGCTTCCGTCATTTCTTCAAGCTTCAGCTCACGATCCTTCGGGCGCAGCGTGACGATGATCGGCAGGTCGTACTTCTTCGCAAACATCCAGTCGCGCTGATCCTCCGACGGTACGCCCATGACAGCGCCCGTGCCGTACTCGGCGAGGACGTAGTTCGTGACCCAAAGCTCGACCTTCCTGCCGTTGAAGGGATTGACGGCGTAAAACCCCGTGAACATGCCCTCTTTCTCCGACTCGCCCGACGTGCGCTCAAGCTCCGACTGCGCCTTGACCTTGTCGGCGAAAGCGCGAAGCTCCGCCGCCTTCGGATTATCCCTCAGAATCTTCTCCATCAAGGGATGCTCCGCCGCGAGCGCCACGAAGGTCACGCCGTACGCCGTATCGGCACGCGTCGTATAGACGGCGATCTTCTCGCCGAGCGCGGGCACGTCGATGTCGAATTCCAAGCCCTCGGAGCGGCCGATCCAATTCTCCTGCATCGTCTTGACGCGCTCGGGCCAGCCCTTGAGCTTGTCGAGGTCGGCGAGAAGCTCGTCCGCATAGTCCGTGATCTTCAAGAACCACTGCGAGAGATCCTTCTTGTGCACCTCGGAGTCACAGCGCCAGCATTTGCCGTCGATGACCTGTTCATTCGCAAGCACCGTGCCGCACGTATCACACCAGTTGACCGACGCTTCCTTCTTATAGGCAAGCCCCTTCTTGTAGAAAAGCTCAAAGAGCCACTGCGTCCAGCGGTAGTACTCGGGGCGACAGGTCACCGCCTCGCGGCTCCAATCGTAGGAAAGCCCCATGCTCATCTGCTGGCGCTTCATGTTCTCGATGTTGGAATACGTCCAATCGGCGGGCTTCACACCGTGCTTGATCGCCGCGTTCTCCGCCGGCATACCAAAGGCGTCGAAGCCCATCGGATGCAGCACGTTGCAGCCCTGCATCTTCTTGAAGCGGGCGATGACATCGCCGATTGAGTAGTTGCGCACATGCCCCATGTGCAGATTGCCCGATGGATAGGGGAACATCTCCAGCACATAATATTCGGGCTGCGTGCGGTCGATCTCTGTCTTGTAGACATCGTCCTTCTGCCACTTTTCCTGCCACTTTTTTTCGATTTCCTGCGGAGCATATCTCTCCATACAACAAAGTCCTCCTAGAGAAATAGGGGCGTGCGGGTATCCCCGTGCGCCCCAAAAATTGCTTTTTTACAAATATCTGAGCCAGACGTAGACGCTCGAAATCGCAATCGACAGCGTCATCATCGGCAGAGCGATCTTCATGAAGCTGATGAAGGAGATCGGCTTGCCGCGCTGCGCCGCCATCGAAGCGACGACGACGTTCGCCGAGGCGCCGATCAGGGTGCCGTTGCCGCCAAGGCAAGCGCCCAAGGCGAGCGACCACCATACGGGTTCGAGGTTCGTCATGCCCATCTGCCCCATGTCCTGAATCAGCGGGATGAGCGTCGCGACGAACGGGATATTGTCGATGAATGCCGAAGCGTAAGCGCTCATCCAAAGAATGAGCATCGAGGTCGCCGTGAGATCGCCGTTCGTGATCTTGATCGCCTCTTCCGCAAGCATCTTGATGACGCCCGTTTCAACGAGCGCGCCGACGAGGATGAAAAGACCTGCGAAGAAGAAGATGGCGAGCCATTCGACTTTCGACAAAACCTTCGCAATCATCGCTTCCTTCTGCGGGAAGCTGATGAGGAGCAAGAGACCCGCGCCCGTCATGGCGGCTGTCGCCGTGTCGAGGTGAAGCTGTCCGTGCAGCACGAAGAGGCTGATCGTGACGGCAAGTGCGAACAGGCACTTCTTCAAGAGGCGCGGCTCGACGATCTGGCTCTTTTCATCGAGCTGCATGACCTTCGCGCGAAGCTCATCCGTCGTGTGCAGCTTGTTGCCGTAGAGCACGATCAAAATGCCGATCGTGATGATGAAGATCAGGACGCAGATCCCTGCAAGGTTCGTGATGAAGTCCATGAACTGCAGACCGACGGCGCTGCCGATCATGATGTTCGGCGGATCGCCGATGAGCGTCGCCGTGCCGCCGATGTTCGACGACAGGATCTGCGCGATGAGGAACGGCTTGACGTCGACGTTGAGCTGCTTCGTGATGCTGAACGTGATCGGCACCGTCAGAAGCACCGTCGTCACGTTGTCAAGAAGCGCCGAGCAAACGGCGGTGAGGATCGACAATGCGACGAGCAGCGAGATCGGCTTCGCCTTGACCTTCTTCGCCGCCCAGATAGCGAGGTAGTTGAAGAGTCCGGTCTCGCTCGTGATGTTTACGATGACCATCATGCCCATGAGGAGTCCGAGCGTGTTGAAGTCAATGTGATGA
>NZ_JBQNBV010000003.1:0-42394 GCF_052169755.1 Selenomonas sp. | reverse complement strand
AGAAGAAATATGGTACGCCTATGCAGAAGAAACGAAGGAATACTATCGAAGAATTGATGAGGCGAGGGCGCAGGGCATGTTTTCCTATCTGCACGGCGCCGCTCCCGAAGAGCTGGCGAAATTGGTGCGCGGGAAAGTGACGTTTTCTTGCGTTTGAACGCGAAGAGAAGAAATGAGGAATGAAGAGATGCAGATCGTAAAGTATGTGTTCCAGCCGCATGGCGATGCGCGTGGGATGCTCGTCGCTCTCGAAGAGTTTACGGATATTCCCTTTCGCATCAAGCGCGTCTACTACATGTACGACACGCTCGAAGGCGTCGTGCGCGGACACCATGCGCATAAAAGTTTGGAGCAAATCCTGATCTGCATTCACGGCAGCTGCAAGATACGCTTGGACAACGGGCGGGAAAAGAAGGTCGTGCCGCTCGAAAAACCATACGAAGGACTTTACGTGGCGAATTATATGTGGCGTGAAATGTATGATTTTTCATCCGATGCTGTTCTTATGGTGCTGGCTTCCGATATATATAAAGAAGAGGATTATATCCGCGACTACGATGAATTTTTGCGTTTGTCGCAAAGGGAAGGGGAATGGGTGCGTGAAGATTGATCTTTCCGTCTTGGGGCGAAAGTTTGCGCGGCATCGGCAGGAGTATGAAGCCGCCGCCTTGCGCGTCCTGCGCTCCGGACACTATATCTTGGGGGATGAAGGGGCGGCGTTTGAGCGGGAGTTCGCGGCGTATACGGGAGCGAGGTACGCCGTGGGGGTCAATTCGGGGCTTGATGCGCTGCGCCTTTCCGTTCGTACCTTGAGACTGGGGGCGGGCGACGAGGTCATCGTGCCGGCGAACACATATATTGCGACGGCTTTGGCTGTGACGGAAAACGGCGCGCGCCCTGTCTTTGTCGAGCCGGATGAATATTTCAACCTTTCCGCCGAGCATCTTGCAGCGGCAATCTCGCCGCGTACGAAAGCGATCCTCGTCGTCCATCTTTACGGACAGGCGGCGGATATGGCGGCGATCTTAGAGATCGCTGAAGCGCATGGCATACCTGTACTCGAAGACTGCGCACAGTCGCATGGGGCGCACTTTGGCGGACGGATGACGGGGCGGTTCGGCGTCATGGGCTGCTTCAGCTTTTATCCGACGAAGAATCTCGGCGCGTTTGGCGATGCGGGGGCAGTCGTCACGGACTCTGAAGAGATGGCAGAAACGCTGCGCATGATGCGAAATTATGGCAGTAAGGTCAAGTATCAAAATGAAATTGCAGGCGTCAATTCGCGGCTGGATGAGATGCAGGCGGCGCTTCTTCGCGTCGGATTGCGCCATCTCGCGGCAGATATCGAGGAAAGGCAGCGCATCGCTGCCGCTTATCGGGCGCATATCGTCAACCCTTGGCTGGAACTGCCGAAAAAGCGCACGGCTGCCGAGCATACATACCATCAATTCGTCGTGCGCAGCAGACATCGCGATGACTTTCAGCAATATTTGAAGGAGCATGGCGTCACGACGCTGATTCATTATCCTGTGCCGCCGCATCTCGCGCAGTGCTATCGTGCGCTTGGCGGCAAGGCGGGCGATTTCCCGCTGGCGGAGAAGATGGCGGCTGAGGTGCTGAGCTTGCCGATGTTCAACGGCATGACGCAAAAAGAGGTACAGTACGTCATGGATCTCTGCAACGACTATCAGCCCGACGTCAGACGTGCATAGGAGCAAAGGCATGAAGATCGAAACTTACTATGAGATGTATCGGCTCATCCGGCAGGAATGTTATCTGGACTGCTTGAAAGAGGTGCAGGAGAGAAATCTGCGCCGCATACGCGCCCAGAAGAAAATTCGCATCGCCTTTCAAAGTTCGTGTCTTGCCGAGTGGGTCGGCGACGCGCTCGTGCGCAAGTTCGCTGAAAATGAGCGTTTCGATGTGACCGTGGTCATCGTCTGGCAGGTGAATACGGACTTTGACAAGGAGATTCCTGCGCTGATCGAACATTTCGAGCAGTCGGGGCTGCCGTACCGCTTGTCCGACGGCAGTGTCAAGCCCGGGGATTTTGATATCGTTTTCTATACGTCGCCTTACATGGAGATTCTTTCTCATTGGATGGATCGTGATATTCCGCTTTCGACGCTCGTTTGTTACATTCCGTACGGCTTTTATCTTGCCGATATACAGAAGATGCAGTTCAACTTGTTTGCGCATCATATCTGCTGGAAGAACTTCACGCTGGCGAAGGGATACGACATCATGGCGGAGCGCTACAGCGACATTGGCGCGTACGGGATGGTTTACGCCGGCTATCCGAAGCTCGACGGGCTGCTCGATCCTGCGTGTGCGGACCGTGCCGCATGGAAGATCGCGGGCAAGGGATCGGTAAAGAAGATCATTTTTGCCCCGCATCATTCGATCGCGGAGAAGCCTTATTACGCTACGTTTGCCGCGAACCACCGCTTTTTTCTTGCGTATGCGCGAGCGCATGGGGAAGATACTTCGTGGGTGTTCAAGCCGCATCCGATGCTCGGTCTCAGCTGTGTGAAGAACGGCGTCTTTTCTTCTTTGGATGAATACGACGCGTACTGCCGTGCCTGGGACGCATTGCCGAACGCTAAGGTGGAGATGGGAGAGTACCTTGCCTACTTCGCAAGTTCGGATGCGATGATCCTCGACAGCGTATCGTTTATGGCGGAGTATCTGTACGTTCATAAGCCCGCGCTCTTCCTCACGCGCGAAGGGGAGCGTTTCAATGAGTTTGGCGAGATGGTCGCCTCCTTGCTCTATCGTGCGTCGGGAACGGATTATGCCGCTATCGAGCATTTTCTCGATGTACTGATCGAGCGTGATCCCATGAAGGATGCGAGGGAGAACTTCTTCCGTCAAGTCCTCGACTATGCAGCTGAACACCGCAAATCGGCGACGCAGTTTATCTATGATGATATTGTATGCTCGATTGGAGTTTGAATCATGACGAAATTTATCTTTGACCTCGATGGAACGGTCACGAAAGAAGAAACGCTGCCGCTCATCGCCAAACATTTTTCTGTGGAAGAGGAGATCGAAACGCTCACGAAGCAGACGGTCATGGGGCATATCCCGTTTGTTGAGTCGTTCATTCGGCGCGTCTTTATTTTAGGGAAGCTGCCGATTGACGAGATAGATGCGCTTTTGGCGAATGTGGCGCTTCATGAGGCTGTCGTGGCGTTTATTCAGCGAAATCGTGCACATTGTGCGATTGCTACAGGGAATCTTTCCTGCTGGGTCGCGAAACTGGTTGCAAAGATTGGCTGTGAGGTCTATTGCTCGGAGGGTATGATCGAAAACAATCAAGTGGTAAAGCTCACGGACATCCTCAAGAAGGAAAGCGTCGTCGAACGGTATCGCGCCGAGGGGCATCGCGTCGTATTCATCGGCGATGGCAACAACGACGTCGAGGCGATGCGTACCGCCGATGTTGCCATCGCCTCGGGGCTTACACATGCGCCGACGGCGAGCGTCATTTCCGTGGCAGATTATCTCGTGTTGAATGAGGTGGCATTATGCAGGCAACTCAATCAGTTGTTATAAGCTGTGCGGGCATCGGCTCGCGTCTGGGGCTGGGGACGACGAAAGCGCTGATCAACATTCATGGCAAATCGTTGATTCGCTGGCAGCTGGAACTTTTTCAAGATGTCGAGGATATTCGCGTCGTCGTCGGCTTTGAGGCGCAGGATGTCATCGAGGAAGTTCGGCGCTACCGTCCTGATGCTGTGTTTGTATTCAACCACAACTATTTTGAAACAAAGACGGGGGCAAGCTATCACTTAGGGGCGAGGGACGGCAACGAATACGCGCTGGAGTACGACGGCGACCTCCTCGTGCATCCCGACGATATGAAGAAGCTCCAGGAGATGCAGGGCGAGTGGATCGCCTATGCGGACAAGATGTCGGACGACGCTATCTTCGTGCGCGTCAATGCGCACGGCGAGGTGCTGTCTTTTTCGCGTGCGTCGGGGGATTACGAATGGACGGGGCCGTGCTGCCTGAAGCGAGAGCGCGTCGCCTATACGTCGGGTCATGTTTACAATCAGCTGGAGCCGTACCTGCCTCTGCCGGGCATCAAGATTCGCGCCTGTGATATTGATACATACGGCGATTACGAACGCGCGTTGAAATTTGTAGAATCGTGGGGTTGAAATGCAGGAAAAAAGCGCCGGAGAGCGCATCCGAGAGAAGAAAGTTTCGCTCGATACGGCAAAAGTCAAAGCGTTCTTTGATGCGCGCTGCCAAAAGGACCTGCCGTATCTCTATAATTATACGAACTATCAGGACAATCACCCTGCGCTTGCTTTAGAGCGCGACCGTGCGGAAAAGGCGCGTATCGCGCCGCTGCTTGCGGCGGCGAGTGATGCGCTGATCCTCGACATCGGCTGCGGCGTGGGACGCTGGGGCGACGAATTTGCCGTGCATCTTGCAGGGAATGGGCGTTATGTTGGCGTTGATTACAGCGAAGGGCTTTTGCAGCTGGCAAAGGAACATGCGAAGGAACGTGAAAACTGCGAGTTTTACTGCGGGAGCTTTCAAGAGCTTTCTGCGGCTCTGCCGCAGAAATATCGCGGTAAGGTTTTTGATCGTATTCTCGTCAACGGCGTTTTGATGTATGTCAATGACGAGGATCTCTCTCTGTGTATATCCAATGTAAAAGACCTTTTATCCCGTGGGGGGATATTGTATGTCAAGGAGTCCGTAAGCTATGGCAAGCGGCTGACTTTGAATCAGATGTATTCCGAAGAGCTCTCGCACGACTACAGCGCGATTTATCGCGGCATCGACGAGTATGAAGCGCTCTGGCGTGAATTTTTTCCGGCGCAGGATGGCTGGAAAATCATCGAGCGCGGCGAAGTCTGGGAGAATGCGCTCGGCAACCGCAGGGAGACGACGGCATACTTCTGGCTTGTGCAAAGAAAATAGAAGGATGAGATGGGGGAAGTGCTTTGCAGGATGTTTTAGGCGTCGTCGGCGGCTTCGGAGGCTATGCGACGCTGGATTTTTTTGCGCGTGTATTGAAAAAATTCGCTTCGGAGTCGGAGCGAAGCTATCCGCATATCATTATGGACAACGATTTCTCGATGCCCAGCCGCACACGCGCACTTTTGACGGGAGAAGGATATGCGGATGTTGTTGCTGCGATTGCTTCTTCGATGAGGTTTTTAGTCTCGCGGGGGGGGACAAGTGTACGGTATATTGTTCTTCCCTGCGGCACGTCGCACTACTTTTTGCCGGATGTTTACCGTCTTGTGCCCGAAGCGGAAGAGCGCGTCGTTCATGCTATTCATTTGTTGGGGCGTGAGTTAAAGGCGAAGGGTGTTGAAAATGTGCTCGTGATTGCGGCGGAAGGGGCGTTGAAAAAGCATCTCTATCGCGATTGTCTGCACGAATATGATATTGCGGTCAGTGAACCTTGCGCGGTAGAGTATCAAGAGATTCGTCGGTTCATCGAATATGTCAAGGCAGATGCTTATCCTGTTGATCTCGCCGAGCGTTTTTCCGCATTTTTGCAAAAATACGAGGAAAAGGACGTGGTTCTCGGCTGCACGGAATTTCCCGTACTCATGCGGCGTCTCATGGAGAGGATCGATGCGCCCGCATCCGACGTCTGTTTGTGGCGCGGCAGGCGTTTTTACGACCCGCTGACGGTGGTCATTGATTTCTTATACGCGAATATGGCATGAGTTTGGTGAAGTCCTAGATGATTTCGGAGGGGAAAAAGATGCGCGTACGTTTTTATAAGCCGGCGGATCGGACGCTTTGGGATGATTTTGTCCGCAAGGCGAAGAATCGTCACTTTTTTTTCCTGCGCGATTATATGGATTATCATAAGGCGCGTTTTTTTGACGCGTCCATTCTCGTTTTTGATGAAAAGGAGCGGCTGCTGGCACTTTTGCCGCTGTCGCGTCAGGAAGCGACGGCGGTTTCTCACGGCGGTCTGACGTTCGGCGGCTTCCTCGTAGGAGAGCGCATGGCGGCGGAGACGATGGTCGATCTTTTCGCTGATGTGCGCCGCTTTCTCTGTGGGCATGGCGTGACGAAACTGCTCTATAAGAGTATGCCGTGGATATACCATCGCTATCCGGCGGAGGAGGACTTGTACGCTCTGTTTGTGCATGGGGCGCGGCTCGTGCGCCGCGATGTGTCATCGACGGTTTTTTTGCCGCAGCGTTACGGCTATCGCAAGGGCAGGGCGTGCGAGATCAAGAAGGGATATAAGAATGGGCTGTCTTTGCAGGAAAGCGGCGATTATGCGACGTTCGTCGGTTTGCTGAGCGAGGTGCTTCGCGAGCGCCACGATGCGGTTCCCGTTCATACGGCGGCAGAATTGCAGATGCTTGCCGGCCGCTTCCCCGAAAATATCAAGCTCTATACGGCGCAAAAGGATGGTGCGATGCTCGCGGGAACGGTCATCTTCGACAATGGCGCGACGGTGCATACACAGTATATGATGAATACGGCGCAAGGGAGAACGATGGGGGCGCTCGACGCGCTGATCGATCATTTGCTTGCGGAGGTTTATTGCGATCGCCGTTATTTTGACTTCGGCATATCAAATGAAGATGGGGGACGGCGGCTCAATCGAGGTTTGACGGCACAGAAGGAGGGGTTCGGCGGCAGGGCGGTTGTGCATGATTTTTATGAGATTGACTGTCGATGAAGCTTGGCGTCAATCGCTCAGGATTGCTCATCGGGTGTACTGATGTAGGGAAAATAGCTGCGGTAAGCGGAAGGTACGCTGTAAGTGTCGGCGATCTCCTGCGCTGTCGCCCAGAGAAGCGGCGGCGTCTTTACCGTCGTGCCGTAGGGGGCGGCGGCTTCGTGAAGGAGAAGGGGAGCCGTTTGTGCGGTTTCTTCGTCGGAAGTTGGCGCTGTCTTTGAAGCGGCACCGCTTTGCCGATCTTTTGCCAGTTCGACGCGCCAGCCGATCATTTGCCATGTGATATGGGAAAAGATGTGCTGTGCGGCAGGGAGCGCATAAAGTTTCGCAGGGGAAAGACCGATGGTTTGCAGTGCTTTTTTTGCCTCGTTCTTTTTGAGATGCCCTGTCATGGCGGGGAAGCTCCAAAGTCCCGCGAGCAGCCCTTTATCGGGGCGTTTTTCGAGGGCGATTTTGCCGTCTTTCGACAAGAGGAATATCGTGAGTTTTTCTATGCGCCGCCGTTTGGGCGGTGTTTTTTTCGGCAGTTCCGCTTGCAGATCGGCTTCTTTGGCGAGGCAGAGGCGCTGCAAGGGACAGGCGGTGCAGCGTGCTGCCCCGCGCGGCAGACATACGAGAGCGCCCAGCTCCATCAAGGCTTGGTTGAAGTCGCCGGCGGCTTCGGGCAGGCGCGGCAGCAGCGCTTCTTCGACGGCGCGTTTCGTACTGTCCTTCAAGATGTCGGCAGGCGATGCAAGAAGCCGCATGATGACGCGCAGCACGTTGCCGTCTACCGCAGGGACGCGCGCGCCGAAGGCGATGGATGAGACGGCGCCCGCCGTATAACGTCCGATGCCGGGAAGTGCGAGCAGATCGGCAAAGCGTTCGGGCATTTTGCCGCCGTAGTCGCGGCAGATGATTTGCGCGGCAGCCTGCAGATGGCGTGCGCGGCTGTAGTAGCCGAGACCTTCCCAGAGTTTCAACAGCAGGGTTTCGTCGGCGCAGGCGAGTGTGCGTACATCGGGCAGCGCGGCGATGAAGCGTTCGAAGTACGGTTTGACCGCTTCGACGCGCGTTTGCTGCAGCATGATTTCGGACACCCAGACGCGGTACGGCGTGGGATCGTCACGCCACGGCAGGCTGCGCTTCTCGCTGTAGAACCAGCGAAGAAGCGGCTCGGCGATCTCATCGAGCATTTTTGTATGTTTCAAGATGTTTTCCTTTGTTGTTTTTGCCACGGGAAATCTCCTCGGTGTGTTGATTTTATTTGGGCATATATACGCCATAAACGACTCTTCTATTATTGCAGGGATATGGGGCAGCGTCAAATATTTGCTGTTTTTTGCAGGTGGAAGAAAGGGCTTTATTTATGACGGCTCTGCGCGATGTTCGAATAAGATTGCCGACGGAAATTCATTGACTTTTTCCATGCGCTTCATATACAATAGATTCACGCTGGACTTGCGGGCAAATGCTCGGCAGTCCGATTTGAAGGGGGCGCATATCTTGGTAAAGGTGTTGGTCAGCGGAGCTTGCGGGCGCATGGGACAGGCTGTCGTCAAGGCGGTGCAGGGCGATGCGGAGCTTTCTCTCGTCGCTGCCGTTGATGTCTGCGGCGGTGCGGATGCAGGAGAGCTGGCAGGCTGCGGCAAATGCGGCGTGACGGTAGAAACGGATCTTGCGCAGGCTTTGATCGAAAAGAAGCCGGACGTCATGGTGGATTTTACGCGCCCCGACGCCGTCTTTTCCAACGCGATGCTTGCCGTGCAGCATGGGGTCGCGCCCGTCATCGGCACGACGGGCATGACGGCGGACGAAAAAGCGCAGCTTGAGGCGTTGGCGGTCGAGAAGAAAACGCCGGTATTTCTCGCGCCGAATTTTGCCATCGGCGCTGTGCTCATGATGCTCATGAGCCGCCAAGCGGCGAAGTATATGCCGCACGTCGAGATCATCGAGCTGCATCACGACAACAAGCTCGACGCGCCGTCGGGCACGGCTTTGCAGACGGCGGAGCTGATCAAGGAAGCGCGTGAGAGTATGCGGCAGGGACATGCCGAAGAGGTGGAGAAAGTCGCCGGCGCACGCGGCGCCGAAGTCGATGGTATGCGCATCCACAGCGTGCGGCTGCCGGGCTTCGTCGCACATCAGGAGGTCATCTTCGGCGGTTTGGGGCAGACCTTGACGATTCGTCACGATTCGATCAACAGGGAATCGTTCATGCCTGGCGTCGTGCTTGCGTGCAAGAAGGTCAGGGAGCTTACGGGGCTTGTCGTAGGCTTGGAGAAGCTGCTCGATTGAGGGCGGCAGGAACATGACAGGAGTTGGCAGCATGAAGAAATATAATGTGGCGATCATGGGCGCGACGGGCGCTGTAGGGCAAGAGTTTTTGAACCTCATCGAAGAGCGCAGGTTCCCTTTTGCGGAGCTTCGTCTGCTTGCGTCCTCGCGCTCGGCAGGCAAGAAGATCGCTTTCATAGGAAAGGAATACACGGTTGAGGAGACGCGCGAGGATTCCTTCGAAGGCGTTGACATCGCGCTCTTTGCAGGCGGCGGCGCGAGCAAGACGTTTGCGCCTGCGGCGGTGAAAGCGGGCGCGGTCGTCATCGACAATTCGAGTACGTTCCGCATGGATCCCGAGGTGCCGCTCGTCGTACCGGAAGTCAATCCCGAGGCGATCAAAGAGCATAAAGGCATCATCGCGAACCCGAACTGCTCGACGATCATCATGGTCATGGCGCTGAAGCCGCTTCTTGACCTTGCGCCCATCAAACGTGTCGTTGTCTCGACCTATCAAGCCGTTTCGGGCGGCGGTAAGGAAGCGATGGCAGAGCTTGAAGAGCAGGTCGAGGCGATCGTTGCGAAGAAGCCTGTCAAGGCGGAGATTTTGCCGGGGGCATCGCTCAAGAAGCACTATCAGATCGCTTTCAATTTGATTCCACAGATCGATATTTTCAAGGAAAACCTCTATACGAAAGAGGAGATGAAGATGATCGACGAAACGCGCAAGATCCTTGCAGAGCCTGATTTGCGCGTGACGGCGACGACGATCCGCGTGCCTGTTTACCGCAGCCATGCGGAGTCGGTCAATGTCGAATTTGCCCGAGAGGTCAGCGTCGAGGCGGCGAGAGCCGCGATCGCCGCCTTCCCCGGCGCAGCGCTCAACGATAATCCGGCAGAGCAGGAATATCCGATGCCGCTCTTCACTTCGGGCAAGGACGATGTTGAAGTCGGCCGCATTCGTCGCGACGAGTCTGTGGATCACGGTCTGAATCTCTGGGTCTGCGGCGACCAGATCCGCAAGGGCGCGGCGCTCAACGCGCTGCAGATCGCCGAGTATATGATTAGCCATGAGATGATTGGCTGAGACTGCGCCGTGGGAGTATTTCCGATGGGAGGGACAGCAAAAGATGGTCAGCGATGAAACGATGATGTTCCGCTTCGGTGCGGACGAAAACAAGGCTGAAGTCATCATACGCGAGGCTTGCGAAGCGATGGAGGAAAAGGGATACAATCCGATCAATCAGCTGGTCGGCTATCTTCTTTCCGGCGACCCTGCCTATGTGACGAGTTACAAGGAGGCGCGCAGCAAAGTGCGGAAGCTCGAACGAGATGAGCTTTTAGAGGAGCTCGTACATTTCTACGTTGAAGCGCATCGGGAGAAGAAGGCGTGATGAAGCGCTTTCTTGCATTTGACGTCGGCGACAAGACGATCGGCGTCGCCGTGAGCGACGCACTCGGGCTTACGGCGCAAGGGGTCGAAACGATACGGCGCAAATCGTGGGATAAGGATTTTTCTCGTATCAAAGAGCTTATGAAGCTTTATGAAACGGACGCGTTCATCATCGGTTTGCCGAAGAATATGAACGGCACACAGGGCGAGCGCTGTGATATCGTGCGTGATTTTGCAGAAAGATTGCAGAAAAAATGCAAAGGAAGCAGCGTCGTCTTTTGGGACGAACGCCTTTCGACCGTGGCGGCGGAGCGCTCGCTGATCGCAGCGGATGTAAGCCGCGCCAAGAGACGCAAAGTTATCGACAAGATGGCGGCGGTCTTTATCTTACAAGGCTATTTGGACAATATAGGGATGCGCGTCGGCGCAGTCTCTGAAGAGAAATGAGGAGAAGAGATATGTCGGACAAAGAAAAAGAGATTTTGGAAGAGGACGAAGATGTTATCGTTGAGATGACGGATGAAGCGGGGAACAGCTATTATTACCGTGAGGAGATGATTATTTCTGTGGGTAATGATAATTTTGCCTTGCTCATCGGCATTCACGATGAGGAAGAGGAACATACGCATAGCTGTGGCTGCGACTGCGGCTGCGACGAGCACGATGAAGACGTCCTCATCGCGAAGATCGTCACGGGCGAGGACGGTGAGGAAGAGTACGTTGAGCCGACGGATGAAGAGTTCGATGCCGTGCAGCGTGCGTATGACGAAATCATGGACGAGGAAGAGGAAGACTGACAGAGAAGAAAAGTGCCGACGCTTTTGGGCGTCGGCTTTTTCTATGCCTGTTGTAATTTTTGCAGTCTTTGCGTATAATGAGATTTGGGAAGTACTGACATTGAATGGAAGGGGATGTTTTTTTGCGGCTGCCGGATTTTCTTGCGCCTTGGCTGGAGCGCTTCAAAGGTTTTGTTTCTGCTGCGCTCAAGAAAGATGCCGGAGGAGAGCGCATTCTTGATCAGGCGCAGAAGTATCTTGGACAAGGATTGGCGCTTCTTCTCGTGGGTGTGGTATGGGTGCAGGAAATCTTCCTCTCATGGATGAAAAGTCTTTCTTTCGATGAACTGCGGCGTTTTCCGCCCGAAGATTGGACGGGGTATATGAAAAAGTACGTCTTGCCGCCCGCGCTGCTTTTTTTCTTGCTGCTCGGCGTCTTTTCCTATGCGCTTTCTTCGTCGGCGCCCGTTTCAGAAGAGCAGGAGACGGTTTACCTTACGGTTCGCTCGGGGATGACTGCCGATGATGTGGCGGCGCTGTTGGAAAAGCGCGGCATCATACGAAGCCGTTTGAAATTCTGGCTGGCGGCGAAGATGAACGGTTCTGACGGCTCTTTCAAGGTCGGAACTTATGCTTTCTATACGAATATGGAGCCGCGCGATGTGCTGCAGGCTTTGGTTGAAGGGCAGACGGTACAGCTGCGCTTTACGATTCCCGAAGGTTTCACGGTCGAGGATATCGCCAAGCGTTTGGATGCGAAGGGGATTGTGAAGAAGGATGATTTCCTGCAGGCGGCGAAACACTACGCCCCTTACGACTATATTGAAAAAAACGAAAAAGTGCGCTACTATGCCGAGGGTTTCCTCTTCCCTGATACATATGAGATCGACGGCGACGTCACAACGGACGGCATCCTCTCGATGATGTCGCGTGATTTTGACCAGCGTCTCACGCGTAAGATGCGCGAGCGTGCGGAGGAGGAAAATCTGAGCATCTATGAGCTTATCATCCTTGCCTCGCTCGTTGAAAAAGAAGCGCGTTACGAGGAAGACCGCGCACTTATCGCACAGGTGTTTTTGAAGCGTCTTGCCATCGGTATGCCGCTGCAGTCGGATGCGACGCTGCAATATTTGCTCGATGCGCCGAAGGAGGATGTGACGTATAAGGATACGGAGCTTGATTCGCCGTACAATACTTATCAGCATCGGGGGCTGCCGCCCGGTCCCGTCGCTAATCCCGGCATAGCGTCGATTGAAGCGGTACTCTGGCCGGCAAAGACGGACTATCTCTATTTTGTCGCAGATCGTGAGGGGCATAATTATTATTCTCATACATACGCAGAACATGATGCCATTGTGCAGAAGGTGCGCTAGATGAGTTTGGCGAAAGATTTTACTTCGGCGCCGCAGAGTGCAGGCGGATGCAGAAAGAAACCGGAGCTTCTCGCTCCGGCGGGGAATTTGGAAAAGCTCAAAATGGCGCTCATCTATGGTGCGGATGCTGTCTACCTCGGCGGCAAGAGCTTCGGACTGCGCGCTTTCGGCGGCAACTTCAGCGAAAAAGAGATGGCGGATGGCGTGCAGTTTGCTCATGCACGCGGCAAGAAAGTTTATGTGACGCTCAATATTTTTCCGCACAATGCGGATTTGGAGAAGCTGCCTGCGTATCTTTCCTTTCTCGCTGATATTCGCGTTGACGGGCTGCTCGTTTCCGACCTCGGCGTCTTTTCCCTTGCGCGTGAGCTTGCGCCCGCGCTGCCGCTGCATATCAGCACGCAGGCGAACAATACGAATTGGGCGACGGTCAACGCATGGCAGAAGCTCGGTGCGGAGCGCGTCGTGCTCGCGCGGGAGCTTTCGCGCGCTGAGATCGCTGAGATTCGCGCGCGTTCGACGGTCGAGTTGGAGATGTTCGTACACGGTGCGATGTGCATATCGTATTCGGGACGCTGTCTTTTGAGCAGTTACTTCACGGGGCGTGATGCGAACCGCGGTGCGTGTGCGCAGGCATGTCGCTGGCGCTATGGACTCGTCGAGGAGAGGCGTCCGGGTGAGTTCTTTCCGATTGAGGAGGACGAGCGCGGTACATATATCATGAATTCCAAGGATCTTTGTCTGCTGCCGTTTTTGCCCGATCTTTGCGCGATGGGGCTGGACAGCTTGAAGATTGAAGGGCGCATGAAGAGCGTCCATTATGCGGCGAGCGTCACGAAGGTCTACCGCGAAGCGATAGATGCGGCATGTGATGAGGCGCAGCCGTTTGATCTGCGTGTATCTTGGCTTGATGAGCTGCAGAAGGTGTCGCATCGTATCTACACGAGCGGTTTTTTCAGCCATGTACCGGACGCAGACGATCAGATTTATGCGAGCGCTTCGTACGAGCAGTCGACAGATTTCATCGGGCTTGTGCGCGACTATGATGAAAGGACACAGATGGCGACGGTTGAGCAGCGCAACAATATGAAGGTCAGGCAGGAGATTGAGATATTTCAGCCGACACGAGAGACGTTTTGTCAGCGCTTGGAGGAGATGACCGACGGGATGGGTGCGCCTTTATCGGTCGCGGCGCACGCGCAGCAGATTGTGCGTATGCGCATGAAAGAACCCGTTGAGGAATATGCCATCGTGCGCCGTCATAGAGAGGAATGGTGAGATGTGATGGAAAAGGAAATCGTGCGCTTTTTTGCCAGAGCCGAAGGACGTGTGCAGGGCGTTGGCTTTCGCTTCTTCGTGCAGCAAAATGCGATGGAGCTGGGGCTTTGCGGCTGGGTGTGCAATATGGATGACGGCTCTGTCACAATGGAGGTGCAGGGGACGGCAGCGGCGATTGAAAAACTTTGGAACAAGATCTGGCAGGGCAACGGCTTCATTCGCGTCAGCGGACTGGAAACGGCGGCGCGGGAAACGGTGGAGAGCGAGCGTAATTTTGCGATTCGCCGTTGAAACGTATAAGAAATGGAGGATGAACGATCTTGCCGAAAATTTTAGTTCTGAATGGACCGAACCTCAATCTTCTCGGAAAGCGGGAGCCGGAGATCTACGGCGCGATGACGCTGGCGGACATCAACGAAAGGCTGCGAAAGCGTGCAGCGGAAGCGGGCGCAGGCATTGCGTTTTTCCAGTCGAACCATGAGGGGGCGCTCGTTGATGCCGTGCAGAATGCTGAGGGGAGCGCGGATTTCATCCTATTGAACGCCGCGGCTTTCACGCACTACAGCATCGCTTTGCGCGATGCGATCGCCGCCGTCTCCGTACCCGTCATGGAGATCCATCTATCGAACATCCATAAGCGCGAGGAGTTTCGCCATACATCGGTGATCGCGCCCGTCGTCATGGGGCAGGTCGCGGGTTTTGGTGCGGAAAGTTACTTGGGAGCGCTTGAAATCGCTCTGATGATCTTGAAAAAGGGGGCGGAGCGATGAATACGGCAAAGCGCATCGAGCGCCTGCGCGATCTCATGAAGGAGAAGGGCGTCGAGGCGATGATCGTGAGCAAGACCGTCAATCTGCGCTATTTCAGCGGCTTTACGGGCGATGATTCGTTGCTCTTCATCACGGCGGAACGCGAGTTTTTGCTTACGGATTCCCGCTATCTTGAGCAGGCGGCGGCAGAAACATCCTTCGAGGTCGTCGAGCAGAAAGACGGGCTTTGGAAGCAGGCGGCAGCCGCCGCACAGGAGCTTGGATGCCGCATTCTCGGCTTCGAGGGCAAAGACGTCTCCTTTGATACATTTCAAGCGATTCGCAAGCTCTTGCCTGCTTTTCATGAGGAAAATTTTATCAGTCTCGTTCTTGAACCGCTGCGCGAGATCAAGGACGCTGAGGAGATCGCCTGTTTGAAAAAGGCTGCGGAGATTAGCGATCTTGCGTTTGACGACGTGCTGAATTTTTTGCGTCCGGGCATCTCGGAGCACAGCGTCGCAACCCGTCTGGAAGCTTTCATGCGCGAGCACGGTTCAGAGCGTCCCGCTTTTACAACGATTGTTGCTTCGGGTGTGCGCGGCAGTCTGCCGCATGGAACTGCGTCAGAAAAGTTGCTTGTTGCGGGTGAATTTGTTACAATGGATTATGGTGCTGTTTATCAAGGGTATCATTCCGACATCACGCGCACGGTTGTCTTGGGAGAGGCGTCTGAAAAACAGAAGGAGCTTTATCACGCGGTGCTGCAGGCGCAGAAACTTGGCGTGCAGCGCCTTCGGGTCGGCGCTTCGGGCAAGGAGGTTGACAGGGCGGTGCGCGACTGCCTGATGAAAGACGGCTATGCCGAATACTTCGGTCATGGGCTTGGTCACAGTGTTGGGCTGGAGATTCATGAGGAGCCGCGCCTTTCGCCGAAGAGCAAGGCAGAACGCTTGGAAGAAGGCATGGTCATCACGGTCGAGCCGGGCGTCTATCTGCCGAATTGGGGCGGACTGCGCATCGAAGATACGGTACTTTTGGAGAAGCAGGGCGGTGTGCCTCTGACAAAGGCGGCAAAACACCTGATCGAACTTTAGGATAAATAATGGAGGGCTACAAATGATTTCAAGCACAGATTTTCGTACGGGTCTTACGATCGAGATCGACGGCGGCGTTTGGCAGGTCGTCGAGTTTCAGCATGTGAAGCCGGGAAAGGGTGCGGCGTTCGTGCGCACGAAGATCAAGAATGTTGAGACGGGCGCCGTCGTCGAACGCACGTTCAACCCGAACGAGAAGATGCCTGCAGCGCGCCTTGATACGCGCAAAATGCAGTACCTCTATGAAGCTGACGGCATGTATACGTTCATGGATACGGAAAATTACGAGCAGACCGAACTCAGCAAGGAGCAGCTCGGTGATGCGCTGAACTACCTGCAGGAGAATATGGAAGTCAATTTGCAGACGTTCAAGGATCGCATCATCGGCATCACGCTGCCGACATCCGTCAACCTCAAGGTCACGGAATGTGAGCCGAGCGTCAAGGGCAATACGGCGACGGGTGCGACGAAGATGGCGACGGTCGAGACGGGATACGTCGTGCGTGTGCCGCTCTTTGTCAACGAAGGAGATGTTCTGCGCATCGACACGCGCACGGGCAACTATATTGAACGCGCCTGATCCATTGTGTGCGCCTGCTGTTTGCAGGGCGGCGTTTCATGTGTTTTGAAGGAGGTATTTTCCGTGGCAGAGGAAACCATCATGAGCAAGAAGGGAGCCATTGGTTCGATTCGCATCGCCGATGAGGTTGTGAGCATCATCGCCGGACTTGCCGCGACGGAGATCGACGGCGTGGCGGGCATGAGCGGCGGCATCGCCGGCGGCATCGCTGAAATGCTTGGCAAAAAGAGCTTCACAAAGGGCGTGAAGGTCGAGGTCGGCGAAAAGGAAACGGCTGTCGATCTCTATATGATCGTGAAGTATGGCGTGCGCGTTCCCGATGTCGCCATTGCCGTGCAGGAGAATGTCAAGAAGGCGATCGAGAACATGACGGGTCTGACCGTCGTCGAGGTCAACGTCCATGTGCAGGGTGTGGGCTTCGACGAGGAGACAGAGGAAGAGGAAATCCGCGTCCATTGAGGAAGAGGAGATAGTTTATGGGGTTCATCAATCGCCTTCTTTTGCTCCTTTACGCGCTCGCCGTCGCCTGCCTTTCGCTGGGAGTTGCGGCGCTTGCTTTGCAGATCGTACCGGAGCCTATGCTGCTCAATGAATATCGCTATTTGATGGGGCAGCAGCAATGGTCTCTCGTTGCGGGCGGCGGTCTCGTTTTTCTTCTGAGCATCCATCTGATCGGCTGCAGTTTTTCCTGCGGCTCGACAGAGCGTAGCGGCGGCGAGTTCCTCGTACTTCACGGCAAGGCAGGCGATGTGAGCGTCTCTCTTGGCGCCGTCCACAATCTTGTGGAAGAGACGGCGCGAACCGTTTCGGGGGTGCGCAGTCTCAAGACGAGGGTTTCTACTGAAAAAGCGGCGGCGAAGGGTGAGCGTGCATTGACTCTTCGTCTTGCTGTCGTCATCGGCAAGGAGGCGAACGCCGCCGCTGTTTCCGATGACATTCGCACGGAGATTCGCCGCTATATGCGGGATACGCTCGGCGTCGATGATTTTTCGTTGGAGATCGTTGTTGAAGATATTTCCAATGCGCCTTTGACGAAGAAGAAGCGCGTCGTTTGACAGGGGGCGGAAATATGAATGAGGAAAAGGTTTGCCCTTTCAAGGCTTTTTTTGAAGCACATGCTCCCGGATTGGAGCCGCATCGCGGCAAAATCTTCGGCGTACTTTTCGGAGTCATGCTTGCGCTGGCTATCCTTATCTTCGGTTTCCTGCCGACCCTTTTCGTGCTCTTTTGCGGCTTCCTTGGTCTTTTGATTGGCATCCGCATCGACCACGGCATACGTCTGCGTGACGTGGAGGATTTTTTCAAGGAGTTGTTTCCTTATCGGTACCGCCGCTACAAATGATGGCAGCGAACGCAAAGATCTGCCGATGGGCAGGGGAGTTGTGATTTGAGCAGGCAGGAAAGGAAAGGTTTTGTTCTATGAGTCGCAGACAGGCGCGTGAAGCCGCACTTCAGACATTATTCCAACTGGAGCTTAACTCGCCGCCGGAGGCTGCCTCTGAGGAGGCGTGGCAGACATGGGCGCTTGATGCCGCCGTCGAGGAGATGCCGCTGGAAGGGAAGCGGGATTACCGCTATGCAGCGGCTCTCGTACGCGGAACGCGCGAAAATCTTGCGGCGATCGACGAGGCGATTGCTGCATCTGCGCACGATTGGAAGCTCGATCGCATGACGGGCGTTGATCGAAACATCGTGCGACTGGCGGTCTATGAGATGAAGTACGGCGCGGAAAAGCTCGATGTCGGCATCGTTATCAACGAGGCGGTCGAGTTGGCAAAGAAATTTGGCACAGATGATTCCGGCCGCTACGTCAACGGGATCTTGGGCGGATTGGCAGGATAATCCTTGGGCTGTTGCCATTGCGCGACAGCCCCTTTCCTTATATAGTTTTGGAAGGAGGCGTCAAGTTGGCGGTTCACAGCGTATCTGCTCTGACGCAGTACATTAAGCGTATGTTCCAAGCGGAGGACATGTTGCACCATGTCTCCGTCGAGGGCGAGCTGTCCAACTATAAGATGTACGCTTCGGGACATTGTTATTTCACACTGAAGGATGAAACGGCATCCCTAAAGTGCGTGATGTTTAAGAGCCGCGCACGTCTCTTGCGCTTTCAGCCCGAAAATGGCATGAAGATCGTCGCTGCGGGGGAGATTTCTGTCTACGAGCGCGACGGCGCTTACCAGCTCTATGCTGAGCGGCTGCTTCCGGCAGGTGCGGGTGAACTCAGCATCGCCTTTGAACAGCTCAAGGCGCGTCTTGGCGCTGAAGGGCTTTTTGATGCCGCGCATAAGAAGGGGCTGCCGTCCTTCCCGCGCACGATCGGCGTCGTGACGTCGCTTTCAGGAGCTGTGCTGCGCGATATTTACCGCGTGTCCAAGCGGCGGGATCCGAAGATTCGCTTGGCTCTTTATCCGGCGCTTGTGCAGGGTGAGGGGGCGGCGGCGGAGATCGCGTCTGCGATCCGCTTTTTTAATGAGAAATATCCCGTGGATCTTCTGATCGTCGGCAGAGGCGGCGGCTCTATGGAAGACCTCTGGGCGTTCAACGAAGAGCCGGTTGTACGCGCGATTTATGATTCGGCGATTCCGGTCATTTCTGCCGTCGGTCATGAGACGGATACGACTCTTGCCGACTATGTGAGTGATGTGCGGGCAGCGACGCCGTCGCAGGCGGCGGAAATCGCCGTGCCCGAGGCCGCAGTGCAGAGCCGCCGGATTGCTGAGTACGAGACGCGGCTGCACAAGGCGGTGCAGAGCCGTCTTGCCTATGAACGTGAGCGTACAGCGCGTTTGAGCGCCGCTTTCCTGAAGCGGCAGCCGCAGGCGCTTCTGGCGGCGCGTCGGCAAAGGCTTGATGCGGCGTCGGAAGCGCTTTTCCAAGGGATGCGCCGCATCTTTTTGGAGAAGCGGCACGCTTTTCGCGTCGCGGCGGAGAAGCTCGAGATGCTCAGTCCGCTGCACGTCATAGGGCGCGGCTACAGCATTGTCGAAAAATCGGGCAGGACGGTGCGCAGCATGAAGGAGCTCGCCGCCGGAGATGAAGTCTTGGTGCGACTTTCGGACGGCGGTTTTGACGCCGTCGTGCGCCATGTGCAAGAAGGAGGTTTATGATGCCAAGGAAAAAGACGCCGTCCTTCGAGCAGGCGCTCATAGAGCTTGAAGAGCTTGTACAGGCGATGGAAGACGGCGATTTGAGCCTGGAACAGCTCATGGACAGCTATGCGAAGGGCGTGGAGCTTTCGAAGTTCTGCATGACTTCGCTTGATCGCGCAGAAAAAGCGATGGACGTCGTACTCAAGGAGAAAAACGGCGTTGTTGAAGAATTTCGCTTGGAGATAGAAGGTGATGCAGGTGAATTTTAAGGAAGAATGGAAGCGACGCGCCGACTTGGTGGAAAATGGTCTGGCGCACGAATTGGCAAAGGCGCCTGCTTACGACGAAACGCTCGGGCGTGCGATGGAGTACAGCCTTATGGCAGGCGGCAAACGTCTGCGTCCTGTGCTTTTGATGGCGGCTGCAGACGCCGTTGGCAAGGATGGCGAGAAATTCCTTACAACGGGTTGTGCCATCGAGATGATCCATACATATTCGCTGATCCATGATGATTTGCCGGCGATGGACGATGATGACTATCGGCGCGGCAAGCTGACGAACCACAAGGTTTTCGGTCAGGGCATGGCGGTGCTTGCGGGCGATGCGCTTTTGACGCTCGCTTTCGAGGTCATGCTGCGCCAACCGGCGGCATCGGCAGAAACCATTGCTGCTGTCGTTTTCGAAATGAGCCGCGCGGCGGGGCCTTATGGCATGGTTGGCGGACAGGCGCTCGATCTTGAGGGCGAGGGCAAACACCTCGACATGGCGGCTTTGCAGAAGATGCACATGGGCAAGACGGGGGCGCTCTTTCGCGCCGCCATCCGCTCGGGAGCGATTTTGGCGGGCGCGGGCGAGACGGAACTTGCCGCGCTGACGCTCTATGCCGAAAGATTCGGGCTTGCTTTCCAGATCACGGATGACATCTTGGATGTCACGGGTGATGAGAAAACGATTGGCAAGCCCGTGGGCAGCGATGTGCGCAACGAGAAGGCGACGTATGTGACGCTGACATCCTTGGATGAAGCGAAGACGTTGGCGCAAAACGCAGTGGATGAAGCTGTGGCGGCGCTTTGTGTCTTTGGTGAACGCGCAGCTTTTCTGCGGGATTTGGCGCTGTTTTTGTTGAAACGAGAAAATTGAGGGCGGATGGATATGGGACAGCTACTGGAACACATCAATGAGCCATGTGAACTGAAATATTGTACGCTCGACGAGCTTTCTCAGTTGGCGCGGGAACTGCGCCGCGAAATTATTGATACGGTTTCTCAGACAGGCGGGCATCTTGCGCCGAGCCTCGGCACGGTGGAACTCACGCTTGCCCTGCACAGGGCGTTCGACTGTCCGCAGGATAAAATTATATGGGACGTCGGACATCAAGCCTATGCGCATAAGATTTTGACAGGCAGGCGCGAGGCGTTTGCCGGTCTGCGCCAAAAAGGCGGCATCACGGGTTTTCCGAAGATGGATGAATCCATCTTCGATGCTTTCGGTACGGGACATTCGAGTACGTCGATCTCCGCCGCCTTGGGCATGGCGGCGGCGCGTGACATCGCGGGAGAGCATTACCGTGTTGCGGCGGTCATCGGCGACGGCGCTCTGACGGGCGGCGAGGCGTTTGAGGGGCTGAACAATGCGGGGACACAGGGGCGCGATCTCATCGTCGTCTTGAACGACAACGGCATGTCGATCGCACCGAACGTCGGCGCAATGTCGGAGTACCTGTCCCGTTTTCGCGTTGCGCCCGGTTATCACCGTGCGAAGCAGGACATCAAGAATTTTCTCAAGAGCATTCCTCATATCGGTGAACGCGTCTATCGCACGGCGGAGCATATCAAAGACGGCGTGCGTTCGGCACTCGTGCCCGGCGGTCTCTTCACCGATATGGGGTTTCACTACATCGGTCCTTTGGACGGGCACAACATCGCGCTCCTGCTCGATGTATTTGAACAGGCAAAGCAGCTCAAAGGACCGCTGCTCATTCACGTTGAAACGTGTAAAGGCAAGGGCTATATGCCGGCGGAAAAAGCGCCGGACAAGTTTCACGGCATAGGCAAATTCGATGTTGCCGCTGGAACGGCGTTCAAAAAGGCGGGGGCAAAGCCGACGTATACGAGCGTATTCGGCAGGGCGCTGCTGGATGTCGCCGCACAGGATGCAGATGTCGTCGCCATCACGGCGGCGATGCCCGACGGCACGGGACTGCGCGCTTTCAGCGAGAAGTATCCCTCGCGCTTTTTCGACGTGGGCATCGCCGAGCAGCATGCCGCGACGTTTGCCGCAGGTCTTGCGGCGGCGGGCAGGAAGCCTGTGCTCGCGCTCTATTCGACGTTTGCCCAGCGTGCTTACGATCAGATCGTGCATGACGTCTGTCTGCAGAACCTGCATGTCGTCTTTGCGCTTGACCGCGCGGGCTTCGTCGGCGAGGACGGTGCGACGCATCACGGCATCTTCGACTATTCCTATTTGCGTCATTTGCCGAATATGACCGTACTCGCCCCGAAAGATGAGAATGAGCTTGGACGTATGCTCAAGACGGCTCTTTCGATGGAAGGTCCCGTCGCGCTGCGTTATCCGCGCGGAGAAGGACTTGGCGCAGCTCTTGAAGAGCCGTTTACGCCACTCAAAGATCTGCGTGCGGAGGTCATAGAAGGGCGCGGTGAGATCGCTCTCTTAGCGGTCGGCAGTATGGTTGAAGCCGCAGAAAAGACAGCGGAGCTTCTAAAAGGAGAAGGAATCGCTGCCGCCGTCGTTAATATGCGTGTCGTAAAGCCTTTGGATACGGAGCTTCTTTGTCACATGGCGCACGAGAAGAAACTGCTCGTGACGATGGAGGAGAATGTGCTTGCGGGCGGCTTCGGCTCCGCTGTTCTCGAATCGCTGGCAGATCGAGGGATTTTTGTGCCCGTCGTGCGCTTTGGCATCGGCGATGTTTTCATCGAGCAGGGAAAGCCGCAGGAACTTTTGGAAATCGCAGGGCTTTTGCCCGAGCAGATGGCAAAGCGTATCCTAGAGGTGTGGAAGGGAGCGGAACACGGTGGCGAAGGAGCGGCTTGACATTTTGCTCGTCGAGCGCGGTCTTGCTGCAAGCCGTGAGCGTGCACGCGCGATGATCATGGAAGGACGCGTGCTCGTTGACGGCAAGAAGGTAGAAAAGGCAGGGATGGCGGTAAAAGCGGATGCAGAGTTTCGCATTTTGGGCGAGGATCTGCCCTATGTGAGCCGCGGAGGCTTGAAACTTGCGAAAGCTATGCAAGTCTTTTTCCTCGACCTCACGGGCAAAACGGTGGCGGACATCGGCGCTTCGACGGGCGGCTTCACTGACTGCGCCCTGCAAAATGGCGCGGCGAAGGTCTATGCCATCGACGTCGGTTACGGGCAGCTTGCATGGAAGCTGCGCACGGACGCGCGTGTGAGGAACATGGAACGCACGAACATCCGTCATGTAACTCCTGCGATGCTCGGCGAACTCGTTGACTTCGCGTCCATCGACGTCGCTTTCATCTCACTTGCGAAGGTTCTTCCTGCTGTGCGTGCGTTACTCAAACCGCGCGGTGAGGTCGCGGCGCTCATCAAGCCGCAGTTCGAGGCGGGACGCGAGAACGTCGGCAAAAAAGGAGTCGTGCGTGCGCCGAGCGTGCATGAGGCTGTCATTCGCGATGTCTTTTTTGCCGCGCAGGAAGCGGGATTTTGCGTCAAAGCCCTCTCCTATTCTCCCGTCAAGGGACCGGAAGGCAATATCGAGTACCTTATGCACCTCGTATGCGCGGGCGAAGGAACGTCCGCTTCATGCGATGTTTTGGAAGAAGAGATCATTGCTGTCGTGCGGCAGGCACATCAGGAATTGGACAAGCGGGCAGGGATCAAATGTTTACGATAGCGGTTTTTCCCAATGTGACAAAGGCGAATATCCGGGCGATTCTTGAACGCGTCCTCGCGTTCTTTGCGGACAAGAAAGATGTCTGCGTCTTGCTTCCGTCAAAAGAAGCGGCGCTCTTGGGGCACGAGGAGTTCGGCGCTCGAAATATCAGTCAGCGCTCCATTGACATGGCGTTGAGCATCGGCGGCGACGGCACGCTCTTGAATGTCTGCCGCCGCGTCTACGATCAATGCGTTCCTGTCTGCGGCATCAACTTCGGTACCGTCGGCTTTCTCATCGACATCGAGCTTGATGAGATTGAAATGAAGTTGCAGAAGATCCTTGACAAGGAGTATCGTATCGAAGAGCGCCTGATGCTCTCGGGTTACGTCGTTCATCGCGGCAGGAAGAGTTACAAGGGCAGCGCCGTCAACGACATCGTCGTGACGAAAGGCGGCATGGCGCGTATGCTGCGTTTCGGGCTTTCCATCAATGATACTTGCATCGCGAACTATAAGGCAGACGGCTTGATCGTATCGACGGCGACGGGATCGACGGCATATTCGCTTTCCGCAGGCGGTCCCATCGTGAACCCGCTCGTCAAGGCGCTCGTTCTGACGCCTATCTGCCCGCATACCTTCGATATTCGCTCGATGGTGATATCGGAGGATGATACGATTCGTATGCGCATCGAGGCAGGGCATCCCGACATCTTCATCACCTTTGATGGACAGAAGTCGCATCAGATCGCCGATGAGGATGAAGTGATCGTACAGAAAGCGAAAAATCCCGCGCGTATCGTGAAGTTTGGCGACAAAGACTATTATCGCACGATGAAGGAAAAGCTCTGGGGGCATCCTTGAAATGTATGTCGAGGGAGACGTGCTGCTGAGAGAATAGGAGGAACGGGCATGAAGCTCAAGCGTCATGCAGTCATTCGCGAGATCATCGAAAACTCGTCGGTGGAAACACAGGAGGACTTGGCGGCGGCGCTGCGCGCACGCCACATCGACGTGACGCAGGCGACCGTGTCGCGCGACATCAAGACCTTGATGCTCGTCAAAGTTCCCGCAGGGAACGGCCGCTACCGCTACGCATTTCCCAAGGAGAAGGGGGCGCTTTTATCGAAGGAGCGCATGGCGCGTCTCTTTTACGATTCTGTTGTTTCGCTGGATTACAGTGAGAACATCGTCGTCGTCAAGACGCTGCCCGGCACAGCGAATGCGGTCGCCGCCATCTTGGATCACATGCCGTGGCAGGAGGTCGTCGGTACGGTGGCGGGCGATGACAGCATCATCGTCGTCGTCAAGCCAAAGGAAGCTGCGCCTGAGATCGTGCGGCGCATGGAGAATTTCTTCGCTGAGTGAGAGGGAAATCATGTTAAGGACATTGACGGTTTGGAATTTTGCTTTGTTGGAGCATGTAAAAATCGAATTTGGCGCAGGTCTGAACATCTTGACGGGCGAAACGGGCGCGGGTAAGTCGATCCTCATAGACGCCCTGGGCGCAGTCCTTGGCAGCCGTCTGGCGGCGGCTGCTATACGAAGCGGCTGTGAATGGCTGCGCGTCGAGGCGGTGTTTGATCTTGAGGGGCAGGCGGCTTTGAAGGCACTCTTAGAAGAGCAGGCGATCCCTGTTGAGGACGATGAGCTGATCATCACACGCCAAGTCTCGCACAAGGGGAAAAATTCCGTGCTTTTGAACGGCTGCCGCGTGACACTCACGCTGCTGAAGGAGCTGGGCGCACATCTCGTCGATATTCACGGACAGCACGACAACCTCGCTCTCTTGCGTCCGGAAAATCAACTCGTGCTGCTTGACAGTGCAGATGCACAGATCGAAAAGCAGCGCGGCGTCTATCAAAAGAGCTTTGCCGCATGGAACGACTGCAAGAAGCGCCTCAAAGCCAAGGAAGAGGAGGCGAAGAGTACGACGGAACGCCTTGACCTTTTGCATTGGCAGGAAAAGGAGATTGAGGAAGCGGCGCTCAAAGATGGTGAAGATGAACGCATTGAGGCAGAGATTCGCAAGCTCTCGAATGCCGAGAAGATTTCCGGCTTCGTCGAAGAGTCGTACACACTCTTGAACGGTGAACTGGGCGGTAAAGCGCTGAATGTTCTCGCGGCTCTGAGCAAGGTCAAGAAGAATTTGGAATCGCTCTCGCGCTTCGGCAGCGAGTTGGACAATGCCTGTAAGATGGTGGAGAACGCTTACTGTGACTTACAGGAAGCATCGTATGAGATTCGCGATTACGGCTCCGATATGGAGTTTGACCAGCACAGGCTCGATGCGCTCGAAAACCGCATGAGCGTCATCGACAAATTGTGCCGCAAATACGGTGCGACGGCGACAGACGTACTCGCGCATCTGGCGAAGGTCAAGGACGAACTGCAGCGCATTGAGAACTATGATGCCGACGTCGAGGACTTGAAAGTTGCGCTCAGGCAGTCGGAAATCGCTCTGAAAGACGAGGCGAAGAAACTCACAAAGCTGCGTGCGGCAGCGGCGAAGGAGCTTTCTTCGCGCATCGGTGAACAGGTCAGGGAGCTTGGCATGGCGAAGGCGCGCTTTTCCATCGCACTTCGTGCCGCCGACTACGGCGCAACGGGGGCGGATGACATCGTCATGCTCTTTTCAGCGAACGCAGGCGAGAAGGAACAGCCGCTGCAGGATGTCGCTTCGGGCGGCGAACTTTCGCGCGTGGCGCTCGCCGTCAAGGCGGTATCGGCGGCAAACGACGATTCACCGCCAAGCATGGTGTTCGACGAGATCGACACAGGCATCGGCGGCAAGACGGCGCGTATGGTCGCCGAACGCATCGCCACGGTTGCACTGCATCGCCAAGTCCTCTGTATCACACATTTGCCGCAAATCGCCTGTATGGCGGATGCGCACCTCTACATTCATAAGGAAACACAGGGAGAGCGCACCTTGACCGAGGTGCATCTCCTCACAGAGGGCGAGCGCATCAACGAGATCGCACGCATGGCGTCGGGCAGCGACATCACGGCGGCTGCGCTTGACAACGCGCGGGAAATGGTGGATAATGCTAGAATTAAGCGTGCAAAAATCAGCCGCAGATAAAGGGGAAGCCATGTACGAAGATTTATTGGAAAAAAAGAGCAAAAGCGAGAGCATCTACGATGGTGTGCTGCTTCATGTCAAGCGAGATACCGTGGTGCTGCCGAACGGCAAAGAAGCCGTGCGCGAATGGGTCAAGCACCCCGGCGCCGCCGCCGTTTTGCCCATCTTTTCAGACGGCACGGTGCTTCTCGTGCGCCAGTACCGCTATCCGGTCGGGCGCGTCACGCTGGAGATTCCCGCCGGCAAACTCGATGCTTCGACGGAGGATCCGCTCGCTTGCGCCATGCGCGAATTGTCAGAGGAGACGGGCTACACGGCAAAAAGCTATGAAAAGCTCACGACGATCGGCACGACCGTCGGCTTTTCGGATGAGTATATTCATATCTACGCCGCGCGTGATCTGCAGGCGGGTGAGCAGCATACGGACGACGACGAGTTCATTCACGTCGTCAAGATGCCGCTCGAAGAGGCGGTGCAGTGCGTGAAAAAAGGCGAGATCTTCGACGCAAAATCTGTGACGGCGATTCTTTTGACGGCACTCAGAGAAGCGAAAGATTGACAGGGGGCAGTGTATGTTTGGTTCTGATTTGATGTGGTTTATCGCGGGCATCCCGGGCATTCTGATCGCGATGGTCGTGCACGAGTATTCCCATGCGCGCGTCGCCGTCGCTATGGGCGACATGACGCCGCGTCTCATGGGACGTCTTACGCTCAATCCCAAGGCGCATATCGATCCCATCGGACTTTTGATGCTGTTCATCGTGCATTTCGGCTGGGCGAAGCCCGTAATGGTCAATCCGCGAAACTTCCGCGACATGCGCAAGGGCGAAATCCTCGTGGCTCTGGCAGGACCGGCTTCCAACCTCGTCGTGGCATTTTTGACCATCGTATTCATGCTTCTTTACGCGAGACTCGGCTTGCCGACCACGGATGGTTTTTTCACGGTCATGGATTATCTTGTTATCATCAATATCAATTTTGCCTTGTTCAACATTCTTCCGTTGCCGCCGCTCGATGGTTCGCGCGTCCTCATGACGTTGCTGCCGGGACGCTGGGCGTATGAGATCATGCGGTTGGAGCGCTATACGTTCATCATCCTCATCGCCCTCTTCGTCATCGGTCCCTTTGGAAAACTTCTGGCGATGGCGTCTTTGAAGATTCGTTGGCTCATGGTTCACTTTATGGCGCTCTTTTTTTAATCGGTATGGACAAGTACACGGTAAAGCTCCAAGCCTTTGAAGGGCCGATGGATCTTCTCATGCACCTCATTGAGAAGAACAAAATCGATATTTACGACATACCGATGGCGGTCTTGACCGAGCAGTATATGGAATACCTCGGGCAGATGCAGGAGTTCGATATCGAGGTAGCGAGCGAGTTCATCGTCATGGCGGCGACGCTTTTGCAGATCAAGTCGCGCATGATGCTGCCGAAGCCGCCGAAAGAAAAGGAGACGGAAGAAGAGGACGATCCGAGACGTGAGCTGGTGGAGCGCATCTTGGAGTATCGTCGCTTTCGCCGCGTCAGTGTGGAGCTTGACGGTCTCGCCGCGCTGCGGCAAAGGGTATTCGCCCGAACCCCTACGCCGCTTCCGGCGCGTCGTCTGCCTCCTGATAATATGTCTGTCGCGCTCTTAATCGACGCTTTTCGCATCGCTATGGAAGTGCGAGAGGAGATCACGATACCGAAGGCTCTCGTCGCACCCGACGCTTACAGTATCCAGGGAAAAATGGAGGATATTCTCGTGCTCCTTGACCACGGCGGCGGACAGATCCCGTTTGCCGCTGCGTTTCCATCGGGTACGCGCGCGGAGCTTATCGTGTCCTTTCTCGCGCTGCTGGAGCTTATCAAGCTCCACTCCGTTGTGATTCGTCAAGGCGATCTTTTTGGCGATATTCTTGTTTGTCTAAGGACGAGTGATCCCTGATGTTTATGGAAGAAATGCAGGCTCCGTTGGAGGCGCTGCTTTTTGTACGCGGCGAGCCGGTGACGGCGGCGCAGCTTCGAGAGATCTTGGAGATCGATGAGGAGAGTTTTGCCGAGCTTCTTGCGCTCTACGAAAAAACATTGGAAGAGCGCGGGAGCGGACTCATGCTGCATCGCGTAGCCGGCGGCTTTCAGCTTGTTACGCGTCCCGCGTGCCATGTCTATGTGCAGAAACTCACAGAAGTGCAGGATAGAAAGCTCTCGACGCCGACGTTGGAAACGCTCGCCATCATCGCTTTCAAGCAGCCGATCACGAAGCAGGAGATCGAGAATATCCGCGGCGTGCGCGTTGAACGAGCCATGCAGAAGCTCTTGGAGATGGAACTCGTCGAAGAAGTCGGCAGAAAGCCTGTGATCGGACGACCGATTCTCTATGGCACGACGGATGTATTTCTCAAGTGTTTCGGACTCAACGAACTCAGTGATTTGCCGGCTTTGCCTGCGTTGGAAGAGGTGGCGAAAGAGGCCGATGTGCAGATCGAGCTGATCGCCGCCGATGGTGCAGCGCAATGCCGGGAAGAAGAATCGGCGGAAAAGTCTGCCAGGGACTTGGTGAATGCTGAGAATCTGGATGAGAGATTACAGAAGTATTGATAAGATGAAGTCGCCCGGATTTGCATAGATGCATTGGGGCTGTTCGGAGGAAAAAAGTGGTTGAATTACTGGCGCCGGCAGGAAGCAGGGAGGCGCTCACCGCCGCTGTGGAGAGCGGCGCTGACGCTGTTTATCTGGCAGGCAATATGTTCGGCGCACGCGCTTATGCAGACAACTTCGATGAGGACGGGCTGCGAGAAGCGATCGATTTCGCGCACAGCCGCAATGTGCGCGTGCATGTGACGGTCAATACCATCGTGCGTGACGATGAGCTGGCGGCGCTCGCGCACTACCTTCGCTTTCTTTACGAGGCGGGGGCGGATGCGGCGCTCGTGCAGGATCTCGGCGTTTATCGTCTCGCGCGGCAGGCGGCTCCTGATCTGCCGCTGCACGCGAGCACACAGATGACCGTACACAACCTTGAAGGTGTGCTCGAACTGCAGGAAATGGGCTTCGAGCGCGTCGTGCTTTCGCGTGAGCTTTCGCTTGAGGATATACGCTATATCACGGCGCACAGCGACGTGGAAATCGAAACTTTCGTGCATGGGGCGCTTTGCGTCTGCTACTCGGGACAATGTCTGATGAGCAGCATGATCGGCGGCAGGAGCGGCAATCGCGGTCGCTGTGCGCAGCCGTGCCGCCTGCCGTATACGCTCGTCGACGAAACGGGAGCGGATGTACTGGGCAAGGCAGCGGGGCAATTCCTGCTGTCGCCCAAGGATCTGAAAACCATCGAGCTTTTGCCGGAGCTTTTAGCAAGCGGCATCGCATCGTTGAAGATCGAAGGGCGCATGAAGCGGCCTGAGTACGTCGCAGTCGTTGTTGATGCCTATCGCCGCGCCATCGACGCCATAGAGGCGGGCAAGGCTCTGCCGAGCATCGCTGACGATGAAAAGGCATTGGCACAGATCTTCAACCGCGATTTTACGACTGCCTACCTCAAGGAGCGGCCGGGGCGTGCGCTGATGAGCGATTCGCGTCCGAACAACCGCGGTTTGCTCGTCGACCGCGTTCTTTCCAACGAAAGAGCGGCGGGACGCGTGACGCTGAAACTCTCGGGGGATTTGGCAGAAGGCGATCAGTTGGATTTTTGGGTCAAGGTCGGCGGCAGAAGAGCGGCGACGGTCACGGAGCTGCGCGACAAAAAGGGGCGCGTCTCCCTTGCGGCAAAAGCGGGTGAGGAGATCACATTGTCTCTGGATGCAGCTGTAAAGCCGCATGATCGCGTATTCAAGGTGTTTGACGCGCAGCTGATGGAAAAGGCGCGCGGTTTTTTTCGCGCAGGCGCTCCCGTGCGGCGCGTGTCCGTGGCGGCGCATGTGGGCGTGCGTCTCGGTGCGCCGCTTGTCATCTCTTTGCGTGACGCGGACGGCTTTACGGCGGAGGCGGCGACGGAGTTTCTTGCCGAGCCGGCAAAGAAGCGTCCGCTGGATGCCGCAGCCGTGGAAAAGCAGCTGCGCCGCATCGGCACGACGATCTTTTCGCTGGATGAAGTCGCGTTGGATATTGTGCCGGGCGTGATGGTTCCCCTCAGCGAAATCAACGAAGCGCGGCGCAGGGCATTTGCTTTGCTGCAGGAGAAGCGCATGGTGCACTGTCCGCGTCCGGCTCTGCCCGTCTTTCGTTATGAAGGACCGCTCGCGCAGGTGAAGGGCAAGGTTGAGGCGCACGTCGTGGCAGTGACGGATACGCTTGCCGGCGTACATGAAGCCCTGCGTGCTGGAGCCGATGAAATCCTCTTCGGCGGTGATTCGTATCATCATCGTCAGATTCCTCTGCGCGACTACGAGGAAGCGGCGCGGCTCGCACACGACATGAAGCGGCGCATCGTGTTCAATACGCCGCGCCTTGTCGTGTGCCGCGACATGACAGCGCAGCGAAGGCTTGTCGATGGCTTTGTGCGCCTCGCGCCCGATGCCGTCAGCGTCCACAATATCGGTATGCTCCGTCTCGTGCGCGAGGCGGGGCTGAAATTCCATGCCGACGCATCGCTTCCCGTCGTCAATCATTTAGCTCTTGCGGAGCTTGCAGATTTCGGGGCGAGCCGCGCCGTACTTTCGCCCGAACTTACGTTGGAGCAGGCGGCTTCGCTCGCGTCATGCGCACCTTTTCCCGTCGAGTGTATCGTCGAGGGAAATCTTGAGCTGATGGTATCCGAATATTGCGCGCTGGGCAGTTTTCTCGGCAGCGCAGCTTCGGGCGCTTGTTCGATGCCATGCTGCAAGGGGAAGAAGCGCTACGCCCTCATGGATAGGAAGGACATGCAATTTCCGCTCGTATTCGATCAGTCATGTCACATGCACGTCCTCAACAGCAAGCGGCTGACGATGCTGCTTCATGCGATGGAGTTCGCGCCGCGCGGCATCTCGTTTCTGCGCATCGACGGGCGTTTTATGGATACGGCGGAGTTTGGCAGGCGCGTGCGTCTTTACAAGGAATGGAGCCGTTTTTCGGGTAAACTGCTCAAAGAGCAGGAGGACTATCTGAAGGAGCAGGAGGGCAAGGATACGACGCGCGGTCACTACTTCCGCGGCGTACAGTAGGAGATAGAAATTGTTTATGGAAAAGGAAACACTCGACACGCTTGAATACGATAAGATCCGCGCGATGCTTGAGGCGAAGGCAGGCTCCGTTCTTGGAAAGGAAAAGGCGCATGCTGTTCTTCCTGCAAGTGATTTTGACGAGGTTGCGGAGCTTTTGCGTGAAACGGAAGAGGCTGTGCGTTTGTCGGCATTTTCCTCGCCGCCGATGGGCGGCGTTTTCGACATGCGCGAGGCGTTGACAAAAGCCGAGCGCGGCGCTGTGCTCGATCTCGGCGATTTTACAGATCTTCTGAGTACGATGCACGCCATGCGGGCCGTCAAGCACTTCTTCAAGGGAGTAGAGCTGGATGCACCGCTCCTCAAGGAGCAGGCAAAAGGCATCGAGGTTCTTGGACAGCTTGAGCGTCGATTGGAAAACAGCGTCGATGAGCACGGCAGCTTGCTCGACGACGCAAGCGTGGAACTTTCGCGCATCCGTCGGGAGCTTCGCTCGGGCAGGCGCAGAGCGAAGGAGCAGATGGACGCCATCCTGCATCGTACGGAGTACCAGAAATTCTTTCAAGACGCCATCGTTACACAGCGTGGTGAGCGCAACGTCATACCGATCAAGCAGGAGTATCGCCAGAGCTTCCCGGGTATCGTCCACGATCAGTCGGCAAGCGGCGCGACGCTTTTCATCGAGCCTTTAGCGCTCGTTGACCTCAACAACGACCTCAAGCAGCTTGCGCTTGCCGAGAAGAATGAGGTGCAGCGAATCCTGCGGCTCCTCTCGCAGGAAGTCGGCAGAAACAGCGCCGTTCTGCAGGAGAATTGCGCCATTCTCGCTGCGCTGGACTTCATCTTCGCACGCGCGAAGCTCGCCGCAGAGATGCAGGCGACGAAGCCCGCGATCAATCGTGAGGGCAGGACGAAGCTCCTCGCCGCGCGTCACCCGCTGATCGAAGCGGCGAAGGTCGTGCCCATCGACATCAAGATTGGCGAAACGTATCGTATGCTGCTCATCACAGGCCCCAATACGGGCGGCAAAACAGTCAGCTTAAAGACGCTCGGTCTCTTTGCGCTCATGGTGCAGTCGGGCTGTTATATTCCCGTCGCCGCAGGCTCGGAAATTTCCGTCTATCCGAACGTCTATACAGTCATCGGCGACGAGCAGAGCATCGAGCAGAGTCTCAGTACGTTTTCCGCGCACATGTCGCATTTGATTAAGCTGTTGGCGTGCGTCGAAAGAGATGACCTCCTGCTGCTTGACGAAATTGGTGCGGGAACCGACCCCGAGGAAGGCGCTGCGCTTGCCGTGGCCATCCTTGAGCAGTTCCTCACGCGCGGCGCCACGACGATCGTGACGACGCATTACTCGGAGCTAAAGACATTCGCTTTTACGCGCGATGGCATCGAGAACGCTTGTGTGGAATTTGACGTTGAGACATTGCGCCCGACGTATCGCTTGCTGACAGGTATACCGGGCGCAAGCAACGCCTTTGCTATCAGCCGCCGTCTCGGTCTTTCGGAGGCGACGATCCTGCGTGCGCAGCAATTCATCAAGGCAGATCATGCGCAGTTCGAGCAGGTCGTCAATCAGCTCGAAAGCGAAAAGCGCATGTACGAGCAAATGAATGCCGACGTCTTGGAACGACAGCAGCGCGTAGCGAAGCTCGAAGAAAAGACGCAGGCGCTGAAAGATGAGATTCGAGAGAAGAAGGAGCAAATGCTCAAGAAGGCGCGTCAGGAGAGCGCATCTCTCGTGCGGCGCACGCGGCGTGAAGCGGAAGAAATCATCAAGAGTCTCAAGGAGCAGTTCGACGATCTCGGCATAGAGAGCCGCCGCCGCGCCATGCAGGCAGCGCGTGAGAAGCTGCAGGAAGCGGCGGAGCGCTCACGCACAGGACTTCTTCCCGGCAAGGCGTACAAAGAGAAGATCGACATGAAGAAGCTCGCCGTCGGCGATGTCATCTATGTGCGAAAGCTCGACAGACAAGCGACGGTGCTCAAAATCCAAGGCACGAGCATCGAGGTGCAGCTCGGCAGTCTCAAGACGTATGTCAAGGCGGGCGACTGCCGCTTCGTCGAAAGAGCGAGGAAGGAGCCGCCCGCCGCATCGACAGGCGGCGCTAAGAAAAGCGCCGGCAGTCTGCTGCAAAAGACGGCGAATCTGCACCGAGAGATAGACGTGCGGGGTCTCATGGTCGATGAAGCGGAGCAGGCGCTTGGCAAGTTCTTGGACGACGCCGTCATCGGCGGTTTAGGGCAGGTGCTCATCATCCACGGCAAAGGCACGGGCGCACTTAGAAAAGGGATTCATGCGTATTTGAAACGACATAAAAGCGTCCTGCGCTTCAATTTCGCCGATATCAGCGAGGGCGGCACGGGAGCGACGCTCGTCGATTTGCAGTAGAGGCTGCAAGGATAACAGAGCGGCAGGTTTATCTTGCCCTGTCACTTTCGTTGCAGTATAATGAAAAGCATATGATTGCGTAAGATGGATTAGGAGGGAGCTTCTTCATGGAAAAACGTACCGATGCGACGCGTGCTTCGCGGCAAGATCTGCAAAGGCGCCTGGCACCGAAGCCGAATCCGAAGCCGCCGCCGAAAAAAAGCCGCGGCGGAAGGATCGTGCGCGCTCTCGTGGGTTTCCTCATTGTCGTATTCGTCATGTTCGTCGGTATCGGCTGCGGTTTTTTGACCGCAAGCATGAATACGAAGGATAATCTTGTCGAGGATATACGTCCGCCGGCGTCCTCGCACATTTACGACATCAACGGCAACGAGATCGCGAATGTTCATGCGGCAGAGAACCGCGAACCTGTCAAACTATCACAGATTCCTCAGAACTTACAGAATGCTTTTGTTGCAGTTGAGGATAATCGCTTTTATGAACACATGGGCATTGACCCGCGAGGCATCCTGCGCGCCGTTTATGCCAATGTCACGGGCAGGATGATCTCCGAGGGCGGCTCGACGATCACGCAGCAGCTCGCGAAGAATGCCTACCTGACGCAGGATCGGACGATAAAGCGCAAGATTCAGGAAGTATTCCTCGCCCTCCAGATCGAGCGGCAGTACACGAAGCAGGAGATCTTAGAGCTGTACCTGAACCAGATTTACTTCGGGCAGGGCGCCTACGGCGTGCAGGCAGCCGCGCAGACATACTTCGGCAAGAATGTCGAGGAGCTTGACCTCAACGAGTGTGCGATGCTTGCGGGTATACCGAAGAGCCCCAATTATTACTCACCGTTCAACAACTTCAACGCCGCGCAGGAACGCAAGGGCATCGTGCTCGATCAGATGGAAAAGTACGGCTACATCAACCATGCGTCGGCACGCAAGGCGAGCGAAGAGAAGCCGAAGCTCGTGAATCACAAGCAGGAGAAGGATTCGACGGGCGCTTACTTCATCGATTACATCACGCAAAAGGTCATTGATAAATACGGCGCTGACGCCATCTACAAGGAAGGTTTGAAGATCTACACGACGATCGACATGACGATGCAGAAGGCGGCAGAGGAGGCAGCGCATGAGCTGAATGTGCAGCGCACGGACGGCAATGGCATACAGCAGCCCCAGATGGCGCTCGTTGCCATCGATCCGCACACAGGCTACATCAAAGCGATGGTCGGCGGCCGCGGCACAGATCAGTTCAACCGCGCGACAATGGCAGAGCGCCAGCCCGGCTCTTCTTTTAAGCCGTTCGTCTTTGCAGCGGCATTGGAAGAAAACTATTCTCCTGATACCATCATCGACGACAGCCCGATCAAGATTGGCGACTGGTCGCCGAAGAACTACAGCGGCAACTACAGCGGCAAAGTGACGCTGCGCACGGTGGCGCGCTATTCGCTCAATGTACCTACGGTAAAGATCGCCCAGAAGCTCGGCATAGAAAAGCCGATTTACTATGCGCAGGAAATGGGCATTACAACCTTTGTGCTCGACGGCGAGCGCAGCGATCGGAATTTCGCTACGGCGCTCGGCGGTCTAACGAAGGGTGTGACGCCGCTTGAGATGACGAGCGCCTACGGCACGTTTGCGAACAAAGGCATACACGTTGAACCTGTCGCCATCGTCAAGATCCTTGACCGCAACGGCAAGGTTCTTGAGCAGGCGGAGCTAAAGCAAAAAAGCGTCATCAAAGAGAGCAGCGCGGCGTCTCTGACGAGTATGCTGCAGGATGTCGTGCAGCATGGTACGGGCACTCATGCCAATATCGGACGCCCCGCCGCAGGCAAGACGGGAACGACAGACAACTATCACGATGCGTGGTTTGTCGGCTATACGCCCGACCTCGTGGCAGGCGTTTGGGTCGGCAACGACGACAATACATCATTGGGCATGATGACGGGCGGCATGGCGCCTGCGGAGATTTGGAAAGCATTCATGCAAAAGGTCGTCGCAGGCACGCCCGTGAAGAACTTTGACGGTGTGTCCTATACGCCGGGTAACGTCAGTGAAATCAAAGACGAGAAAGCCGTGAAGGAAGAAAAGGCTCCGGACAAGAAGGAAAAGAACGCCAAGGACGCCAAGGGAACGGCGCCATCCAACGCAGGCGGCAAAGCTTCGAGTACAGATTCATCGGCGAAGCAGCCCGCTTCCGTACCCACGCAGCAGCCGTCGCCGCCTGCTGCAGACGGCGGACCGGAGCCGGGCGGCAGTGTTTCCAAGGGCAGAGATTGATAGGTACATGTGAGAAGAGAAGGGAAGAGTTCGTTGGCAAATGTTTTTGATGTTTTGAAAGAGCGCGGCTTCATCGCTCAATGTACCGATGAGGAAGGCGTGCGGGAGATGCTCGATAAAGAGTGCGTGACATTCTATGTAGGCTTCGATCCCACGGCGGACAGCCTGCATGTCGGGCACTTTCTCGGACTCATGGCGATGTCGCACATGCAGCGCGGCGGACATCGCCCTGTGTGCCTCGTGGGCGGCGGCACGGGAACGGTCGGCGATCCTTCAGGGCGTACGGACATGCGCAGGATGCTCACCGATGAGGACATCGAGCATAATTGCAGCTGCTTTAAGAAGCAGATCGCGCGTTTCATCGACTTTTCTGAGGATAAGGCGCTGATGGTCAACAATGGCGATTGGTTGCGGAAACTCAACTACATCGAGCTTCTGCGCGAGGTCGGAGCGCACTTCACCGTCAACCGCATGTTGGCTGCCGAAGCGTATAAATCGCGCTGGGAAAAGGGGCTGACCTTCCTCGAATTCAACTACATGGTCATGCAGGCGTACGATTTCATGGAGCTTCATCGCCGCCATGACTGCAAACTGCAGATGGGCGGCGATGACCAGTGGTCGAACATCATTGCGGGCGTCGAACTCATTCGCAGGAAGGAAGCGAAGCCCGCTTACGGTCTGACCTTCACGCTGCTTACGAAGAGCGACGGGCAGAAGATGGGCAAGACGGCGGGCGGCGCGCTTTGGCTCGACGCCGAAAAGACGCCGCCGTACGACTTCTATCAATACTGGCGCAACATCGACGACGCTGACGTTGAAAAATGTCTTGCACTCTTGACGTTCCTGCCGATGGAAGAGGTGCGTCGCTTGGGCGCACGCAGGGATGCGGCGATCAACGAGGCAAAGACGGTGCTTGCCTACGAAGTTACGAAGCTCGTGCATGGCGAAGCGGCGGCAGAAAAGGCGAAAGCCGGAGCTGAGGCGATGTTTGGCGGCGCCGGCGCGTCGGCAGATATACCGACATTTACGCTGATGCCAGAAGATATGGGTAAGAAGCTCATCGACATCCTCACGAAGCACGGCATTTTCCCTTCAAAGAGCGAAGGCAGGCGGCTCATCGCGCAGGGGGGCGTCACGCTCAACGACGTGAAGGTAAGAGACGCTGATTATTGTCTGTGCGATGAAGATTTCACCGACGGTGCAGCGCTCGTCAAGAAGGGAAAGAAAAAGCATTATCGGCTTATGAAAGCCTGAAGCATAACGATACATTTTGGATAAGGAGTTGCAAGGTTTCATGTCAGGACATTCCAAATGGGCGAACATCAAGAGAAAAAAAGGGGCGAATGACGCGATTCGCGGCAAGATCACGACGAAGATCGGCAGGGAGATCACCATTGCCGTCCGCATGGGCGGCGGCGATCCGACGGGCAATATGCGCTTGAAGCTGGCGCTTTCCAAGGCAAAGGCGAACAATATCCCCAAGGACAATATCCAGCGTGCCATCCAGAAAGGGCTTGGCGCTGCTGAAGGGAGCAACTACGAAGAGCTGACATACGAGGGTTACGGTCCGGCAGGGTCCGCCATTATGCTCGACATCCTGACGGACAACCGCAATCGCAGCGCCGCCGATGTGCGCCACATTTTCTCAAAGTACGGCGGCAACCTTGGCGAGACGGGATGCGTTGGCTGGATGTTCAAGCAAAAAGCCGTTTTTATCGTAGAAAAAGAAACGTTCGAGGATGAAGATGAGCTTATGGGCATTGTTCTCGATGCCGGTGCAGAGGACTTCAAGGCGGAAGACGACGTCTTTGAAATCACTGCCGATCCTGCCGACTATGAAGCAATCGAAGCGGCGCTCGGTGAAAAGGGCATCGAAACGGCGTCGGCGGAAATCACGATGGTGCCTGATACGACCGTGAAGCTTGAGGGCAAGGATGCGGAGAAGATGCAGAATCTCATCGACGCGCTTGAAGAGAATGATGATGTGCAGAACGTCTACAGCAACTATGCATTTGATGAAGAGTAAAGGTTTGTGGTCGTGCGATTTGCAGCGGAGTCGTCATGCTTGCTCTGGGGATTGATCCGGGCACGGCGATCTGCGGCTTCGGCTTCGTCTCTTTGGAGAGCAGTCGCCTCGTGCCGCACGCATACGGTGCGCTGACGACAAGCCCCAAGGCGCGCATGGAAGATCGTCTGATGAAGCTCTACGATGGACTGGACGCTCTCATCAAAGAGTATAAACCGGATGTCATGGGCATCGAGCAGCTTTTCTTCAATCGCAACGTCACGACGGCGATTCCTGTTGGACAGGCTCGCGGCGTCGTGCTTTTAGCGGCGGCGAAGAACGGACTGCCAATCGCAGAGCATACGCCGCTGCAAGTCAAGCAGGCGGTGACGGGCTACGGAAAGGCGACAAAAGAGCAGGTCATCTACATGGTGTCGAAACTTCTGCATCTTGCTAAGCCGCCAAAGCCCGATGATGTGGCGGATGCGCTCGCTGTCGCTGTATGCACGACACACTGTATGGGAAGCGTCGCTTGGCGCAATCGTTTGTAGTTCGGATATGCGAGGAGATTCTAATGATCGGTTTCCTGCGGGGAAAGGTCGCGCGCCTTTCCCTTGATTTTTGCTTCCTTGACGTCGCGGGTGTCGGCTATCGCGTCTTTGTGTCGGGCGCGACGCACAGCCGTCTGCATATCGGTGAAGAAGTGATGCTCTTTACGCATCTCGCCGTGCGCGAGGACGCCATGACGCTCTATGGATTTTTTTCCGAGGAAGAGTACGAGCTTTTTCAAATGCTCATTTCCGTCACGGGCATTGGTCCCAAAGCGGCTCTCGGCATCCTGTCGAACATCACGCCGGAGAACCTCTGTCTTGCCGTGCGGAACAAGAAGGCAGCCATCCTGACGAAAGCGCCGGGCATCGGCAAAAAATCAGCGGAGCGCATCATCTTGGAGCTAAAGGACAAGATGAAAGGATTCATGGCGGATCATGAAACGATTGTCGAGGAAGGTTTGATTGAAGAGCCTGTTGAAGATACGATGTTTGCTGAAGCGGGCGCGGCACTTCTCTCTCTCGGCTATACGCAGGCGGAGTTCACACCCGTCCTGCGGCGTGCCAAGGACTGCAAGGACGCTGAAGCGCTCATTCGCTTTGCATTGAAAGAGTTTGCGCAACACCGATGAGGAAGGAGGGGCGGCATGGATGAGATGGAAGGGCGCATCATCGCGCTTGACGAACAGGCAGCGGACACTTGGCAGTACAGTCTGCGCCCGAGAAAGCTCGTCGAGTACATTGGACAGAAGAAAGCGAAGGAGAACTTGAAGATCTTCGTGCAGGCGGCATTGAATCGCGGTGAGGCGCTCGACCATGTGTTGCTCTACGGGCCGCCCGGCCTCGGCAAGACGACGCTCGCGGGCATCATCGCCAATGAGCTTGGCGTGAACTTTCGCATCACCTCGGGACCTGCCATCGAACGCTCGGGCGATCTCGCTGCGCTCTTGACGAATCTCGGCGAGCGCGATGTGCTTTTCATTGATGAGATACACAGACTTTCCAGAAGCGTCGAAGAGGTGCTTTATTCGGCGATGGAGGACTTCGCTCTCGACATCATCATTGGCAAGGGACCGAGTGCGCGTTCCATCCGACTTGACATCGCACCATTCACCTTGGTCGGAGCGACGACGAAAGCAGGGGCGCTTGCCGCTCCTCTGCGCGATCGTTTCGGCGTGATCTCACGCTTGGAGTATTACGAACCGCAAGAACTCATGCTCATCATCGAGCGCGCGGCCGAGATCCTGCAAATCTCTATCGAAAAGAGCGGTGCAGAAAAGATCGCACGGCGTTCACGCGGCACGCCGCGCGTCGCGAACCGCCTCTTGAAGCGTGTGCGCGACTTCGCGCAGGTGCAGGGCGCGTCGGCGATTACGGCTGCGATTGCCGATGCGGCGCTCGATCGGCTTGAAGTAGACCGCATCGGACTCGATCATACCGACCGCCGTATGCTTTTGACGATGATTCAAAAGTTTGCGGGCGGTCCCGTCGGATTGGAGACCTTGGCGGCTGCCATAAGCGAAGAGAGCGATACGATCGAAGATATCTACGAGCCGTATCTCCTGCAGCTCGGCTTTATCAACCGCACGCCGCGCGGCCGCGTCGTGACGCGCACCGCCTATGAACATCTCGGCGTGCCTTATGTGGAGGACGGAAAATGAGCTTGAAACTTTTGCTCCATATGTGCTGCGGTCCCTGCGCGTGTTATCCGGTCAAGAAACTCAGACAAGATGGTGTAGAACCTGTCGGCTACTTCTTCAATCCCAACATCCACCCGTATAAAGAGTGGGATATGCGCTTGAAGACAGCGAAGGAATTTGCCGCCAAGACAGACTTGGATATACGAACGGACGAGAATTATATGCTGCGCGACTTTCTGCGGCGTGCTCTGAGCGCCGAGCGACTGCCCAACGGCCGCTGCCGCATGTGCTATACATGGCGTTTGAGTGAAGCGGCGCGTTACGCGAGTGAAAACGGCTTCGAAGCGTTTACGAGCACGCTTTTTTACAGCATCCATCAGCAGCACGATCTCATGCGCGAGACAGCGGAGTTCTTCGCAAGAAAATATGGCGTCGATTTTTACTACGAGGACTTCCGCTCGGGCTGGCAGGAAGGCATCGACATCAGTCACGAGCTTGCGCTTTATCGCCAGCCGTACTGCGGCTGCATCTTCAGCGAGGAAGAGCGCTACAGCAAAGCGATCCGCAAGGAAAAGAAAAAGCTGGCGAAGCAGCGCAGGGCAGCAGCATTGCAGACGCAGATAAAAAATGTCGGATAAGGTGTAGGAAATAAAGAACTTCCGCCAAATAAGCCGCAGGGCTTGGCGGAAGTTCTTTATTTCGTGCAAACTTTCAGGACACATATTTAGCCGCCGCACGAAGCGGCATGAGGTGCGCTATTCATCGAGATGGAAGGAAAATTTCTTACCGGGGATGATGTAGTTGATGAGAAACTGCTCTTCCTCCGGAATGAGCGCAGCGACGTTGACGCGGGCATCGGCGGGCTGCGGATGCTTGATGATCTGCAGCTCGCCCATGTATCTGCCGTAGTCCTTGTTGTCGAGCGTAACAGCGCCGTAGGGGCGCATCTTCTGATTCTGCGGCAGGATATCTTGCCCCATTTCCTTGAGAATGGCGCGGCTCTCCTGCGCACGCACAGCGTCGCGCGCTTCGTCGAGTCTGGCGGTAAAGACATGCGTTAACAGCTCTTCTTGTACTGGCTCGCGCAGAGAAAGCTCGGCGCGCATAGTCACGCAGTTGTCCTCAATCGAGGTCAGCGTCTCCAACTCCTCGGCAGACGGCAGAGAATCGCCGATGAAAATAGAATCCATGCCGATGGCAGCGAGGTGGCGGGCTGCAAGGGAAAGCGGGAAGTCGCGATGCATCTCAAGCGTCGGCAAGCCGCAGCGAAGCGGCGAACGACGGCGGAAATGGCAGGGAACAAAAGCGCCGACGGATATGCCTGCCTTGTGCAGCATCGCCGTTTTGCGCACGAGTGTCGCTTCGGCAAGTCCTGTGCCTTCGCGCGGATAGAAGTTGTGCAGTGCGTCGATCTTGTCGAAGTCAGCGTTCTCCTGCAAAAGCTGTGTGAGGAATTTGCCTGTGACCGTAGAAGCATTGATCTGGATGCGCATATTCTGCGTATTGCGGCTGAGTTCAGCAATGTGCGCGGCGCCATATCCGTAATCAATGCGCAGGGTATGTATACCCATAAATTGAAATGCGGCGAGAGAAAAATGACGCATACCGAGAAGTTCAAGAGTTGCAGGAGAAATGTCGGAGATGATCTCCATATCATACTTACGAGCTGTCTGCACGATGGCGCTGAACTCTTCCTTGAGCGTGCGCTGATTCGTTTCAGGGATATGCAAGGAGGTGAATATGCGCGTGACGCCAAGTTTGGCGGCAGACTCGATGAGGTGAAGATTTTCTTTTGGGGTGTTGTCAAGAGCGGGATAAACAGAGATTCCTGTCTGCATGGCAATGCCTCCTTTCATTGTTTTAGCGCTTCTTCGGGATCTTGGAAGCCGAGCAGCCAAGTCGCGCAAAAACCTGCGATGTATGCAGTCAAAAGTCCGACGAGATAGATCGTGAGATTGTCCGTGACAGCGGCGAGCGGCAGCCCCGATATCCCCATAGCATGAGCGCCGACGCCGAAAGATGCCTGTACCGCGCCGCCGCAGGCGCCACCGATGCAGGCGCCGAGGAAGGGGCGTCCGAGCGGCAGTGTGACGCCGTAGATCAGCGGCTCGCCAACGCCCAGTATGCCGACGGGAAGAGCCGTCGCTACAGTCTTCTTGAGAAAAGCGCTCTTCGTTTTGCAATAGACGCAGATGGCTGCGCC
>NZ_JBQNBV010000002.1:0-46722 GCF_052169755.1 Selenomonas sp. | reverse complement strand
GGATTTGCTATGGAACTGAAAGGGTCACAGACGGAGAAGAATCTTTGGGCGGCATTTGCCGGGGAGTCGCAGGCGTATACGAAGTACGGCTACTATGCGTCACGCGCGAAGAAGGACGGCTTCGAGCAGATTTCGGCGCTCTTTGCCGAGACGGCGGGCAACGAGAAGGAGCACGCAAAGATCTGGTTCAAGCTCGTCGCGGGCGTCGGCACGACGGCGGAGAATCTTGAGGCAGCCGCAGACGGCGAGCACGAGGAATGGACCTCGATGTATCCCGAGTTTGCCAAGGTCGCGAAGGAAGAGGGCTTCACGAAGATTGCGCGTCTCTTCGAGGCTGTGGCGAAGATCGAGAGCGAGCACGAGGAGCGCTATCGCATTTTGCTTGCAAATATCAAGGATGAGAAGGTGTTTAAGAAGGACGAGAAGATCATCTGGCAGTGCCGCAACTGCGGCTATGTCTGTGAATCGCCGCAGGCGCCCCAGGTCTGTCCCGTTTGCAATCATCCGCAGGCGTATTTCGAACAGCTCAAGAAGAATTATTGAAAAAGCGCATCTTGCCAAAGAAAGATGGGGCTGCTGCACATTCGTTTTGTGCAGCAGCCCCATTTTTTATCCCGCGGCGGTTACAGTCGTGTGCTGATGTTTGCCACATAGCCGAGCTGGGCGGCGTGGTCGTGGAAGAAGTCGAACATCGTCGTGAACATATCGCGGTTCTCCTTCTTCATGGCGTTCGTCATGATCTTCAAAGCGCCCTTCGCTCCTTCGTCATGCAGGATGCCGGGCGGATCGAGAAGCGTCATTGCGCCGTACTTTTGCTCTGTACGGAAGGCGTGCTTTTCGATCTTTTCCTTCCAGCCTGCAAGTGTCAGCGGTTCGACATGGACGTTGATCGCTTTGGAGAGTCCGGCGATAAGTTCGTGCTGCACCTGCGGGTTCTCTTCGCGGAATACGACGTCATGCGTCAAAAGCACGCCGCCGGGCTTTAGGATGCGCGAATATTCCTTGAGGGCACGATCTTTGTCCTCGCCGATGAGCATCGTGAGCATCGCCTCATTGATGACGACGTCGAAACTCGCATCTTCAAAGGGCAGATCGAAAGCGCTGCCGCAGACGACCGAGAGCTGTTTTTCGAAGCCGTTTGCACGGATGTTTTCACGCGCCTTTTCGAGCGCCGCTTCATCCAAATCTATGCCTGTGACCTTGCAGCCGTATCGCTTGGCGACGAGGAGCATCGTCGTGCCCATGTTGCACGCGACTTCAAGAACCTTGGAGGCGGGCTGAATCTTCGCCTTTTCCAAGAGCCAGTTCGTCGCGTCGATGCCGCCCGGGCGCAGCTTCGTCTTTCCCATTCGCGCCAAAAAGGTATGTCCTGCTTCATGCATGATCTTCATCTCCTTTGTAGGATGGTCGCTTCCCTTTACTGGTTCTCATTATAAAGATAAAAGGTCAAAAAGTCAACAGTTTCCTATAAATTTTCTAGGAAACTGTTGAAAAGCGGAGAATCGACCGCCGACGGCATACTTTTAGCCGTGTAAGGAGACAGGGCAGACGCATGGGCACGGTGTTTCTATGTTTTGTTGTTGTCGAGGGAAAAGGCGTAGGGCAGAAGCTCTTCAGCGGTCACGACGCGGCTTTTTCCTGCGAGGTTGGCGAGGATGATGCGCTTGACGGCGAATTCGGCGACGACTTGGCGGCAAGCGCCGCACGGCGAACAGGGCTGCTCGCCGTCTGCGACGACGGCGAGAGCCACAAGCTCTTTCGCCCCCGCCGCGATGGCGCTGAAGATGGCGGTGCGCTCGGCGCAGTTTGTCAGACCGTAGGATGCGTTTTCGATGTTGCAGCCCAAGAAGACGCGCCCGTCGGCAGAGAGTGCCGCCGCACCGACGGCGAAGCCGGAGTAGGGGGCATAGGCGTGGGCGCGTGCCTGTTTGGCAAGCTCGATGAGCGCCTTATCGTCCATCTGTGCTGCCTCCTTCTTGGGTACGGTGCGACATGGCGGCGGCGACTTCTTCGAAGAGGGCGGCGCTCAACGCTTCTTTCGCCGTCGGCTCGTGCGGCTTTTCGGCGCTTTGGAAGCTGTCCTTCGTGACGCGCGCGAAGATCAGCGGACGCTTTTCGGGCGGCTTTGCGCTGATCGCAACGGCGCGTCTATAGCAGGCGGCTGCGGGTGCGAGGCGGCTTTCGTCGTTCGTGTAGAGCAGGGCGAGCGGTTCGTGTGCTTTTATGGCGTCGCCCGTTTTTTTCATGAGGCGGATGCCCGCCGCATGGTCGATGTCGCTGTCCTTTGTCTCGCGGCCCGCGCCGAGCATACAGGCGGCTTGACCGATTCTTTCGGCGTCCATGCGCGTGATATAGCCGTCTCTTTCGGCGAGGATTTCGCGCCGGAAGTCCGCCTGCGGCAGCCGCAATGGATCGGTGAGGCACGCTGCATCGCCGCCCTGCGCCTCGACCATAGCGGCGAAGGCGCGAAAGGCGCTGCCGTCTGCGACGGCATTTGCCGCGAGCCTTTGGCACTTTGCGAAGTCGCCGCGCCCAATGAGGCGCAGCATGTCGGCGGCGAGCGCGAGGCTGACTTCCCTAAGGTCGGCGGGGCCTCTGCCCTGCAGCACGTCCACGGCTTCGGCGACTTCGAGCGCGTTGCCGACGGCGAAGCCGAGCGGCGCATCCATATCGGTGATGACGGCGGCGGTTTTCCTGCCCGCGCTCTCGCCGATGGCGACCATAGCGCGGGCGAGCGCCAATGCGTCATCCAGCGTTTTCATGAAGGCGCCGCTGCCCGTCTTGACGTCGAGCAGGATCGCCGCACTGCCTGCCGCGAGCTTTTTGCTCATGATGGATGCGGCGATGAGCGGGATGGAATCGACGGTCGCCGTGACGTCGCGCAGCGCGTAGAGCTTCTTGTCAGCGGGCGCAAGCTCGCCGGATTGACCGATGAGAGAAAGCCCCGTCTTTTCTATGACGGCGAAAAAGTCTTCGCGCGAGAGCGTCGTCTGAAAGCCCGGAATGGCTTCGAGCTTATCGACGGTGCCGCCTGTGTGACCGAGACCGCGCCCGCTCATCTTGGCGATGCGCCCGCCTGCCGCCGCGACGATGGGGCAGACGATGAGCGTCGTCTTGTCGCCTACGCCGCCTGTCGAGTGCTTGTCCACGGTGGATGCGCCGAATGCGGAAAGATCGACTTCGTCGCCCGAAGCCGCCATAGCGAGCGTAAGCGCACGCATCTCTTCTTCCGTCATGGAGCGAAAGCAGATCGCCATGAGCATCGCTGCCATCTGATAGTCGGGAATCCTGCCCGTCGTGAAGCCCTCGATCATGGCGCGTATTTCTTCTGCGGCAAGCGGCTCGCCGCGTTTTTTCTTCGTGATGAGATCATACATACGCATAAAGATGTTCCTCCTTATCTCAAGCGAAAAAGGCACAGCACTAGGGCTGCGCCTTTTTCATAGCCGCTTTCATATCTGTGACGATATCGGACAAACGTATCTCACGGAGCTTTTCTTCCATCGCCTGCTGCACGTCGAAGAGCCTGCCGTCCAAGGCGGCATGAATCGTGCGCCCGGCGGGGCAGGCGGGATTCGGTCGCTCGTGGAAGTGAAAGAGCTTGCCGTCCTCTAAGAGCGCCGTCGCGCGGTAAACATCGTAGAGTGTGATCTCCGACGGGTTTCGCGCGAGACGCGAGCCGTTTCTGCCGCGCGCCACGCTGACAAGCTCTGCCCCCTTGAGCATGAGGAGCAGGCGGCGGACGACGACAGGGTTGACTTGTATGCTGCCTGCGAGGAAGTCGCTCGTGACGCGGCGATCATCCTCGAAGAGAGCGAGTGCCGCAAGCATGTGGACGGCAATGGTGAATCGGCTGGATATCTGCATGGGACACTCCTTTCCGACGCCGCTTGCGGCAGCGTCAAATTTTTTTCATGGAAAAGCATGGACGCGCGATAGGAAGCACGGATACCCTCGACGATTCTTACAAAGAGAATGGTACGAAAGCGGAGAGCCAGCCCATAAGGCGCAGCGTCCAGCCGAACCACATCATGACGCCGAGTGCGACGAGACAAATCCCCGCCGCTTTTTGTACCGCAGGCAGGAAGCGGTAGAGGGTGCGCACACGCTTTTCAAGACGATGCCAGAGAAGCGCGAGCACGAGGAAAGGCAGGGCGAAGCCAAGCACATAGAAGCCGAGCAGCCAAAGCCCTTCGACGACGGTCGTGCGGCTCCCTGCGTAGATGAAGATCGCCGCGAGAATCGGTCCCGTGCAAGGCGTCCAGCCGACGGTGAACGACATGCCTAGGAGAAAGGAGCCGACAGCCCCTTCGGACGAGCGGTGCAGAAAGGGACGCCACTCGCGGTAGAGAAAGCGCGGACTGATAAGCCCCGAGAGGAACAGTCCCAAGAGCGCGAGCAGCAAAGCGCCGGCTTTTTCTACGAGGGCGAGGTGTCGGGCGAGAAATTGCCCGAGTACGGTCGCCGTCGCGCCGAGCGCGAGAAAGACGACAGCAAAGCCCAAGAGAAAGAAAAAGACGTTGCGAAAGAGCATACGGCCCGCGCTTTTTGCCGATGAAGCGGGGGCGGCGCCATCCGCCGCCGTGCCGCTGGAGCCTGCGAGGATCAGCAGGAATGTCGGCAGCATCGGCAGCACGCACGGCGAAACGAAGGAAACGGCGCCGGCGAGGAACGCTGCGCCGAAAGAAATCGCTTCCAAAGAATCCCCCCTACTTCGCCGCGCGCAAGAGCGCCGTTTCCAGCTCCGCCGCCGTCGTGCCGCCGATCTTCTTCAGCAGAATCGTGCCGTCACGGTCGATGACATACGTCGTCGGGATGGCGCGGACGCGATAGATGTCCGCCGCTTCTCCGTTGAGGTCGAGGAGCACAGGCATCGTGTAGCCGTTGTCCTTGAGGAACTTGTCAACCGTATCCTTCGGCTCTTGGAGATTGATCGCATAGAATGTGACTTCGCCGTCATGCTTCTTGGCGAACTCGTTGAGTTCGGGCATCTCGGCGCGGCACGGCGGGCACCATGTAGCCCAGAAATTGATGACATAGAGCTTCTTGTCCATAGCAGCATTGATCGCGACATCTGAGCCGTCAAATGCGGTCGCCTTAAATGCCGGCGCTGTCCCTTCGACGCCCTCCATATCCGCCGTCTGCTCCGCTTTCGCTTCGACCGAATGCGAAGCATCATCCGCCTGCAGGCCGCAGCCCGACAAGAGCATGAGCGCCATGAGCGCACCCATCAATCCCTGCATCGTTCTTTTTGCTGTCAAAATAAACGCCTCCTTAAAATGATAAGATTTAGAACCAAAGTTCCATAAAAGGTTCCAGCCATCGACCTTCTGCGGGTCGGCACACAAATTCTTCTCCAATAAATTCCATAGCACTATTCTACGGAGTAAAGTTCTCAAGGTCAAGGCAAAGCGCATGAGAATCGCAGATTTCATATACTTCTCATGTGGACTATGGTATGATAGACAGGCAGGAGCTTCTTCTGCATGGGAAATATGCCAAGAGCATGAAAAGAGGTACATATAATGGCAGAGAAAGCAAAAGTTTATTTCACCGACTTTCGTACGGAAGTTGGCACGAGTTTGACGAAGAAGCTGCAGCGGCTGTGTCTTGCAGCGGGCCTCAAAACGATCGAGCTTGAGGGCCGCTTCGTCGCGATCAAGATGCACTTCGGCGAGATGGGGAATCTTGCGTTTTTGCGTCCGCAGTACGCGAAGGCTGTCGCCGATCTCGTGAAAGAGGAAAAGGGCATCCCGTTTTTGACGGACTGTAACACGCTCTATCCGGGCAGCCGCCGCCATGCGCCCGAGCATCTCGACTGCGCGAATATCAACGGCTTCAATCCGACGACGACGGGCTGTCAGATCATCATTGGCGACGGGCTGCGCGGCACGGACGAGTTGGAAGTGCCGATCAAGAACGCCATCGTATTGAAAACGGCGAAGATCGGCCGCGCTGTCATGGACGCCGACGTCTTCATCAGTCTCACGCACTTCAAAGGGCATGAGCAGACGGGCTTCGGCGGCGCGATCAAGAACATCGGCATGGGCTGCGGCAGCCGCGCGGGCAAGATGGAACAGCATTCGTCGGGCAAGGTCGGCGTACACGAGGAGCGCTGCCGCGGCTGTCGCCGCTGCGCGAAGGAATGCGGCTCGAATGCGATTTCTTATGTAGGGAATAAGGCGGTCGTCGACAAGGAGCTTTGCAAGGGCTGCGGCCGCTGCATCGGCTCGTGTACCTTCAACGCGCTCTACAACGAGGTCTGGGACGCCGCTGACATCCTCGACCGCCGCATGGCGGAGTACGCGCAGGCGGTCTGTCAGGATCGTCCGTGCTTCCACATCAGCATTGCGCGTGACATCTCGCCGCACTGCGACTGTCATGGCGAGAACGACGCGCCGATTCTGCCCGACATCGGCATGTTCGCTTCGTTTGATCCTATCGCGCTCGATCAGGCGTGCGTCGACATGGCGCTCAAGGCGCAGCCGATCCGCAACAGCAAGCTCGGCGATCACCTCGCCAAGCCCGATTGGCAGCACCATCACAATCATTTCCTCGACTCAAATCCCAACGTCTGTTGGGAAGAAACGCTCGTGCATGGCGAGAAGATCGGGCTCGGCACGCGCGACTACGAGCTTATCGCGCTGAAATGATTTGCACCGCCGCGCCGAATGGGTTAAAATAAGGCAAAGGGTGCAAAAAGCCAAGGGAAGCCCGTGCAAATTTGCACGGCGGCGGCTCCCTTGGCTTTTTTGTGCATATATCTCAAAAGGAGGAATTGCCTTGCGCATTGTTATAGTCGGTGCGGGAAAGCTCGGCTACAGCATAGCCGAGCTTCTTTCCAATGAGGAGTTCGACGTCGTGCTCGTCGATCAGGATGAAGTGCGCCTGGAAGCGGCGAAAAATACGCTCGACGTGCTGACGATCACGGCGAACGGCGCCAGCCCCATCACGATGAACGATCCCGATATCCGCGCGGCGGACATCCTCATCGCCGTGACGGCGGGCGACGAGGTCAACATGGTCGCGTGCATTCTCGCGAAGAAGCACGGCATCACGCACACGGTCGCGCGCATCCGCGACATGCAGTTTCTTTCTGAAGCGAAGGAATACCTGAAGCAGAACTTCGACATCGACCTCATGCTGAACCCCGAACTCATTACGGCGCGCGAGGTCTACCGCATCCTCATGACGCCCGCCGCGCTCGACGTCGAGGACTTTGCGAGCGGCAAGGTGCGTCTTTTCGAGACGAAGGTGACGCGCCACTCGCCCTTGGCGAACATCCCTCTGAAAGATCTCGAAATGCCTAAGGCGATCCTCGCGGGCATGATCTTCCGCGACCATCGCATGATTATCCCGCACGGCGACGACTGTCTTCTGCCGCACGACAACGCCTATTTCATCGGTGATCCCACGGAGATCGAGAAGTTCAGCGAGACATTCGTGCAGCGCGACGCAAGACGGCTCGAACACGTCATGCTCATCGGCGCGGGGCGCACGGGCCGCTTCCTCGCCAAGATGCTCGACGAGGCGGGCGTCGCTGTAAAGATCATCGACGCCAATCGCGAGCGCAGCCGCCTCGCGGCGGAAAATCTCGAAAACGGTCTTGCGATCTGCGGCGACGGCACGGACATTGACCTCTTGATGGAAGAGGGCGTCGCCGATGCTGACGCCGTCGTCTGCCTGACGGAGGACGATAAGCTGAACCTTATGCTCGCGCTTTTAGCCAAACATTTGGGGGCAAAGAAAACGGTCGTGCGCGTCGCGCGAAGCGAATACGTCGACCTCATGGAAAAGGTCGGCGTCGACATCGTTCTGCCGACGCGCCTTCTTTCCGCATCCGAAGTCCTTGCTTTCGCGCGGCGCGGCGGCGTCGTATCGGTATCACTTCTCGAAGGTGCGAAAGCGGAAGCCGTTGAGGTCATCGTGCAGGACGGCGCACCCGTCGCAGGGATTCCTCTGATGGACGCGCGATTGCCGCGCGAATGCCTCGTCTGCGCCTATGTGCGCGATGACGAAGCCGTGATACCAAACGGCGCATCGGTGCTTCTGCCCGGCGACCGAACCATTCTCTTCATCCAGACGCGCTTTGCGCAGAAGGTCATGAAGTATTTCAAGGGCAAGGACTGATATGGACACGCGCATCATCGCTTTTTTGCTCGGGCGCATGGCATTTTTGGAAGGCGCGGCGCTCTTTGTCGCTTTTGGTCTCGCGATCTTCTGGGAGGACGAGCACCCGCTCTCCTTCGGCGTGCCTGCGGCGCTCTCGTTCGTCCTCTGGCGCGTCTTTTCGCATCTCTCCAAGGGGCATCGCCGGACGATCAGCGTCACCGACGGCGCCGTATTTCTCTTCGCCGCATGGCTGTTGAACTCGCTTTTGGGCGCTCTGCCGTTCTTTCTCACGGGCGAGCTTTCCGCTGCTGACGCTTTCTTCGCGAGCGTTGCGGCGTTCACAACGACAGCGCTTCTCTTTACGCCGACGGGACTTCAAAGCTCGCTCGGCTTCTGGCAGATCTTCCAAGGCTGGATCGGCGGCATGTACTTCCTCTGCCTTTTGGTCACAATCATGCCGCAGGTCGGCGGCTGTTTCGGGCTGACGCTCTCGGCGCGGCAGGGCACGAACTTCAGCCCGCTCTTGCGGCGCATGAATGCGGCGGCGCGAAAGATGGCGCTTCTTTACGCCGCTCTGACGCTTCTTTCGATCGGTCTATTTCTGCTCGCAGGCGAGGGTTTCCTGTCGAGTGTCGTGCTCGCCCTGACCTCGATCTCTACGACAGGACTTGATCCGCGCGGCATCGTGCTGAAGGGAAGCGGCGTCACGACGGAACTTGCGGCGGAAGCCGCGATGCTTCTTGCAGGCGTGAACTTCATCCTGTGGCAGCGCGCGGCGGCGCGGCGCGATGTGCGTGCGCTCTTCTTGGACGCGGAACTGCGCTTCTTCCTCCTCGTCGTATTCCTAGGCGGCGCGGCGCTCGCCCTTTATCTCGCCGTCGTCGGCGTCTACGATGTCGAAAAGAGCATGCGCATGGGATTCTTCCACGCCATCTCGTTCGCGACGACGACGGGTTTTGCCGCTGCGCCGCTTGCCGCATGGCCGACCTTTCCTCATGCCGTGCTGCTTCTCTTGGCGACGCTCGGTTCTTCGATCGGCGCCGTCGGCGGCGGCTTCAAGGCGATGCGCCTGCTCGTGCTTGTCAAGATGGCAAAGGTGGAGATCCTGCGCACGATCCACCCGCGCATGATCGTCAACATCAAGATCGACGGCAAGTCCGTGCCGCACAAACTCCACGGCAGGATCTTGAGCTTCTTCTTTCTCTATGTCGTCGTGCTGATTCTCGCGACGCTTGGCCTCGCGCTCGCGCACATCGACACGCTGCCCGCTATGGGCTTCGCCGTCGGCTGCCTGTCGGGCACGGGAACCGTTGTGACGCTCCTCTACGGCGGCAAGGACTTCCTGCTTCTGCCCGGCTGGGTCAAGGTATTTGCAGGATTCCTCATGATCTTGGGGCGGCTTGAAATCTTCTCCTTCTTGATTTTGCTGCGGGCGGGGCTGGATCGGCTGCACAGAAGACAGTGGTGAGAAGAGCGATCTTTTCGTGAGCTGCGTCCGCATGGATCGGTCGAAAAGATTTGGCAAAATGACGGGTATTTTTGAGAAAAGATTTGGCTGTTTGCTGGGATTTTCTCGGAAAAGATTTGGCAGAACGATGGTTTTTTTGCTGAAAAGATTTGGCTGGCTGCTGAATCTGTGCTAGAATGGATTTGCATGGTTCCTTTAAGGGAGCTGCACGATCTCTGCAAAGCAGAGCCGTTCATGTAGACAGCGGGAGAACGACACATGTTTCGACGAAAAATCTATTCCAAACTGGCACGATGGAAAACCGAGCAGCGCGGCGCATCCGCCCTGCTGATCGAGGGACAAAGGCGTGTGGGCAAATCTACGATCGTAGAAGAGTTCGCGCGACGCGAATATAAAAGCTATATCCGGCTGGATTTTTCTCGCTGTTCGAGGGAGACGTACGACCTATTCAACGATGTTTCCGATTTGGATTATATTTTTCTGCAGCTGCAGCTGCAGAGCGGCGTACAGCTCTTTCCTCGGGAATCTGTCATCATTTTTGACGAAGTGCAGCTTTGTCCGCTGGCACGTCAAGCCATCAAGGCGCTGGTGCACGATCAAAGGTATGACTATATCGAAACGGGATCGCTCATTTCCATCCGCAAAAATGTCAAGGACATTCTGATTCCGAGTGAAGAATATCGGCTTTCTATGTATCCGATGGATTTCGAGGAATTCCTCTGGGCGTTTGACGATGAAGCGACGGCGCCGCTGCTGCGCCGGATGTATGAGAAAAAAAGAGCGGTGGGAAGCGCTGCCCACCGCAAACTTATGCGAACCTTCCGCCTCTACATGCTGATCGGCGGTATGCCGCAGGCGGTGGCGGCATACCTTTCAGCCAAAAATTTTGTTGACGTCGATCGGATCAAGCGTGCCATCGTGGAACTTTATGAAGCTGATTTTCATAAGATCGACGGTACAGGACGCTTATCGCAGCTGTTTGCGAACATTCCTGCGCAGCTGCACCGACACGCTTCACGCTATTCACTGGCGGGCGCACTCGGACGGAATCGAACACAGGGATGGGCGCAGCTGATTGCCGAACTTTTGGATTCGCGCACCGTTTTGGCGGCGTATCATGTGAGCGAGCCGAGCGCCGGACTTTCCTTGTCGAAAGACTCCGGACGGTTCAAACTCTACTTGTCCGATACGGGGCTTTTTACGACGCTCGCTTTCCGCGATCAGGAATTTACCGACAACATCATATATCAGAAGCTTTTGGGCGATCGCCTGCCGGCAAATCTCGGCTATCTCTATGAAAACATCGTTGCTCAGACGCTCGCCGCCAACGGCAGACAGCTCTATTATCATACCTTTCCCAACGAGAGGAAGACCAATCTGTACGAGATTGATTTCCTTGTACCTCGGAAAAACAAGATTTGTCCGTTGGAGGTCAAATCATCCGGCTACAAACGCCATACTTCTCTCGATGTCTTTTCCAACCGATATTCTCAGCATGTCGATGAGAAGTATCTGATCTATACGAAGGATTTGCAGCGAGAGCAGGACGTCCTTTGCCTGCCGGTCTATATGGCGCAGTTCCTCTAGAAAAGCTCACTCGAACGCGCGTGCGAGCGCTTCAAGCCCCTTCGTGAGCGTCGCCTGCGGGCAGGCGATATTGATGCGCTGGAAGCCTGCGCCGCTCTTGCCGAAGATTGCGCCGTCGTCGAGCCAGAGACGCGCTTCGTCGATGATCTTTCGGTCGAGCGCCTTCGCTTCAAGACCGTAGGCGTGGAAATCGAGCCACAAGAGGTAGGTGCCTTCCGGCTCGATGAGCTGCACCTTGGGCAGATGCTCGGCGAGGAAGCGTTTCGTGTGCGCGATGTTCTGCTCAAGGTAAGCGAGCAGTGCGTCGAGCCACGGACCGCCTTCGCTGTATGCCGCCTGCGCCGCCAAGAGACCGAAAAGGCTTGGTTCGCCGTAGCCTGTGCTGAAGACTTCCTTCTGGAATCTTTGGCGCAGGCTTTTTTCTGTGATGAAAATGTTCGAGAGCTGCAGCCCTGCGAGGTTGAATGTCTTGCTCGGCGCAGTGCAGGTGATCGTCCGCGCCGCAGTCTCGGGCGAGAGCGCGGCGAAAGGCGTGTGCCTGTGACCGGGGCGCACGAAGTCGGCATGGATCTCGTCGGCGACAACGAGGACGTCGTGTGCGAGGCAGATCGCCGCCAGACGCTCCAGCTCCTCGCACCGCCAGACGCGCCCGACGGGATTGTGCGGGCTGCAGAGGAGAAAGAGCTTCACCTTGCGCTCCTCGATCTTCTTCTCGATGTCGTCGAAATCCATGCGATATGCGCCGTCTTCGAAGAGCAGCGTGCTTTGGGCGAGCGTGCGCCCGTTGCCCTCGACGACACTGAAAAACGGATAGTAGACGGGTTCGGTTATGAGAATGGTATCACCAGGCGCGGTAAAAGCACGCACCGCCATAGAGAGCGCAAATACGACGCCCGGCGTGATGACGAGCGCATCCTTTCCGGGCTGCCAGCCGCGGCGCGTGCTGAACCATTGTTCGAGCGCTGCATGATAGTCGTCTTTTGGACTCGAATAGCCGAATATGCCATGCTCGGCGCGTTGGCGAATGGTATCACGCACCGCCTGCGGCGCACGAAAGTCCATGTCGGCGACCCAAAACGGCAGAACGTCCTCGGGATAGCCGCGTTCTTCGGCGAAGTCGTATTTGAGGCTGTTCGTATGGCGGCGTTCGATGATTTCGTCAAAATCAAAATGATTCATGGGGAAGGCTCCTTTCAAATCCTTTGGCTGTGATCGCACATTCGTGGAAAACGCGCATCTATTTCGCAAAATGAGCATGTCGGTGATTTTGTTTAAGAGGCGCTGCATTTTCCGGCGATTCCTTTATTCTGCTTTGCCGGCTCTTATTCCTGCAAAACGGAAACGCCAACCGAACAAAGATCGTCCGGTGAAGGAATGTGGAAGAAACCGCAGCACAGCCCGTACAAGTTTAGCGTATGCAAGGAAAAAGCGGCTTTGTTCCATACCTCTGCGATATATGGAACAAAGCCGCGTAAATCAGCGTAATTGTATGAAAAAGCGATGTCCTGAACATTTACATGCTCTTGAGCTGATCCAATGTGTCCAGAACGACCTTCGAAGCCTGCTCAATTTCGGGAAGCAGAGCGTGTACTTTATATTCGTTGTGATTGTTGTATGCGTCGATGGCCTCTGCGCAGAGGTTATGGAAATGTTCATGCGTTGCTTCCAGCCCCTCGAAGACCGGCGTGCCGCCGTACTTCTCTTTGCCTTGTCCGTTGTACCAGTGACCGAGACGGCAGTTGGTGTAGTCCAAGACGTCGGCGGATTTGAGCTGTACGTTGCCCAAGAGCATCTGATTGATGCGTGCGAACCAGATCAGATGATCGGTCTTGGCGAGGTCGAGAATATCATTCGATTGAAGAGCCAGCCCGCCTTTGAGGAAGTCTGTGCGCACGGAACTCGATTCCATCAGCACATGGAAGATGCTCGTGTTGCATTCCTTCGCTTCGTCTTTCGCTGTGTGCATGTTGTCGACGGCTTGGGTCAGCGACGCCGTCATCTCCTCGAAGGAAGCCGACTGCTGCTCGGCAAACGGCGCGAGTTTTTCCATGGATGTGCTGATTTCCGTGAAGGTATCGCGGATGGTGCCCGCTTGCTTTTCTGTCGCTTCGATGTTTTCCGAGTTCTTTGTGAAAGTCTCGTCCATCGAGTCAAACTGACCGCCAAGGCTCTTGACTTCGTTTTGAATCGACGTGAGCTGGGCGCGAATCTCTTCGACGGATTCTTTCGACTGCACGGCGAGCTTCCTGACTTCTTCCGCGACGACAGCGAAGCCGCGTCCGTGCTCGCCGGCGCGCGCCGCTTCGATGGAGGCATTCAGGGCGAGAAGGTTCGTTTGTTCGGAAATACCGTTGACCGTTGCGACGAGGGTGTTGATGTTCGCCGTGGAACTCGTCAGCGTATCCATGCGCTGCACCATGAGACTGATGCTGTCGCCGACGACGCGGTTGCCCGCCGCCATCCCCATGATCGTTTCGCCCGCTGCGCCCATCGTTTCCTGCCCCGAAGTCGTCTGCTTGGCAATATCGGTTGACATGGAGGCGATGTCGTTGATCGACGCTGCCAGTCCGCGAATGACTTCCATGACTTCCTGCACGCCGCTCGCGATGTCCGTCAAATTGAAAAACAGCTTGTTGAGCATAATGGAAGAGTGGATCTGCTGTGCAAGACCGCTGTTCAGTGCCAATGTGATGTGGCGCGCCTGCTGCTCTTGTTGTGAGACGAACGCCTGCAATGCTCCGGCTAAAGGCTGTAGAGCCGGTGCGCTCACCAGGGGCGCCGGTGCATCGAGCTTGCCTGTAGCAAGCGTCTTTAAGTAGCGCTCCAACTTCAAAATATCGTCTGCTGACCCTGTTGAAACGGCGGGCGCCGCCGCAGCTTTTCCGTTTTGGAAGAAGCCCATGATACATCAACCTTTCTCGTGTGACTTGCGTAAACTTTCTTAATTGGAGAACTGCGCCTTGTCCTCCTTCTCAATTATGATATCGGTAGATTTCCACTTTTAGGTAAGACGATTTTGAAGATATTCTATAGGATAATTTTCCTTTATTTTGAAAAAGATATATTTTCTTCTGTTCACGCATGTATGCTGCCGAAGCGCAAAAAGCGCGGGAGCTAGAAGAAAAGGAGTGGGAAAATGCGTGTATTTTTGAATCCGGGACACGATCCTCTTTATGACAGCGGCGCGGTCAATGCCGAACTTGGGCTAAGAGAGTGCGACGTCGCCGCCGACATCGGTGCGCGGGTGAAGCTCTACCTGGAGCTTGTCGGCATGGAAGTATTTCTCATGCAGAGCGACAATCTCGCATGGGAGAGCTGCCATATTGAGCGTTGGAACGCCGCTGTAACCGATGAAGCAAACAAGTGGTGCGCCGACATCTTCATCAGTCTCCACTGCAATGCAGCGGACGGCGAGGCGCATGGCACCGAGACGCTCATTTATGCGTGCGGCGGAAGGGCAGAACGTCTCGCGCACACTATCGAGCAGCAGATCACGAGAACTCTCGGCACGACAGACCGTGGCGTCAAGGAGCGCCCTGAACTCATCGTGCTTCATGCGACCGCTATGCCCGCTGTTCTCGTCGAGATGGCGTTCATCGACCATTTGCCCGAAGCCAGACTCCTTGTGGAAAAAGCCGACGTATTCGCCAGAGCCATCGCGCGAGGCGTTACCGACTATGAGGCTGTTTTTGAAAAGCCGGATTTCAGTTGAGCCTGCTGAAGCGGGATGGCAGCAAAGCCGTCAACGGACGGAGCGGAATGAGGTTGGCGCACATGTTTTATGTGCGCCAGCCCTATTTTTTTGCCACGCTTACAAAATATAAGCCTTAAATCCTATAAATAAACGATATCATGGCGTTAGACAAAGCCCAATGTCCTATGTTATAATAGGTGTCACATATAAGGTTGGTGTCTATATAATTTCGTTGAATGAGGTCTGTATATCTATGGATATAAAACGACGTATTTTGAAATGTTTGGCGGCGTGCCTGCTTCTGAGCGGCGTGTTCAGTGCGGGGGAAGCGGCGGTGCGGCTTTCGCTGGCGGAGAGCGTGGAGCGTGCGCTGGCTTTGGATCCGACGATTGCGGCGGCGGAGGCGAGTGCGGAGGCGGCGGCTTGGCAGCTTTCGAGTGCGCGGCGTTCGGCGGGGCCGAAGATTACATGGAGTTCGCAGGCGCTGCGCTTGGGCGGCGAGGATTATGCTTCGACTGACCGACGTTTCAGTAATCGTTTGAATCTCGAAATCCCGCTCTATACGGGCGGGCAGATCGAGGGCAGCGTGCAGCAGTATCGCTCGCAGGCGGACGCGGCGGCGCTCGGCGTCGAAGGCGAGCGCCAGGCAGTGCGCTTCCGCGCGATCGAGGCGTACTACGATGTGCTGCAGAGGAAAAACCTCTTGCAGGTCGCCGAAAGCGCCGTGCGCATGGCGAGCGAACAGCTGCATTTGCTCAATATTCAATTCAACGAGGGAACGGTGGCGCGTTCGGATGTCTTAGAGATGCAGGTGCAGATGGCGGATTATGAGCAGAATCTTCTGAGCGCGCAAGGGGCGCTTGCCGTCGCTGAGACGACGCTCCGCTCTGTGCTCGGTCTTGCTGAAGATGCGGAGATCGAGCTGATCGACGCTTTTACTTATGAGCCGTACGCATGGACGCTTTCCGACTGCATCGACTATGGGCTGCAGAACCGCCCTGACCGCACGGCGGCGGACTGCCGCATCAAGCAGGCAGAGGCGCAGAAGCGTGTCGCAGAGAGTGCGGCGCGGCCGCGCGTTGCGGGCGTCTTGAGCAGGACGATTGCAGGCGATGCGCCGTTTGGCGATGATCGCAGCGAGAATTGGCAGGTGGGCGCGGAACTTTCGTGGAACATCTTTGATAATCAAGTGACGGCGGCGAACGTCAAGGCTGCCGAAAAAGCGACGGCAAAGTTCGTTGCCGACAAGAAGGAGACCGAGCGCACGATTCGTCTCGATATACAGAAAGCGTACCGCGGTATGAAAACGGCAGAAGAGAAGATTCATACGACAGAGAAAGCCGTCGAGCAGGCGAAGCGCAACAATGTCCTCGCGGAAGTGCGCTACAAAGAGGGCGTCGATATCATGCTCAAGGTGACGGACGCGCAGGAAAAGCTCGTGCGGGCGCGGACGAATTATTATACGGCACTCTATGAATACAATTTGAACAAGGCGGCGCTGGAGCGTGCGATGGGCGTCGCCGCTGCGCCCGTGCCGGCGGTTCATGCACAATGAGGCGATGAAGAGGAGAGTGGCATGAAGCGGATTCTTTTGATCGGACTGGCTCTGACGATGAGCCTCGTCATAGGCTTGATGATCTACGGAACATATCTGAATCATTTCGGTGAAAACAAGATTGCGCGTCAGCTCGAAGACCGCCGCATTACGCTTACGGGCGCACGTGCGACGGTGCGTATGCTGCACCCGATCCTGCGCTTCGATACGATGACGCTGCAGTCGCCCGATATGGCGGACACCGTATCTTTGATCGACGGACGCATCGCATCGATCACGGTCAAGCGAAACGACGACGTCGAAGCGGGCGAGGTTGTCTGCCGCCTTGTAAACGGCGAGTACCCGCTGAAGGTTCAGGAGATGGACAGTAATATCATGGAAGCGGAGGCGAAGCTGCAGCAGGCGAAAAACGACTATGAGCGTTACCAGCGTCTTTGGAATCAAGAGGCGGCGTCGAAGGAAAAGCTTGAGGCGATGTATACGACGTATCAAGCGCTCATCACGCGTGTCGCCGCCCTTGAGGCGCAAAAGCAGCAGCTTCTCCTGCAGGAGTCGTACCAACAGGTGACGGCGCCCATTTCGGGCAAAGTCCTGCTCGTCTACCAGGCGGCGGGCGCTTTTGTCAAGGCGGGCACGCCGCTCGTTCTCGTGGGAAACAACGGCGCGTTGCGTTTTTCCAAGACGGTTAAGGACTATCTGGCGCGCTGGTATCCCGTGGGGCAGAAGGTCGGCGTTTCGATCCTGCTGGAAGATTTTCAGAAAGCTTACGATACGTCGTACGGCGTCGGCAATCGCGGCGAGAAGCAGGATTTCACGGCGACGGTCGTTTCCGTCGAGCCGCCGCTTACTGAGCCTGCCGAGATGCGCCGTGTGGTTTGGAGCGTCGATAACTCGTCGGGGATTCTTGACATGAAAACGTACAAGAACGTGGAGCTTCGCTCATTTCAGGAGCATCGCGCTTTGACCGTGCCGCTGGCGGCGGTGGAAAATCCGCTGTCGGAGCATCCGCTCGTCTACGTTTGGAACGAACGGCAGGAGATCGAGATGCGCGAGGTCAGCGTCGGTGTGCAGGATAAGGAATATATCGAGATCTTAGCGGGCGTTTCGGAGGGCGATGTCGTAATCACCTCGGGCAAGGAAGGCTTGGAATCCGGCACGAAGGCTGCCGTTCAGTTGGAGGAGGGCGCATGACGAAGGAGAACAATCTGCTGTTCAGCCGTGAGGCTTTGGATAAGCTGCGCTCCCCCGACCGCTTGGATAAAATGGTCTCGGTCACATCGCCGACAGGGTGGGCGCTCTTGGCGGCAGTCGCTATTTTCATCGGCTCGATTTTGCTCTGGGCGGTGTTCGGCTCGTTTACGGTGGCGGTCGAGGGGATGGGGCTCATCATGGACGCCGCCGGCACGGTGAATGTTTCGCATATCAGCGGCGGCAAGATCGTCCATGTTTATGCGAAGTACGGTATGCCGATCGCCAAAGGCGACTTAATCGCGCAGGTCGAACAGGCGGAAAAGTCGATGGATGCGACGATGGCGCGTCAAGGTCTCGGGCTTGCGACGAGTGGGCGCGAGGCGATGAGCTATGCCTATCAGTACGATCAGAAGCGTCAGCAGCAGCTCGTCACGGAGAGTATTTACAGCGATTATGACGGCATCGTTGACGAGGTCATGGTCGACGACGGCACGGTGATCTCGGGGGGGATGCCGATCTGCCGCATTCGCTTGACGCAAGGCATTGATGAGCTGACGGGCGTTCTGTATATTCCTGTCGAGAAGGGCAAGCGCGTCAAGCAGGGGATGCTCGTGCAGGTCGCGCCGAGCGGCGCCGAGGTGGCGGAGTCCGGCAGTCTCGTCGGCATCGTGCGCCAAGTGTCGCAGTACCCGCTGTCGGCGCAGGGAGCGCAGAAGTCGATTGGCAACGCATACCTCGCCCAGTGGATCGCCGAGCAGAAGAAAAGCGCCTTGATGGAGGTGCGTTTCGACCTCGTGAAAGATGAATCAAACGAATATCTCTGGACGTCGGTTGTCGGCGATCGGCCAGACATCACGGCGGGCAGCTTCTGTAAAGGGTCTATCGTCATCGAACGCAAGCCGCCGATTGAGAAGGTGTTCTACAAGGTGAGCCAATGGCTGAGATCAAGGTGACGCCATGAATTGGATAAAGCGAATGTTTGGCGGCGAGCGTGCGAGAAAGCTGCGCGTCAAGGTGCCGACGATCTTGCAGATGGAGGCTACCGAGTGCGGCGCGGCGGCGCTTGCCATGATCTTGGCGCATTACAGGCTGTGGGCGCCGCTTGAGAAATTGCGCGCCGAATGCGGCGTGAACCGCGATGGTTCGAATGCGAGCTGCGTTTTGAAAGCGGCGCGCGGGCGCGGCTGTACGGCGAAGGGCGTGCAGATGACGCCGGACGCCGTGAAGAAGGCGGAGTACCCGCTGATTATCCATTGGGAGTTCAACCATTTCGTTGTCCTTGAAGGCGTCAAGAACGGCAGAGCTTACCTCAACGATCCCGCCGTCGGGCGGCGCACAGTGCCGTGGGAAGAGTTTCGTACGTCGTTTACGGGCATCGCGCTGAAGATTCGTCCCGGCGAGAACTTTCGTCCCGAGGGTGCGCCGTACAGCGTATTTCATGCGATCGCGAAGAAGCTGCGGCACGACCGCGCGGCGGTGCTTTTTGTGAGCATCCTCACGCTTTTGATGATTGTGCCGGGCTTGGCGCAGCCCGTGTTCAACCAGATCTTTTTGGATGAGATTCTGACGGCGCGTCATCCCGACTGGCTGTTTAATCTGATCTTGGCGATGGTCTGCGCCATCGGTCTTGTCGGCGCTTTGACGGCGCTTCGCGCGCGCGTCCTCACGCGCTGGCAGAAGAAGCTGACGCTTGCCGATTCCGCGAGTTTCTTTTGGCATACGCTGCGCCTGCCCATGCAGTTTTTCGAGCAGCGTTATGCGGCGGAGGTCGCTTCGCGCATCGCGTTCAACGAGTCCGTCGCTGCGGTCTTGTCAAACGCGGCGGCGACGGCGGCGCTTGATTTCTTCGTCGCGATGTTTTTTCTGCTGCTTCTCCTGCAGTACAGCGTCTCTCTAACGCTCATCGGCCTTGGCTTCAGCGCGGCGGAGATCGGCGTGTTTCTCGCGCTTCGGCGCAGGATCACCGACCTCAACATGCGCGTGCAGCAGGAAGCGGGCAAGGAGTACGGCACGCTGATGAACGGCGTTCTCATGATTGAGACGGTCAAGGCGAACGGTGCGGAAGCAGACCTTTTTTCGAAGTGGGCGGGCTACCATGCGAAGGTGCTGCGGAGCGCGCAGGAGATCGAGCTTTGGTCGCTGACGGCATCCGCGCTGCCGGCGTTTCTGGCGGGACTGAACACCGCCGTCATCATGACGGTCGGCGGCTTTTCCATCATGGAGGGCGTCATGACCGCCGGTATTTACATCGCTTTTCAGCATCTCATCGCGAATTTTCAAAGTCCGATCAACAAGCTCGTCACGCTCGGAACGACGTTGCAGACGACGGAGATGCAGCTGCGCCGCCTCGACGATGTGCGCCGCTATCCGATTGATTCGCTGAATTATGCGGCAGATGCCGACGATGCGGCAAGCGGCGTATTGGCGAAGGAAAACGGAGCGGCGAATGCGGTCGATGCGGCGCCGATGCCGCATCGTTTGGCGGGGGCGCTGCAGCTTTCGGATGTTTCCTTCGGCTACAGTCCGTTGGAGCCGCCGCTCTTAGAACATTTCGATCTCTCCTTGCAGCCGGGACGCTGGGTCGCTGTCGTGGGGCCTTCGGGCAGCGGCAAATCGACCGTGGCGCGTATCATTTCGGGGCTGTACGAGGAATGGTCGGGGGAGATCCGCTTCGACGGCGTGCGGCGGCGCGATGTGCCGAGGAGCGTGCTCACCGGCTCGGTCGCCGTCGTCAATCAGGACATCTTTTTCCTCAGCGGCACGGTGCAGGAAAATATCACGCTCTTTGATGTGTCGATTCGGCGTGCCGACGTCATCGAGGCGGCGAAGGATGCGTGTATTCATGAGGACATTCTGCGGCTCGACGGCGGCTACGAGAGCGAGGTCAGCGAGGGCGGCACGAATTTCAGCGGAGGGCAGCGCCAGCGTTTGGAAATCGCGCGCGCTTTGGCGAGAAATCCTGCGCTGCTCATCCTTGACGAGGCGACGAGTGCGCTCGACCCCGTGACAGAGATGAAGGTGCTGCAAAATATTCGGCGGCGCGGCTGCTCGTGCTTCATCGTCGCGCATCGCCTGTCGACGATCCGCGACTGCGATGAGATCATCGTCTTAGAGCGCGGACGGGTGGCGGAGCGCGGTACGCACCGCGAGATGATGCAGGCGGACGGCGCGTATCGCCGCTTGCTGCGAGAAACGGGAGCAGGGGAGGACTGACATGCAGCTCTTAGCGGGACAGCGGTTCCCATGCCGAGAAGAGCAGATGCTCAAGATTACAGCGGGAAAAGTGGAAGTCTATGCGGTGACGAAGAACGCCGCCGCCTTTCGCCAGATGTTTTTGATGGAACTTTCCGCGGGGGCGGTCGTTTATCCGGCGTTTGACGAGTTTAGTCAGATTGAGATCGGCGTTTATGCAGTCGCGGATACGGAAGTGGAGCCCGCAGCTTTTTCGGCGTATTCCGTCGACTTTCATCTGCCGCAGATGAAGGTCTGGTTCGCCAAGCTCGCGGAGCTTCCTTGGGTTGAGCGGCTCGCGAACCTTGGCGACGATATGCTGCAGCTCTGGGAGTCGGGCGCGATGCTCGACGGCGCGGCGGACGACACGGCGGCGCTTTGCCATACGTTTGCCGAGCACGAGCGGATCCTTTCCATGCTGATCGGCGTCCACTTCGGCTCGGAGGACATTCGCTTCCAGAAGCAGATGGAGCTGCGCCTGCGCTCAGAGATTCGCCTGTTCGACGAATCGGTTGCACTTTTGATGGATGAGGATTCGCTCTTTCGTGCGGGCGCTTTTTCTGAAAGCGTCGTCTGCGAGGACGCCGCTTTTATCGTCGGCTGCATTGCGCACGCTCTCGCCATGCCGGAGCGCAGTTTGAAGATCGCGCCTGAGATTGCCAAGAAACTCGATCAAATCGGACTGATTCGCCGTCTTGTCGATAAGGCGGGGATGGCGATGCGTCTGATTCATTTGGAAGAGGGCTGGTATGAAAAGGACAGCGGCGTGATTCTCGGCTACTACGGCAGGAAAAAGGAGCTTGCGGCGTTTTTGCCGATCTCGCCGACGCAGTATAAGATCGTCAGCCGGAGCTTCCCGAAGGGCAAGCCGCTCACACCCGAGGTCGCCCGAGAGATTGACGCGGACGCTTTCGCTTGCTATGCGGGGCTGCCGACGGAGAGGCTCACGCCTATGGATCTCCTGAAGTTCATCGCCGTGCGTCTGTGGAAGAAGGACTATCAGGTGATCTTCCTCGCGAGTTTCATCGCGGGTGTTGTGGCGCTCATCGCACCGATGGTGACGGAAACCATCTTCAACGACATCTTGCCGATCTTCGACTACCAAGGACTCGTGACGGTCACGCAGATCGTCATCCTCGCGAGCTTTACGACGCTCGCCGTGACCATCGCACGCTCCGTTGCGATCTTACGCATCTCGACAAACGTCGATATGAGTGTCGAAGCGGCGCTTCTCGGACGGCTCTTCGCGCTGCCGACGCGCTTTTTTCGCAGCTTTCCGTCGGGAGAGTTGGTGCAAAGGCTCATGGGCGTCGTGGCGATCAAGAATATCTTGAGCGGCGAACTTTTGAATATCGTATTCAACCTCGCCTTTTCTTTTTGGAGCCTGCTCCTCATGTGCTATTACAGCTTGAAGCTCACGGTGATCGCCGTCGTGCTCTGGGGGCTTTATGCAGCGGCAGTCGCCGTGATCTCGCGAAACGTCCTGTCGTTTCAGAGAAAGCGCGTCGCCGCGCACAATAAGACGGCGGGCGTCGTACAGCAGATCTTCATCGGTCTTGCGAAGTTCCGGCTGCAAGGCGCGGATGGACAGGCGTTCCACCTTTGGAGCCGTGCGTTCGGTGAGGAGTGGAAGTGGAACCTCAAGCTGCGCTGGCAGGAGAACTATCGCCTTATATTGGCAAGCGTACAGCCGCTCATCCTTTACATCGCGCTGTATTATGTGGTCGCCTACGACATGCGCATGGCGCTTGAACAGGGGCACGACCCGTACAAGACGGTGATCAGTTACGCGCAGTTCATGGCGTTTCACACGGCTTTCGCGGGCTTGAATGCGACGCTCAATGCGGCGATTCCGCTTGCGGTGCAGTTCTTCTCCGTGCGCCCGCATATTGAGAATATGAAGGCGATCTTGGATGAGCGCCCCGAGGCGAGCGACGAGCGCGTCGATGCCGAAGTTCTGACGGGCGCGATCCGCATTGAGCATCTGACATTTTCCTATGGCGCGGATAAGCCCGATGTCTTGAAGGACATCAGCCTGCGCATCGAGCCGGGCGAAACGGTCGCCATCGTCGGGCGTTCGGGCTGCGGTAAGAGTACGTTTGTGCGGCTGCTCTTGGGATTTGAAAAGCCTCGGCACGGCGCGATTTACTACGACGGGCAGGATCTCGCGGAGCTGAATCTCGCTTCTGTGCGCACGCAGATGGGCGTTGTGCTGCAGAACGGACAGCTCATGACGGGCGACATCTTCTCGAACATCGTCGGCACGATGGCGCTTACGCAGGACGATGCATGGGCGGCGGCGGAGGCGGCGGGCATCGCCGACGATATTCGCAGTATGCCGATGGGGATGCAGACGGTCATCAGCGAGGGCAGCTCGAACATCTCGGGCGGTCAGCGCCAACGCCTCTTGATCGCGCGTGCGCTCGTGGGTAAGCCGGCGATCCTCGTGTTCGACGAAGCGACGAGCGCGCTTGACAACCATACGCAGGCGATCGTGACCGAGAGCCTCAAGCGGTTGAAAGCGACGCGCATCATCGTCGCGCATCGCTTGTCGACGATCCGCGACGCCGACCGCATTCTCGTCATGGATCGAGGTGTGATCGTCGAGAGCGGCGCTTTCGATGAGCTGCTGGCGAAGGGAGGCTTGTTCGCTGATCTCGTGCAGCGTCAGGTGGCGTAACAAGGATGGAACAGTTTTGCAGTTTTTGCAGAGACAGGAGGAACCATGACGGGAGACATCTTAGGAAAAATGCACGTGAAGCTTCGGTTTGAGGCAGTCTACCGTGAGCATTGGCGCAAGATCTACAACTATATTTACGGTCGTCTGCTCTCGGCGGCGGATGCCGAAGAAGTGACGGCGGACGTATTCATCGCGGCGTGGGAGAACTGGGAGAAGTATGATGCTTCACGCGCGAAGATCACGACATGGCTCGGTACGATCGCGCACAATAAGGTCAACGATTACTTCCGCAAGGCGTATCGGCGCAAGGAGCTGAGTGTCGCCGAGTTCCCCGAGCCGATGCAGCCGACGCAAGCGGCTCGGGCGGAAGGGAGCTTCGACGATCCCGCGAGCGAGCGAACGTATGAGATCCTGCAGCAGCTCACGGAGGACGAGCGCAATCTTCTGGAGATGCGCTACACTCTCGATATGGACAACGATGAAGTCGCCGCCGTCCTGGGCGCGACGGCGAACGCTGTCAGCCATCGCTATCGCCGTCTGCTCGACAAATGCCGAAAAATCTCTGAAAAAATTTTTTCCTAAAGCGGCGATTTTCTCCTTGGCGTTTCGTATATATAAGCGAGAAGGCAATCACAACAAAACACGAAACAGAAAGGAGATGCAAGATCATGGATGAAATGGAACGGAGCTTCCGGCAGGCGGACTTCTCACGCGGCAGGGCGAAGCTCGAAGAGCGCATCTGGCAGAGGATTGCCGCTGCAATCGAAGAGCCGAGCGCTGAAGAGCGCGAGCTTACGGATGACGAGCTGATGCACGTCGCAGCCGCAGGTTCGCCGCACATGCGAAAGCCGGAGGAGAAGAAGTAAGACGGACGAATGAGAAAAGGGAGGCGACGCTCTTGCACAAGCCGCGCATCATCGAGGGGACGTACACGGACTACATCTGCCTCTTCGGCGATCATCGCACGGCATACGCCGATCTCTGTGCGAGAGCGGCGGACTCCGGCTCGGGCGCACTCTACATCCTGCTTGACGAAAAGGGACCGTGCGGCTACCTCGCACAGACCGATGAGGGCGATACGGATCGCATCGCGCAAATCTTCACCGTACCCGAGCGGCGCGGCGAGGGAGCCGCGAAGCTCCTGATCGCCGAAGCGCTCAAGCGCTCAGACAAGGAGCTATGGATCAATTTGACGGAAGATGCAGCGCATTTTGCGCCGCTCGACAAGCTCATCCGAAAGGCGGGCTTTTGGGTCGGCAACGTCAGCACAAGCTTTCGCTCCGGCATCGAAAAGGATTTGTCCCACTGGGAGAAGTTCATGCAGAAAAAGGGCAATCGGCTCTGCGCTCTCATTGAACGGCTCGGTTTTATCGCTTACTCGTTCAGCGAAGCGCCGGCAGAGTTCATAGATGCGCTCTACAACTCTTCGTACAACGAATACGGCAATCGTTTGGACGTGCGCCCGTTCTTCGACAATGAGGGAAGAGCGCTCGACCGCGACATGAGTTTTTTGCTCGTCCATGCGGGTGAACAGGGAAAAAAGCTTGCGGCTTACAGTCTGGTCATACGGCCCGATGAGCGCAGCGCGGTATTCGAACACCTGTCGGCTGCGCCGGAGTTTCAAAATACGGGCTGCATTTTTCTCGCCGTCGCACGTTCGATGGAAGCCTTTCAAAAGAAGGGATGCAACCGTGCCGCCTACACCGTCTATGCGGACAACAAGCGGGCGCACGCGTTTTCCGAAAAGGTTTTTGGCCGCGTCACCGTATCGTCGCATCGTACCATTCATTATATGTTTAGGAGGAAGAACATTGACACCACTGGAGCAGAAAGTTTACGACAAGATCGTTAAGACGATGGATCTCGATATTTCCGAGCTGGAGGGCGTCGATGAAAATTCCCCGCTGTTCGGCGAGGTGAAAGAGGGCGAGCCGTCCTTCGGTCTGGACTCCATTGACTCTTTGGAGCTTGTCGTCATGATCGAAAGCACTTGGGGCTTGGGAGAAATCCCGAGCGAGGAGATGGCGAAACTGCGCACGGTGAAAGCGATCGCCGACTATGTGACCGAGCACGCGGAGCAGCCGCTATGAGCCGGCGCGTGGTCGTGACGGGCATGGGTCTTGCCGCAGGCGCGGCGCGTGACCGCGAATCCTTCGCCAAAGCTTGCTTTGACGGCGCGGGCAGCATCCGTTCGTGTACGGCGTTTGATCCGTCGGGGCTTTCGACCGCACAGTTCGGCGAAGTCGAGGGGCTTGCAGCAGCGGACGAGCCGAATGGTCGCTACTTCGAGCTGCTGCGTCAATCGGCAGAGAGCTTTTTGAAAGATACGGGGCTGACGAAGGAGGAAATCGCTTCGTGGGGAACGCGGTGCCGCATGTTTTTCGGCACGCTGATCTTCAGCTCCGACGCGTTTTACCGCCACAGCCTGCGAAAGAAAGCGGGAGCGGCAGGAAGCGATTCCTTCATCGCGCACATGAATGACTTCTCGGCATACGCCAAATCACTCCTCGGCGTGGAGGGCAGCCTTTCCATCGTTTCCTCGTCGTGTGCGGCGGGGACGACGGCGGCGGGCATGGCGCTCGACTATATCCGAAACGGTCTTTCAGAGCGCGCGATCGTCGGCGGCGTGGACGCACTGTCTATCGTCACGGCATACGGCTTCAATGCTTTGAAGTCGCTGTCTGCGGATACGTCGAATCCCTTCGATGAAAGTCGCGACGGCATCAACATCGGCGAGTGCGGCGCGTTCTTCCTCTTTGAATCACTCGAAGGAGCAAAGGCGCGCGGCGCTCGAATCCTCGGCGAAATCGCGGGCTATGCGCTCGGCAACGACGCTTATCATATCACAAGCCCGCGACCCGACGGCGAAGGCGCGTACCGCGTCATGCAGGACGCGCTCAAAGACGCCGGCATAACGCCTGCCGACATCGGCTGCATCAACGCGCATGGCACGGGAACGCTCGCGAACGATGCGATGGAGATGAAAGCGCTTGAACAGCTCTTCGGCGATGTCGGACATGAGATCGCGCTCTCCTCGACGAAAGCGCTTCTCGGTCACTGCATGGGTGCGTCGGGAGCAATCGAGCTGGCAAGTGTGCTGCTCTCGCTGGCAGAGCAGAAGTACATCCCGATGCCGCGCCTTGCGACGCGCATCGGAGACGCTCAGAATCTTCGGCTGTCAGACGAGAGCTTCACGCTCGACGCCGAGTATGCGATAAAAAACAGCTTTGCGTTTTCGGGAAACAGCGCCGCTCTCGTCGTGCGGCGGTACGAAAAGGGAAAGGAGCGGGCGGTATGACATCGGTTTACATTGACGGCATCGGGATTCTCTCGTCGTCCGTCCGTTCAAACGAAGAGCTGGTCGCGACAGCGGCAAGGTTGCTGCAGGGAGAAAAGGCGGCTTCTGCGCCCGACGGCGCGGCGTTCGCCGAAGCGTTTGACTTCGACTTGGGCGTGCCGTCGTCGAAGGTGCGCCGTGCGCCGCGCTACGCCAAGCTGGCGGTGGCGTCGTCGGCGCAGGCGCTTGCCGACGCAGACGTTGAAACCGACCGTGCCGCCATCGGTACGATTTTCACCTCGGGCTACGGCCCTGTCGAGAACAACGCGGCTTTTGCCGATTCCGTCGCCGAAGGCGCGCCGCTTCTCGCCAGCCCTACGGTCTTTTCCTACACGGTGCCGAACGCCTGCTTAGGGCAGGTCTGCATCGTCCACGGTCTGCAAGGTCCGAGTACGATGCTTCTCGCGGGCGATGCAGCGGAATACGCCGCGCTGCTTCTTGCAGGCGGCAAAGCCCCGCATATCCTCTGCGGCGCGGTGGAAGATCCGACGGCTGAGCTTCGCGCATCGTTTGATGCGGCGGGGGCGCTCTCGTCGGAAAAAATAGCGGGCGGCGCGGTGACGCTGCTGCTCTCGGCGAAATCGTCGGCGAAAAGCTATTGCCGCATCACGAAATTTGCGTCAGCCGCGCTCCCTGTTTATCCCTATGTGAGCCGTCTTTCGGACGCGCAGGGAGAAGCTGCTGTGCGGGCGATGACAGCCGCGCTCGCCTACGTTCGGCAAGATGCGCCGCCCGATCTCGTGCTGACGGCGGAAAACGGCGGCGGCTTCGACGCAAAAGAGCAGGCGGCGCGTCGAGAAGCGCTCGGCGATGTGCGGGCGATGCACGCGAAGTGCATTTTCGGCGAATCCCTGAACTGCGGCTATCTGGAAAACATCGCCTTGGGAGCGGCGCTCCTCAGAGGCGAGCGCGAGTGCGGCGGCAAGATTCGCTCGATTGTGGCGACGGGGCTGGATGTGCATGGCAACTATCTCGCCGCACGCATGGAGGTGTAGAGCTTGGGGATCTTAGACGGAAAACGCGCCGTTGTCATCGGCGCATCCGGCGGCATCGGGCTTGCCTGTACGCGGCTCTTTCTCGCTGAGGGCGCGCGCGTCGCGGGCAGCTATCGCCGAAAGAGCGCGGCGCTTGAAGAGCTTTCGGCGCGTGAGGCGGCGCTGCATACCTTTTCTCTCGATCTGACGGCGGCGGAAGAAATCGCCGCGCAGATGAAAGGCGCGATCGACGCGCTCGGCGGTATCGACATTCTCGTGAACGCCGCCGGCATCACGAAGCCCGCCCTCTTTCACGCGGCGAAGCCAGAAGAGTGGCGCGCCGTTCTGGAAAGCAACCTCATGGGCGCGTTTCATACGACAAAGAGCGTGATCTTGCCGCTCATGCGTGCGGGCGGCGGCTCGATCATCGAGGTCAGCTCGGTATACGCCGAGCGCGGCGGCGCGGGGCAGAGCAGCTACTGCGCGTCGAAAGCGGCGCTCCTCGGTATGACGCGTGCGCTCAGCGTCGAGCTTGCCGCCAAGAAGATTCGCGTCAACGCCGTTGCGCCGGGGTTCATCGACACGGCGATGACAGAAGGCTTCAGTGAGAAGCAGCGGGAGCAGTTTCTTGCACGCATTCCGATGAAGCGTTTCGGCAAATCCGAGGAAGTCGCAGAAATCTGTGCATTCCTCGCAAGTGACAAGGCATCATACATCACAGGACAGGTTTTCACTATCGACGGCGGACTTTCCGCCTGCTGAATTTGTATATCCGCTGCCTCGTGCAGAGATATAGATGAGCGCCGGTAAGCGGCTTCTGCTCGGCGTCTCGCTCGAAGAAATTTCATGTATCCAGAGGAGGAACCAATCATGAGCAAAATGTCGGATTTCTACACAAAGGTCGTTTCGGATGCAGGACTGCGCGCCAAGGTTGACGCAGTGCTTGCGGGCAAGGACATCGCAAATCTCACAGACGAAGAGCTTCAGAAGATCGGCGAGATCGCCAAGGAAGCCGGTTTTGACATCTCGCTCGATGAGGCGAAGGAGTATCTTGCCGCCGAGGCGAAAGAACTTTCCGACGAGGCGCTCGATGCTGTCGCGGGAGGCGTGAACAAGGGCGTCATTGAGTGCGAGGGCAAGAATGCCGGCACGCACGACGAGATCGAGGGCCATGCCAACATCGGCGGCAAGGGCGGCGGTCTCGGCTCGCTCGGCAAGAAGTAACGCATGTCGTACGGGAGAAGCCGACGCATATCGCTCGGTGCAAATCCTTGGAGAGTTTTTAGGTCATCCGTATAGAGAAAAGGAGAAAACGATCATGAGCAAAATGTCAGATTTTTACGCAAAGGTTATTTCCGATGAGACGCTGCGCAGCCGCATGAACGAGGTGCTCGGCGGCAAGGACATCGCGGACGCATCCGACGAAGATCTCAAGAAGATCGGCGAGATCGCCAAGAGCGCGGGCTTCGACATCTCGATCGACGAGGCGAAGGCATATCTCGCTTCCGATGCGAAGGATTTGTCCGATGAAGCGCTTGACGCTGTCGCAGGCGGCATCAACAAGGGCAAGGTCTCATGCAAGGGCGAAGACGCCGGCACGCACGAGACGATCAAGGGAAGCGCGAAGGTCTAAGACCGCAATTTCACCGTCCCGAAAGCTACAGCCGCCCGCCGTGCATCTGCGGCGGGCGGCTGTTTTTCTAAGCCGTTTACTTTTCGAACAATACAGGAGGAAACTATGCGCTATGTGACTTTGAAGCCCCGCTATCGTCTGCGCGGTTGGCGCGACCGCGAGTTCGCGCTCTACGATTGGCAGGCATGGAGCGGCGAGTATGGCAAGACGCTTCCTCTTACGCGTATGCAGAAGGAAGCCATTGAGATCTTGACGAAGCCCGGCGTTTCTATAGACGATCCGCTCTTGCCGCAGAGTATGCGCCAAGCGGGGCAGAAGCTTTTTGATCTCGGCTTTTTGGAGGAGCGTTCGAGCGATCAGGGACTTCTTGCGGAGCAGAAGTATCGCTATGCCGACACCTTGATGGCGCACAGTTTGACGTGGTCGATCACCGGTAACTGCAATTTGCGCTGCCGGCATTGCTACATCTCCTGCGATGAAAATATCTACGGCGAGCCGACGATGCGTCAGTGCGAAGAAGTCGTGCGCCAGATGAAGGAAGCGAACATCGCTATGGTCGATTTGACGGGCGGCGAGCCGCTTGTGCGTCGTGACTTCTGGGATTTTGTCGATATGCTGATCGACGAGGGCATTTATATTGAAGAGATTTTTTCTAACGGACTTTTGATTACCGACGCATTTCTCGATAAATTGGAAAGCCGTCATTTGCATCTGAATTCTTTTCTCCTGAGCTTCGACGGCGTGGGGCGGCACGACTGGATGCGCGGTCTTACGGGAGCGGAGGAAAAAACTATAGAGACGATCCGGCGGCTCAAGCGGCGCGGTTACGGCGTCATTGTTACGACGGTGCTGCATGAAAAGAGCATGGACGCGCTCGATGATACTTATCGGCTGATGAAGGAGCTTGACGTCGATTTCTGGCGCGTGTCCGACGTCGTCAATACGGGCAACTGGAAAAAGACGCAGAATACGGAGGTCAAGACGGCGCGGCTTTTGAATGCTTATCTGGATCTGATCGCGCAGATGAAGCGCGACGGTATGCCGTTTCGCGCCGTGAAGCTCGCCGGCTGTTTTCATGCGACGGGCGGGAATTATACGCTGCCTGCCTTGGGCGGCTGCGGCACGAAAGCGCAGGAGGGCGAACGCCTTTGCGAAGCGAGCAAGCTGTTCCCGCATCTTCTGCCCGACGGCAGACTTCTGCCGTGTATGCCGATGTGCGGCACGGAGATGGAGGAGAAGGCGCCGAATATCCTCATGGGCGGGTACGACATCAAGAGAGCGCTGAACGATTCGCCGCTCGCGCAGTATATGGCGTACACTTACCGCGATGTGTTCGAGCATGAAGCGGAATGCGCGGCATGTCCGCACAAGTATTTGTGCAACCGCTGTCCGGCGACCTCGCTGAATTACGGCAGTCTTTTTGCCAAGTCGCCCTTGACGTGTGCGTTTATCAAGGGGAATTACAAGGATAAGATTCGGGAAATCATGGAACATGAATGAGAAAAACGCTCTCGCGGACAACGAAATATTTTTGCGGCGTGTGTTCTTCAAGCATGTGACGTCGTCGATCTTCGCGATGTTTGGCGCGATGGCGAGCATGATCGCGAACAGTGTCTTGGCGGGCGCGTTCTTCGGTGCAGACGGCTTGGCGCTCATGAGCATCATCGTGCCGTTTTATTCGGTGTTTGCGGCGCTCGGCTCACTCGTCGGCGTCGGCGGTTCGACCGTCTGCGCCTATGCCTTGGGGCGCGACGACAGCAAGGCGGCGAACGAGGCGTTCTCTCTGTCGGCGCTCTTGGGGTTTGTTCTCGCGCTTTTGGCGGGGGGCTTTTGCTGCGGCTGGCTCGATGTGCTGCTGCCTCTCTTGGGCTGTACGCCGGAATTGTATGAAGAGGCGTATCGCTGCAGTGTCGTTTGTCTTCTGGGCGGTTTCGGCACGACGCTCTTTTACCTGCCGTACAATTTTCTGAAGCTCTTGGGTAAGCTGCGGCTCCTGCTCGTGGTGTTCCTTGGCATGGCGGCGGCGAATATCGCGCTCGACCTGCTCTTTGTATGCGGCTTCGGCTGCGGCGTTGCGGGCGTCGTCTGGGGCACGGCGGTCGCTACGGTCGGCGCGTCCGCCGTCGGCATCACGCGTCTGTTCTTCGCAAAGGATGCGTTTCGACCGTCGTTTTCCATGAACGCTGCGCTTCTTCGCCAGATTGTAAGCTGCGGTACGCCGTCGGCGCTCAACAATCTTTTGATCTTTTTCCGGCTGCTGTTTCTAAATCGGCTTGTCGTCGCCGCCGCAGGAAGCAGCGGCCTTGCTGCGCTTTCTGTCGTGACGGCGATCGAGAACTTCGCGCTCGTGATCCTCGGCGGTCTGGCGCAGGCGACGGCGGGCTTCGTCAGCGTATTTACGCAGGAGATGGATACGGTCAGCGTGCGCCGCATCGAGAGACAGGCGCACCGCATCGGCGTTTTCCTGATGCTCTTGACCTCTGCGGTGATGTTCCTTTTTCCGATGGAAGTCTGCCGCGCCTTTGGCATGAGCGGCGCGGCGGAAGCCGCACTCGGAACGCAGGCGCTCCATATCTTCGCCGTGAGTCTTGTGCCGTCGATGTGGTGCTACCTGCTTTTTTTCTATTATCAGGCGGCGGGCTTTACGAAGCTCGCGAATGTATTGATCTTTGGCAAGTCGTTTCTCTTTCTTCTTGTACCTGCATGGCTTTTGTCGAAGGATTTCGGGCTTGTCGGCGTATGGTCGGCATACACGCTGTCAGCGATGATCCCTTTGGCTATCCTTTTTCTCGTGCGTCCGTTCTATGCGCGGCGCGGCTATGCGGGGCTTCTTCTGCAGGACAGACGCGCCGAGCGCGACGGCCGCTACATTTCCTTTTCTGTGCGTGCGGATGCGCACGAGATCGTTGCAAGCAGCGCAGCAATCGAGACGTTTTGTCGGCAGAACGGCGTCGTACACAAGGATAATCTGCTCGTCTGCCTTGCTGTCGAGGAGATGCTTTTAAGCATTCGCGAGCACGCTTTTGCGGACGATAATGCCGCGATGATCGACGTGCGGCTCCTCGTGCTCGCGGAGGCGGACGGTCTTGCGGCCGTGCTGCGCATACGAAGCGGCGGCAAGCTGTTCAATCCGCTGGACTATTATGAGCATCGCAAGACACAGGATCCTTTGGCGCTCGGCGACGCCTTGGGTTTAGCGATGATTTTGCAGGCGGCGGAAGCGATTCACTACAAGACGACGTTCGGCGTCAACAATTTGACTGTGCGCATGAAATGCGGACAAGAGGCAGGAGGGTGATGTCATGGCAAAGCCGAATATTTTGCTGCGCGACTTTGCGCCGGAGGATGCGGCGGGTTTGGTCGCGTGCATTCGCGAAGAATACGGCGCGAGTTACTTCCAGCCGGAGTTTTATCGCGCGGACTATCTGAGAGAGCTGCACGCGGGCGGACGTACACATTTTCTCGTTGCCGAAAGTGCGGGCGAGATCGCCGCCATGCTTGCGCTGCACATCGACGCCGACTGCGGTACGATTGCGACGGGCATCGTGCGCAAGGCGCATCGCGGTGCAGGCGTCATGCCGCAGCTTTTTCGAAGGGCGGTGGAGCAGGCGAAGCGTCTGCATCTTCGTGCGCTTTTTTGCCGCAGCGTCGCGTATCACGACATCACGCAGCGCCGCTTGGAAGAGCTGGGCTTTTCGCCGACCGCTCTTTTGATGGCGGAGTTCTTGACCGAGGGACAGTATTCGTATGCAAAGGATACAAATTTGAAGCACCCGCATATCCTGCTCGTGAACGTCCTTTTGCCTGACCCTTTGCCGTGCAGGATCTTCGTACCTGCCGTATGCAGAGGTGCGGCGGAGATGATTTACGCTGCGCTTCATCGGCGTGCAGCGATCTCGACCGCGTGCGGTGCGCTTCGCGGCAAGAGTGCATTGTCGGCAGAGTACGATGATCGTCAGCGATGCACGTCCATCTTCGTGCATCGCGCGGGGGCGGATCTCCAAGTGCGGGTGCGGGAAATCGAGCGCAGCCGCCGAGCGGATTTGCAGACGTCGAACGTCTTTTTGAATCTCGCCGATGCGGACGCTGTCGCCGCGTATGAAGTCTTGCGTGCGATGGGGTACTTCTTCACGGGCTTTTTCCCGCTGTGCAAGGGAGAGGAAACGATGGTTCTGCACAATCCTATGGGCGTTGCGATCGATGCGGATGCTTTCGCGCTTTCTCCTGCGGCGGCGAATCTTCGCGATCTTGTCGAGACGCGCCGCTCTGAGGGGGAAGCGCCATGAAGCTCAAACGATGGACGAGGCTCCATATACGCGGGCGCATGATTCTCGTCGTGCTGTCGACGAGCCTTTCGACGCTCGTTATCTTGAGCTTCATCGGCTTTTACGGCATGTTCGGCGCACGGCTTGATGCGGTCGAGAGCGGCAGGGAGATCGGACGCGAAGCGACGACGAGCAGCTCTGCCGCGCTTTTGGAGCAGAAGAAGATCGAGCTGCAGAACATCGTGGACGACAAGGCGAACGATATTGACGGCAAGCTGGAGAGCATCCGCCGCGACGTAGAGATCCTCTCAAGCGAGATGAGCCGCATCGCCTCGGAGCCGGAGAGTTGCACGCCGTACACCGTCCTGCCGCCCGACGCGCGAAACGGCGGCAAGCTGACGCCGCAGCTGCTCTTTGCCGCCGATGTCGATCGCACGGATGCTGCGCTCCGGGAAGAGATTGGCTATGCCGCCAACATCGCGCCGCTTGCCCTCGACTTCATGCGGCTCAATCGCTTCATGGTCACGGCGTTCGCCGCCTCGGAAAACGGCTTCACGATTTTGACCGACACCTACTCCGACTTGCAGGGCGCACACTTTGACTCGCGCACGCGCCCGTGGTATACGCTCGCAAAGGAACGCGGCGGGCTTGTCTTTTCCGACGTGGAGAAGGATGCGCTCAACGGCGAGCTTTGTCTTTTTTGTTCGATGCCGTATGAGCGGCAGGGGGAGTTCGCCGGCGTCGTGGCGATGGGCGCATACGTCGCCGATCTTCGGAAGATCATCGACGCCGTCAGCGATTATCAAGGGCAATTCGCTTTTGTCATCGATCGAAAAGGTCGAGTGATCCTTTCGACGCTTGACGCAAATACCTGCGATACGGCTATGCGCGAATTGGCTGTCAACGTCGATGAAGAATTCGATCTCAGACGCACCGCCGAGGCTCCTTTGGCGCTCGCAGCGCGTGAGATCTCTGCGGGCGGGCGCGGGCTCACGGAGGTCGTCGTCGGCGGTACGCTGTACGACGTCGCCTATGCGCCCATCGCAGGCATGGGCTGGACGTGCGCCGTCGGCATCCCGAAGCAGGAAGTCATCGCGCCCGCCGTGCAAAACGATGCGACGATCCGCCGGATGACCGACGCGAGCGTAGAAAAGCTCGACGGCTACATGGTGCGGACGACGCTTCTGATCGCCTGCGTCGTAGCCTTGTTGTTCTTCGTGCTGATCTATGCGGGGCGCAGGGCGTCAGAGCATTTCGTGCGTCCGATTCGCGCACTTTCGGACGGCGTGCGCGAGATCGCCGGCGGCAACTTGGAGAAAAAGCTCGATATCAAGACGGGCGACGAGATCGAGAGCCTTGCCATCTCCTTCAACGCCATGACGGATGAGCTTGTGCGCTATATGAAGAACCTCGCTGAAATCACGGCGAAGGAGGAGCGCATCGCGACCGAGCTTTCCGTTGCAAGCCGCATTCAGGAAAATATGCTGCCGAACATTTTCCCGCCGTTTCCCGATCACCGAGACTTCGACATTTATGCGACGATGGACGCGGCGAAGGTGATCGGCGGCGATTTCTATGACTTTTATCTGCTCGACGACGATCACGTTGTGATTACGATTGCCGATGTATCGGGCAAGGGCATCCCCGCTGCGCTCTTCATGGTCGTCGCCAAGGTCATCTTGAAGAATGTCATGCAGGCGCTTCAAGCGGGCGACGATCTCGCAGACGCTGCCGTCCGCGCCAATGAACAGCTCTGCCAGAACAACGAAACGATGATGTTCGTCACGGCGTTCATCGCCGTGCTCGATCTCAGAGACGGCACGCTCTCTTATGTGAACGCCGGTCATACGCCGCCCGTCCTCATCCGTGCGGCAGACGGCGGCTTCCAGCCGCTCGATGTAGAGCGCAATTTCGTGCTTGGCGGCATGGAGGGCTTTGACTACGTCGCACAGACGACGACGATGCGTGCCGGCGACGTGCTCTTTTGCTACACCGACGGCGTGACCGAAGCGGCGAATGAAGAGGACGCGCTTTACGGCGAAAAGAGGCTCTTTTCCAGTCTTATGGACGTCTGCGAAGAGCCGCCGCATCTTAGGGATCTGCTCGCCGCTGTGCGCGCGTCGCTCAACCGCTTCGTGGGCGCGGCGGAGCAGTCGGACGACATCACGATGCTTGCGCTCTCTTACAAGGGACGCGCTGAAAAAGAAGGCGTCGGCGCTGGGACGATACCGAACGGCGCAGAGAAAATCTGCATGAAAGCGACGCTGGAAAATCTCGCGCGCGTCAATGCATTTATCGAAACTTTGCTCGCGCCTTTGTCATGCCCCCAAAAAACCGAGATGCAGCTTGGTCTTGCCGTCGAGGAGATCTTTGTCAACATCGCCACGCACGCCTACGGCGCGGGTGAAGGCTGCGTGACGATCTGCGCGGCTGTGGAAGAGACGCCGTCCGCTGTCCGCATCACCTTTGTCGATGAGGGCGCATACTACGACCCGCTCGCGTGCGGCGATCCCGATACAACACTTTCCGCCGAAGAGCGTGAAGTCGGCAAGCTCGGCGTATTTCTCGCGAAAAAGAATGTCGATGAAATGCACTATGCCCGCGAGGATGGCAAGAATATCCTGACGATACGCAAGCGCTTGGATGGAAAGACTTGATTCGGCGATACCGTTTCCGCTATAATTTTCAGGGGAACATTTTGCAGTTTGAGAGGAGCGCATCGAGTGGAAATAAAAGAGGAGCATCAAGGCGCCGTATGGCGTATCGCACTTTCCGGCCGTTTGGACACCCTTGCGGCGGCGGAGTTGGACAAGGTGATCGGCGCGGGTATCGCCGATACGGCAGAGTTGATCTTCGACTTTGCAGATGTCCAATACATCGCCTCGGCAGGTCTGCGCGTCCTCTTGGTGGCGCAGAAGCAGATGAACAAGCAGGGCAGCATGAAGCTCCTGCATGTGAATCGCGATGTGAAAGATGTGCTGGAGATCACGGGCTTCATCAATTTCTTGACGATTGAAGAGAGCGCGGTCTGAAAAGCCGCATATAAAGAATGCAGGCTCGCCCGTAAGTTCATCCGCGCATGTGAATTTAGGCGACCGCTTTCTTTATCTGAGGGAGGGATTCGATGGAATTGGCGAAGTGCATCGATCATACGCTGCTTCGGACGGATGCGCGGCAGGCTGATTTGGAGAAGCTGACGGCAGAGGCGAAGGCGCACGGTTTTGCTTCTGTCTGCGTCAGTCCGATCTGGGTGGCGTTTGCGGCGCAGGCGCTCCGAGAGAGCGGGGTCAAGGTGTGTACGGTCATCGGTTTCCCGCAGGGGGCGACGCCGTCTGCGGTCAAGGCGTTTGAGACGAAGCAGGCGATCGCGGACGGCGCAGAAGAGGTCGATATGGTCATCGCGGTCGGCAGGCTCAAGGATGGAGACGACGCTTATGTAAAGGCGGATATCGAAGCCGTCGTTCGGGCGGCGAAGGGCAGGGCGCTCACGAAGGTCATCATTGAGACGTGTCTTTTGACCGACGAGGAGAAGCGCCGCGCGTGCCGCTTGGCGAAGGAGGCGGGCGCGGATTTCGTCAAGACGTCGACGGGATTTTCGACGGGCGGCGCAACGGCAGCGGATGTGAAGCTCATGCGCGAGAGCGTCGGCGAAGCTCTCGGCGTCAAGGCGTCGGGCGGCGTGCGTGACCGCGCGGCTGCCGAGGCGATGCTCGCCGCCGGCGCGACGCGTCTCGGCACGTCGAGCGGCGTGCAGATCGTCGAGGGATAGGCTGCACGCAAAACGCCCCGTCATAAGCCGCGACTGCGGCTTATGACGGGGCGTTTTTTATGTCGTGTCTCTATGCACAAGGCTGCGTCATTGCGTTTTCTGCGGGATCGTGCCGCCGGGAACGGGGGCGGCGCTGTCTGCCGACGGCGCAGTATCCGCTGCATCTGTGCGCGTGCGGGGTGCGTCCGTATCGACGGTCGTGTTTCTGCGTTCCGGCGGCGCTGTCGTGCGCTCCTTGCTGCCCGTACTCTTATCGTCCTTGTCACTCGCATCCGTGCGGCGCTGCTCCTTGGCGGAACTTTCCGCTTTTCCTGCACTCGTGCGCTCCTTGATGCGTCCGATCGAATGGTCGTCTGCGGGAACTTCCGTAGCGCCTGCGGGAATCGAGTTTTCGTATTCGCTGCTCTCGCGCTCCATAGCGGCGCGCATCGAAGCGTTGACGTCTATGCCGAGTGTGCTGGCGACGGTCTGCCGGAGTTTCACGATGTCGGGGATCCAATAGCTGATCTCCGAGATGTAGAGCGGGCGTCCCGGCACCATATCGGTCTTGAGCCCGTTCTTCTGCGCGTCCTTCAGCGTGCCTGCAAACTCTAAGAGCTGGCGGAAGGAGAGATCGGTTTCGATCGAGCCCATGACTTCTTTGATGACAGCGGGCAGACGCGTGACGATGGCGGGCGATGTGACCTTCTCCATCACGGCTTTCATGAACTTTTGCTGGCGCTCGATGCGGCCGATGTCGCCCTCTTCGTCGCGATAGCGCACATAGGTCACGGCGGTCTTGCCGTTCATGTGCTGCATCCCCGGCTTGAGGTCGATCAAAAGACCGCCGTCATCGTCCCACGGATCTTCGTAGTACATGCGCTTTTCCACGTTGATGTCGATGCCGCCCAAGGCGTCGATGATGCGCTGGAAGGAGTGCGTGTTGATGATGATGTAGTGGTCGATGCGCACGCCCAAAAGATCCTCGACCGTGCTCTCGCTGAGCTTATGCCCGCCGTAAGCGTAGGCGGCATTGATCTTGTCGTAGCCGTGCCCCTTGATCTTCACGCGCGTGTCGCGCGGTACGGAGAGGAGCGCCGCCTGATTCTTCTTGGGGTCGATCATCGTGACCATCAAGGTGTCGGAACGCCCGACGTCGTCCTCTCTCTGATCGACGCCCATGATCATGATGGTCGCCTTGTCTTTCGCCGTCAGGAGATGTTCTTCATCCGCTTTCGGCGAATCCTTGTCCAAGAGGCTCGTCGAGGCGAAGAGTGCGCCCGCCGCAGCCGCAGCAAAGAAAACGAATACGATAGCGACGTACGGCAAGATGCGCCGCTTCTTTTTCGGCGCGGCAGGGGGCGTTGAATGGTTCTGCAAGATCATACCTTCTTTTTCAACATTTTCATGTGCATCCGCCATCTGCGGCGGCACGCGACTGCGGACAAGGTTTCGCCCGCATGATACTTTCTTATTATAAAAGGTCTTGTTTCTTTACGCAAATGATATTTTCCATTTCGGGCAGGATTAGGAGGATTTTATCCGTGCTTCCTTGAAATAAATTTGGCAAATTTTAGTTCGTATTTCCTTTTGAAACGTATCTTTTCTATTGTAAAATCGCGTGCTTTATATTATCATAAAAGAGTAATAATTCTGGTGTGTTATACGGGGATAACCGCCAGTTATGGGACGGGTGCTCCATACCGTTCGCTTCAACGTAATGGAGGTGTTACTAAATGAGTACGGAAACAAAAAGTCAAGGCGACAAGATTCATGAGGCTGAGTTGGCGTTTGACCGGAAACGGCGTACCTTCGGCATGATCTGCGGGCCGATCTGCGCCATCCTCGTCATGATTACGCCGATTGCCGATCTGCCGCTTCCGGCGCACAAGCTTTTGGCGATCATGACGCTGATTGCGCTTTGGTGGATCACGGAGCCGATACCGATTCCGGTGACGTCGCTCTTAGGTCCGACGCTTGCGGTTGTCTGCGGCGTTGTGGGGGCAAAGGACGCCTATGCGGCATTCGCAAATCCGATGATCTTCCTCTTCATGGGCGGCTTTATCATCGCCAAGGGCATGATGATGCACGGACTTGACCGAAAGTTCGCTTTCGCCCTCCTATCGATGTCCTGGGTCGGTTCGAATCCCAGGCGCATCTTCCTCGCCGTCGGTCTTGCCTGCGCGCTGTGCTCGGGCTGGGTCAGCAATACGGCGACGGCGGCGATGATGTTCCCGATCGCACTCGGACTTTTGGAAGCGATCAAGGAGATGTTCGCCGCGAACGGCAAAAAGATCGAGCTGCACGAGTACAAGTACGCCACGGGTCTCATGCTCATGACGGCGTATTCGTGCTCCATCGGCGGCGTTTTGACCCCGATCGGCACGCCTCCGAACATCATCATGCTCGGCTTCCTCGATCAGATGGCAGGCATACACATCTCCTTCTTTGAATGGATGATCTGGGGTTTTGTCGCTATGGTCGTCTATTTCATCATCGCTTATCTGATTCTCGTCAATATGTTCCCCGCGGACGTCAAGCGCATCGAAGGCGCAGAGGCGTTCATCGCCGAGAAGCGGCGTGCGCTTGGCGGCTGGACGCGGGCGCAGAAGAACACGCTCGTCGGCTTTATCGTCGCCGTCCTGCTCTGGGTCACGCCCGGCATTTTGAACATCGTCTTGGGACCGGAGTCGCCGATCCTCAAGATGTACGGCAAGCTGTTCCCCGAAGCGATCGCCGCGATGATGGGCGCACTGATCCTCTTCTTCCTGCCCGTCAACTGGAAGGAGCGCGAGTTCACGCTGAACTGGAAGGATGCAGCCGCCGGTATTGAGTGGGGCACGCTGATCCTCTTCGGAGGCGGTCTCGCGATGGGCGGCATGATGTATAAGACGGGGCTTTCGACGTGGGTCGGCGACTGCATCGTCGGCTGGATGGGCGGCGAGCCGTCGCTCTTCATGATGGTCGCGATCTTCTCCGTCATGGCGCTTCTCTTATCAGAGCTTTCGTCGCACACGGCGGCGACGAACATGATCGGCCCCTTGGGCGTTACTGCCGCTATGGCTGCGGGCTTCAGCCCGATCCCCGTCGCGGTCGGCATCGCGCTCTCTTCGTCGCTCGGGTTCATGCTGCCGGTATCGACGCCGCCGAACGCTATCGTCTACGCATCGGGCTATGTGCCGATCACGAAGATGATCAAGACGGGCGTCTACATCGACTTCATCGGTATCTTCTGCGTGACGATCCCGATCGTGCTCTACCTCGTCGAGTACATCGTTGGCGCACGCTGAATGACAGAAGCCCTCCTTTTTGCGGAGGGCTTCTTATTTTTTCGGAAAGCTTCCCGTGCTGCTGAGGAAGCGGAAAGGAGCTGTATGGCAAAGGAAATTGAACGCAAGTTCCTCGTCAGAAAGGAGCTTTGGCTGCCGCGGGGCGAAGGCACAGAAATCGCGCAGGGATATCTTGCAGCAGATGCGATGCGTGCCGTGCGCGTGCGCCTTGCAGGGCAAAGCGCCTATCTGACCGTCAAGGGACCGACGCGAGGCGTCGAGCGTTTGGAGTTTGAATATGCGATTCCTCTGGATGATGCACGAGCTATGCTTGCGCTCTGCGAGCGTCCTTGGATCGAAAAGCGCCGCTACAGAGAAAGGTACGGTGCGCATCTCTGGGAGATCGACTGCTTCTCGGGCGAAAACGAGGGGCTTATCGTCGCTGAAATCGAGCTTGCCGCCGCAGACGAAGCCTTTGAAGCGCCGCCTTGGCTCGGCGAAGAGGTCTCCGACGACAGCCGCTATCTGAACGCCAGTCTCATGCGTATGCCGTTCTCTCGCTGGCAGAAAAAACTTTGAGTGTGAGGGAAAAAGTGGTACACTAAAAGCGTATGCTTTGTCAATGCTTTCTAAATATAAGAATGCGGCAGTTTTTCAAAGGAGATGTTTTTCAGAATGAAAAGTGAGTATGTACGGGGCATCGTCTACGCGCTGCTTTTTGCCGTTCCTGCGTATATCCTTGGGCAGTTCTTCCCGATCATCGGCGGACCTGTGTTTGGTATCCTTCTCGGCATGTGCTTTGCACGTCTTGCGCGGCCGAAGAACTTCGAGGCGGGCATCAGCTTCACGGGCAAGAAGATCTTGCAGTATGCGATCATCCTCTTAGGCTTTGAGATGAATCTCTACCACGTCTTGACGGTCGGCTCGCAGTCGCTTGCTGTCATGGCGTCGACGCTTGCGACAGCTTTTTTCGTCGCGTGGGGGGCGGGAAGGCTTCTTGGCGTCGAGGGCGATGCGAGGACGCTGATCGGCGCGGGCACGGCGATCTGCGGCGGTTCCGCCATCGCGGCGGTGGCTCCCGTCATTGGCGCGAAAGACAAGGACATCGTCTTTTCCATCTCGACGATCTTCCTGTTCAACGTGCTCGCCGTATTCATCTTCCCCTTCTTCGGACATCTCATGGGCATGAGCGACTTCGGTTTCGGCATGTGGGCGGGCACGGCGATCAATGATACGTCGTCCGTCGTTGCGGCAGGCTACTCGTATAGTCATGAAGCGGGCAGCTATGCGACGATCGTCAAGCTCACGCGCGCTCTCTGCATCGTGCCCGTATGCCTTGTTTTCGCGCTTTTTGCGGCGCGGGACAGCAAGGCGCAAGGCAAGGGATTCAGCCTGAAGCACGTGTTTCCCATGTTCATTCTGTGGTTTGTCGTCGCTTCTATCGTCAATACGACGGGCGTTCTGCCCGAAGCGCTCACGCACTTTTTGGGGCAGGCGGGCAAGTTCGCCATCGTGCTCGCGATGAGCGCCATCGGACTGAACACGGACTTCGCCGCGCTCCTCAAAAACGGCGTGCGTCCCATCACGCTCGGGCTTTTTTGTTGGATCGCCGTCGCCGTCATGTCGCTCATCGTGCAGCATTTCATAGGCATCATGTAATGCACAAACCTGTGGATAAGTTCTGCACAAGATGAAAAAACAGCATTTTTCTTGAAAAATGAGGGACTTTTCCACAGGGTTTATGCACAAAGTGGACAAAACTGGGGATAACTTATGAAAGATCGTGGTATGAATCGCTGAGAAAGGAGCTGCTATGGTATCTGAATGGGAGGTTTTCCTGCGCTTGACGCTTTCGTGCGTGCTTGGCGGCGTCATCGGCTACGAGCGGCAGTCGCGCCGCAAATCGGCGGGACTGCGCACGAATATGCTCGTGTGCCTTGGCTCCTGCCTCGTCATGCTCCTCTCGACGGCGATTTATCAAGGCGTTGAGGGCAGGACGAACGCGGATCCCGCGCGCCTTGCGGCGCAGGTCGTTTCGGGCATCGGCTTTTTGGGCGCGGGCGCGATCATGAAGGAAGGGCTGACGGTCACGGGACTGACGACGGCTGCGTGTCTTTGGGTCGTCGCAGGCGTTGGGCTTGCCACAGGCGGCGGCTACTACACGGCGGCGCTTTTGGCGACGGGGCTGGTATTCGTGACGCTCGGCGCGCTTTCCCGTATCGACGAGTGGGTGCTGCACGACAATCACATCCTGCTGACCGTCTTTACGCGCGATTTGCCGGGGCAGCTCGTTCATATCAACGAATGTTTGGAAGATCTCGATCTCACGGTGCATACCGTCAAGACGGTGCGAAGTGAGGTCAGTGATCGCGCCCTCGTGCTGGAGTTTGAACTTTTCAATCACTCGAAGATCAAGGGCGTCGCTCTCGCCGACGCCGTCGGCCGCATCGAGGGCGTCACGGGCGTCAATGTCGCCTAGAATCGTTCTTCTGCAAAGAAGCTGTATGTATATCTGATTAGACGTATGCGGAAGAATTTGCTATAATGAAGAGGAAATCAGACAGTTCCACGCGTTTCCGGGAAGAACTTCTTCTTGGAGGAATTGCCCCGAATCCTTTTTCCTAATTTTACGAAAGGGTGTGGAAATTTTGAATCTCTCTGCTCGCATCTTTATCGCGCTCATTCTCGCGGTCGTCGTTGGACTTGCCGTCGGGGAAGAGTACATCGGCTTCATCAACTGGTGGATCGCACCGATTGGCACAATATTTATCAACCTCATCAAAATGATGATCGTGCCTGTCGTATTCTCGTCGCTCATCGTCGGCGTCACGAGTCTTGGCGACACGAAGACGCTCGGGCGCATCAGCGCCAAAGCGGTCGGCATCTACCTTTCGACGACGGCGATCGCCATCATCATCGGCTTCTCTGTGGCGGGCGTCATCCATCCGGGCGTCGGTCTTACTTTGAGCGGTACGGCTCCCGAGATGAAGGAAGCGCCGTCCGTCATGCAGGTCTTGGTCAACATGGTGCCGACGAATCCCATCGCGTCGATGGCGAAGGGCGATATTCTGCCTGTCATTATCTTCGCACTCTTCATCGGCGTCTCGATCACGCAGGTCGGCGGCGAGCGCGGCATGAAGCTCATCGGCTTCTTCGACGCCTGCGCCGAGGTCTGCTACAAGGCGATCGGCATGATTATGGCCTTTGCGCCGTACGGCGTTTTTGCACTGCTCTTGCCCGTCGTCGCGAAGAACGGACCGAAGGTGCTGCTGCCGTTGCTTTCCGTCATTCTCTGCGCTTTCATCGGCAGCGTCATTCATGCGGTGCTCGTCTACTCGACGATGGCTTCCGTCTTTGGCAAGATGAGTCCGATCAAGTTCTTCCGCGGCATGTCGGAAGCGATGATGCTCGCCTTTACGACATGCTCAAGCTCGGGCACGCTGCCGGTCAACATGAAGAACTGTGAGGAAAAGCTCGGCGTCTCGCGTAAGATCGCCTCTTTCGTCCTGCCTCTGGGCGCGACGATCAATATGGACGGCACGGCGCTCTACATGGGCGTCTGCTCGCTCTTCATTGCGAACGTATTCGGCATCGACCTCACATTCCAGCAGATGGCGATGATCGTTCTGACGGGTACGCTCGCGTCCATCGGCACGGCGGGTGTGCCGGGGGCAGGACTTATCATGCTCGCGATGGTCTTGCAGGCGGCGCAGCTTCCCTTCGAGGGTCTTGCGCTCGTCGCCGGCATTGACCGCATCCTCGACATGATTCGCACCTGCCTCAACGTCACGGGCGACGGCGCCGTTTCTGTCGTCGTCGCAGCGTCTGAGGGAGAGCATTCTTCGTCGAATGGCTGATCGTTGAGATGAATCGGGGGGGAGAAAACATGCGGCGTACTCTTGCGATGATTTTTGCAGTCATGCTTTTCTCCTCGCTTTTTGCAGTTTTTGGCGCATCTTCTGTGCTTGCGGCAAGACTGGCGGAAGATGCGGGAAGCGCCTCGACGCAGGCTGCGGCTGCAAGTGCCGGTTTTTCTGACAAGGTGCTTCGCGCCGCGCCTGTCGGGCAGCGTCATATCGTCCTTCTGCGCCCCATCGCGCCGCGCTCCATGCCGATCTCCGTGGTCGATGCGATGAAGGAGCGCGTCGTGCGCGACTTTCGCGTGCCGCTCAATGAGACGCTTCGCGCTGTGAGGTATGCGGACGATGCAGAAATAGAGCAGGCGATGCGGATCATCTACGGCGGCGAAGGATCGCTCGCCGAGCGTCTCAAGCGGGCGGCTGAGGAAACGGATGCCGACTATATCGCGGGTTTCGCTGTCACGGAGTACAGAGAGACGACCTATCGCAACTGGAAGGATGAGCTTGTGCTGCACAGTTCTGTCAATCTGCGTCTCCTCGGTTACGACCGCGTGCGCGATCTCGTCGTCGATCTGCCTGCTTCGCGCAGCTATCACAGCGAATACTCGCCGAGCGGCACGGCGCGTATCCTCGCGCTCTTTGAAATCGACCGTCTCATGGATAAGGCGGATTTTCGCTCGACGCTATTTCCGATCACCGATTGGCTCGATAAGCCGCGGAAAAAGACCAGCGGGGCGGCATAGTAAAGAGACACCCTCGATGGGCATCGCTCATCGAGGGTGTCTCTCTTTATTATGCCAGTCGTTCGATTTTCGGCTCGGCGCCGTCTTTCAAACACTCCTTCGTGATCGTCACGCGGCGTTTCTCGGCGGACTTCGGGATTTCGAACATCACGTCGAGCATCGTGTCCTCGATGATGCCCTTGAGGCTTCTTGCGCCGGTCTTTCGCCGGATCGCTTTTTTTGCGACGGCGCGAAGCGCATCTTCTTCGAATACCAGCTCGACGTTATCCATCGCGAGAAGCTTCTCGTATTGCTTGACGGGCGCGTCCTTCGGCTCTGTCAGGATGCGCAGAAGGTCGTTTTCGGAGAGTGTTTCGAGCGTGCATATCACGGGCAGGCGGCCGATGATCTCGGGGATGATGCCGTACTGCATGAGATCTTCGGGGCGCACCTTATGGATAAGCTCATCGAAGCGTTTGGCTTCGTCTTTTTCCTTGCCCTCGACCTCTGCGCCGAAGCCGATGCCTGCCGCATCTTTCTTGAGACGCTTTCCGATGACATCTTCGATGCCGACGAAAGCGCCGCCGACGATGAAGAGAATGTTCTTCGTATCGACCTTGATTGTCGGCGCTTCGGGATGCTTTCTCTGACCTCGCGCCGTGAATTCGACGACGGAGCCTTCGAGCATCTTGAGAAGCGCCTGCTGCACGCCTTCGTGTCCGGGGTCGGCGGTGATCGAGTTGTTTGCGCCGGATTTTCTCGCGATCTTGTCGAACTCGTCGAGATAGATGATGCCGTGTTCCGCTTTTTCGATGTCCTTGTCCGCTGCATAGTAGAGGTTTCGGACGGCGACTTCTACGTCTGCGCCGACGAAGCCCGCTTCTGTGAGGCTCGACGCATCCGTCACGGCAAAGGGGATGTCGAGAAGCCGCGACAGATGCGAGAGAAGCGCTGTCTTGCCGCAGCCTGACGGGCCGAGCATGATGACGTTCGACTTCTCGATGTCCGTGCCGTCCTCGTTCATGTAGCCGTAGTTCATGCGCTTGTAGTGATTGTAGACGGCGACGGAGAGGATTTTCTTGGCGCGGTCTTGGTTGATGATGTACTCGTCGAGGTAGGCTTTGATGATGTGCGGCTTGTTTTTCTGCAAGATCGCATCGAGCTGGTCGGCAAAGTTGAGCTTCTCCCTTTCCGCGCTCGCTGCCTCGTGATCCTCAATGTAATGGTATATGTCTTTGACGCAGTTCTTGCAGATGGCAAAGCCCGTGTTCGGGTCGTAAATCGGCATATCGTACTGTTCATGCACGGTAACTTTGCGTTTGCAGAAGCTGCATGTATGTTTCAGCGGTTCGCGCTCTGTCATAGTCATGCTCCCTTCAGTTGAAATGGTCTTATT
>NZ_JBQNBV010000001.1:0-47732 GCF_052169755.1 Selenomonas sp. | reverse complement strand
GCCTTTTTTGACAAGAAAATCCGCGATATAGTCCGATACCTTGACCTTCATGAAACACCTCCGCTACTTCAGCGACGCGCCGCCGTCAACGGGCAGCACCGCGCCTGTGATGTAAGAAGCCTCATCCGAGACGAGAAAGAGCGCCGCACGCGCCACCTCGAGAGCGTCGGCGACGCGCCCCATCGGTATGCCCGAAAAGCGCGAAAAGTCGCGATTCGTGTAGATCGGCGTGTCCGTGATGCCGGGCGCGAGACAGTTCACGCGCACATCGGGCGCAAAATTCAGCGCACAGAGCTTCGTGAACTGAATCAGCGCCGCCTTCGACGAAGCGTAGAGGTACGTCTTGCTTCCCGCGATATGATAAGGCAGGCCGCCGATCGAAGCCGTGTTCAAAATCACGCCCTTCGATTCCTGCAAGAGCGGCAAAAACGCCGCCGTCATATCCATCGCCGCCTTCGCATTCGTACGAAAGACGCGCTCCCATGCCGCCTCGTCGATCTCATCGATCGCCCGCGTCACGAAAACGCCCGCATTGTTGAAAAGGACGTCGAGCCGTCCGTACTCCGTCTTCACTACTTCGAGAATCTTCGCGATGTCAGCAGCAAGTGTTACATCCGCTGCGATGAAGCGTGCGCGCCCCGCATGCATCTCTTCGATCTCCTGCACGACAGTCGCGCCGCGCGCCTCGTCCCTGCCCACGCAGACGACCTCTGCACCCTCGGCGGCGAAGAGGCGCGCCGACGCGCGACCGATGCCCGACGTCGCGCCCGTGATGAGGGCGATCCTGCCTTCGAGCCGCCTCATCTTTCGCCTTCCTCCGCCTGCCACTCGTAGCGCGTCTTCGTGAGGAAGTCGATGTGAATCTTGCCCGCGATGCTGCGCAGGAAGCCGCCGATGTACTTGTTCAGATATTCGGCGCGGCTGCCGTCGACGCGGTACTCCTTGTTCTCGTCGAAGTAGTTGCGGCTTCGCTTCGAGTAGCCGTCGAAGCCCGCGAGCGTCACGGCGGGCACCTCCATGCGCAGGATCGCCTTCAAGATCATGACGAGCGCGTTGTCGATGATCTCCGCGTCCCGGTCGATGAGTGAGCTGTAGTTGAGCACATAGGGGAAGCTGCCGTCCGACTTCGTCATGTTGGACGTCGCGACGATCGGCTTATCGCGGTTGACGTTGTGCTGCAGGTCGCTGAAAAGCTGCATGTAGCGCTTCGACTTCGCCATGAAGATGGCATCGACCTCGATCGTCGGCGGCGCATAGTTCACGGCGATGACGCGCGGCTTCTTCTCCTCGATAAACCGCTTCACCGTCGCACGTTCCTTCGTCATGCTGCGCGCAGGGCCAAGGAGCAGAAGCGGACGCCGCCCTAGCTTCTCTTTCAGGATGCGAAGAGTCTCCCGATCGTCGCACTCAATGCTCTGATACTCGCGATAGAGCCTTTCGATGTACGCCTCGTCGTAGAGCAGACTCTTCGCTGGCTCAAGGGTTTTCAAAATATCGCGGATCTGCTTGACCGACAGCGTGCGCTTGTTCATGAGGCGGCTTACGTAGTTCGGATGACAGTGCATCGAGGACGCGATGTAGTAGAAGAGATTGTAGCCCCAATACTGCCTCTGATAGATCTCCATGATGACGTTGTCGATGGCTTCAAGCGCCTGCGTCACATGGTAGCCTGCACCCTGCTTGTCGTTGCGGAACATCAGCAGAAGCTCCAGCGGCGCGTTGCCCGCGCTCTTTCCCATGCCGTAGAGCGTGCCGTCCGCCAAGAGACCGCGCTCCGAATCGAGCGAGAGAAAGTGCTTCGCATTCGCATAGCCGAGCTGGAAATTGTTGTGCGCGTGATAGCCGACAAGAATCTGCGGGTCGAGATTTGCGTCCAGGATGCCGTATATATGGCACAAATGCTCCTCGTCGAGCAGTCCGTAAGTATCGACCATCGACGTCGCATAGGGCATGACCTCGTTGACAAGCTTCGCATACTCGGCGAGCTTCTCATCCGTATACGTCGTGACGGAAACCATCTGGGCAAAGACTTTGTAGCCGAGCTTCTTGACCTCGGCGCAAAAAGCCAGAGCTTCCTTCATCTTCGCTTCCTTAAAAATCACGCGAATGCCGTCGAGGAACGTCTCTTCACACGGCTCTAAACGCTCGATGCCGCAGGCGCCGTAGTCGATCATGCCGAGAACAAGCGAGCTTCCTTTATCCACCCCTTCAAACATCCGATTGACAGAAGCCGTATCGGGCAGGACGGTACGTCCGCGATCAAAGGTGCTCTTTTCATCGAGAAAACCCACCTCGATAAACTCCACGCCCGAACTTACGAGCCGATTAAAAATTTCCACGATCTGATCGTAACCAAATTCCCAATTGTTTACATAGCCACCGTCACGCAGCGTACAGTCAAGCAGCAGCCGTTCTCCCAAGGCAAATCCCTCCCGTCGTTGAAAAACCCTTGCACGAATGATACCCGTCGACCGATCTTGCAAACGACATGCACTTAATCAACGGGGCACGATATGGCATATCGTATGCATACCCCCACGCAGATAAAAATCATAATCCGCACGAATAGACTTTATGGTTTCAGGTATTTCTATATAATCATTCCACTTATGGTAGGTGCAAATCGCCATATACGGATGATGCTTCTCAATCAAATGAGCTGCACCTTGCAGCGCAGGAACTTCAAAACCTTCGATATCCATCTTAATGTAAAGATGTCCTTCTACTTCGCCTACACAGTCATCCAGTCTGCAAAGGTCGATCTCCGTCACACCCTTCGAATCAATGAAGCTCATCGTCTTGTTTTCCGTGAATCGCGCCCTGCCCCGTCGATCAGAAACGCCGCAGCAAAAAGACTCCGTCTGCGCCAGCAGACCCAAGTGCCTTAAATTCTGCTGCAGGGAGCGATAATTCTCGGAACTCGGCTCAAAAGCATATACCCTCCTCAGCCGCTCGCCAACACTCTGCCAAAAAGCAGCAATCGTATCTCCATCATAAGCGCCGCAATCCACAAACGTCACATCGCCTTGATGCGAAACGAGCGCACCATCTACGAAATAACGCTCATACGGAAGATAATCCCACAAATCCTGCAAACGAATCGGCGCAAAGTCCATGCGCCGCTGACGAACAAGCTCCTCGATATAAGCCAAATTGCAAGGATCGCAGCTATCATAGATTTGCAGCAGCTTTTCTCGATTCGCCTCAGCCCAGTCCCTTGGATCTTCTCCCGCATCAAAGAAAAACGGATATCGCCAATAAGGATAGACAAAGATCTCATTCATCCAACCTTGTTGGCGAATATACTTTGCAATTCCCTCAATATCAAAACTCGTGATAACGACCTTTGCTTCGGGATGCTTTGCAAGAAAAGAAGGAGCATATATCTTCTGATCTACATCCCATTTTTTCGGATCGCGATCAACGCAGCCAATATACCCCCCCCGGTATTAGCAATAAAATCCCTAACCTGTCGATTTTTCTCCGGCACATCAGCATATAGAATATACTCTTCCATACCATTCACCTCAAAACATCAAATGATTCATCGGTCAAACGCCACCGCTTCCAAACGGGAAATCTTTCCCGCATCCTACGCTGACAAGCGAAAGCGCATTTTCATCACACGCTTCCATCGGCATATTTATCCAGAAGTTCCCGATGCTTCTCGCCATGCAGGAAGAAGAAATTCGTCTCCTGCGTCGTCTCGTCCATCTTTGCAAAAGGAAACAGCTTCTCTCCTTCTGACGTATAGCACGCATAGCCCCAGCCCTTGAACATCTCGATAATATCGTTCGGATGGTAGTCGAATCGCGCCGCGTGCTTTCTAAGCATCTCCGTATAGACGACGGGGCGCAGCTCGCTGAACACATGTGCGCCGCCAGCGAAGACCATCTTCTCGGCGCCCTCCGTGTCGCACTTGATGAAATCGATGCGCGTGATGCCGTTCGCCTTAACGAAGCGGTCGAGCGTATCGACGGGGCAGATGACCTCGTCCAAGCGATCCCTGCGCTCGCCCTGCCCCTGATCGCCTTCCTTGAAGTAGTATGTATCGGTGACGGGACGCAAAGACGCCGCCTCGTTCGCCGCAGGCACAAAGAACTTGAGGTCGCCGCTCTCGCTGTAGAAGCCCATGTGATGCGCCTTGATCTGCTCCTCGCACGCATTCAGACGAAGATTCTTCTCCAAGCCGCAGAAGGTGTCCGCCACCGGCTCAAAGGCATAGATCGTCGCATCCTCATGCGCCTTCGCCAGCCCCAGGCTCACGCGCCCGACGTTCGCACCGATGTCGAAGATCACGGCATTTGTCGGGATGAAGCGGCTCATAAAGTCGATCTCCTCGCCCTCCGTGCCGATGAGAATCGTCTCCGCACGGCAGATATTCTGCGTCATGTCGAAGAAGAGCGCAATATCCTGCGTCTTGAGCACGATGCCGTCCTCGCGGATCTCGACGCTCCTGCAATAGGGATTTTTCTTGACGATCTGCTGCACCTCCAAGAGAGGCACAAGCCGCTCGCGCGCCAGCTCCCAATAAAGACGCTTCGGCGCCTTCCCCTCTTGGTACAAATCATAGAGCTTTTCCAGTTTCATCATATTCCTCTTTCTCTGCAAACTGTGCGGAGCGCACGTCACTCTTCACCAAAGCTTCCATGGCGCCTTGTCATTCTGCCAAAGGCGCTCAAGCAAAAGTTTCTCGCGCAGCGTATCCATGCACTGCCAGAAGCCGCTGTGCAGATAGCACTTGAGTTCGCTTCTCTTCGCCAGCTCTTCCAGCGGCTTCTGCTCAAACACGGTCGAATCGCCGTCGATGAAGTCAAAGACCGATGGCTCAAGCACCATGTAGCCCGCATTGATCGGTGCGCTGTCCTCCATCGACTTCTCGCGAAACGCATGCACGGAGTTGTCGTAGCCAATGTCGAGGATGCCCTTCTGCTGCTTCTGCATGATCGCCGTCAGGGTGGCCGCCTTGCCGTGCGACTTATGGAAGCGCACGAGCTCACCGATGTCGACGTCCGCCACACCGTCGCCGTAGGTCATCATGAAAGTCTCGTCATCCACATACTTGCGGATGCGCCGGATGCGCCCGCCTGTCAGAGTGTCAAGCCCCGTATCGACGATCGTGACCTTCCACGGCTCCGTGTGCTGGTTGTGCACAATCATACGGTTTTCCTGCGTAAAGTCAAACGTGATATCCGAGGTGTGCAGGAAGTAATCGGCAAACCACTCCTTTATCATATGCTGCTTATAACCCGCGCATATAACAAATTCATTGAACCCGAAATGACTGTATCCCTTCATGATATGCCAGAGAATCGGCATACCGCCGATCTCCACCATCGGCTTGGGTCGTCTTTCCGACTCTTCCGTGATGCGCGTGCCGAAGCCACCCGCCAAAAGAACTGTCTTCAAGATTTCATCTCCTTTGTCTTTATGGATTCGGGGAAACGCCTGCCCCTACCCCATCACCGGCTCGCATCCTGCAAATAGCGGCGAAGCTCTTCCGGTTCCATCGCCTTATACATTTCCGGCACGCGCCACTTCTCCTGAAACAACGCCTGATTGCGCTCGACCAGGGCTTCCGCGCGCTTGAGCTTTTCCAGCATCTCCTGCTCCGTGCCCCCCTTCAGGAAGCTCCCGTGCCCGAAATGATGGATGAAGGTGTCCTGGCAGATCAGGAGATCGTATCCCGCCTGCAGGATGCGCAGGGAGTAGTCGTCATCCTCGAAGTTGCCGGGGCTGAACCTCTCATCGAGGAAGCCTACCTTCTCGAACACCTCTCGCTTGAACAGATAGCAGAAGCCCACGAGCGTCGTCCTCTTTCGCCAAAGGGCGGGATTCGGCACGTTGTGGCGTGCTGCAAATGCCTGCATATCTTCCAAGCGCTCGTAGGGCACCTCGATCTGCTGGCTGTTGGAGCAGTAATTCGTGACACAGCTCACGGCGCCGACCCTGGCGCTGCTGTAAAGCGCAAGGCGAAGATTCTTCAGCCAGTCCTTCGTGACGACGGTATCGCTGTTCAAAAGCAGCAGATCTCTGCCCGTCGCTGCCGTGAGTCCCTGATTGCAGCCCCCGGGGAAGCCCCTGTTTTCCTCGTTGTAAATGCAGCGGAGATCCATCTGCTCCCTGAGCCACTCGGCAGAGCCGTCCTTCGAGGCATTCTCTACAACGATGATCTCATACGTTCCCACCTCGGTATATTCGCGTATACTGTTGACGCAGAGCTGCAAAAGCTCCAGCGTGTTATAGCTCAGGATGATGATGCTCGTCTTATGACGCATGACTTCCCCTTCCCGACGGATTCCCGCCCAAGATTTCCTTGAGTTTTGCAAGGATTTCCGGGTAGAACGCCTCGTCTCTATAATATCTCTCTACGATGTCGAACAGCTTTTCCAAAGACAGCGTGGAATATCCCGCTTTGATCTTCCAACACCACGGATAGATGACACGCTCCATGACCGTCTTTTTCTCCAGAGTCATCTGCTCGGGGGACGGATCTGCTGTCTCCTGCAGGATATGCAGATAATTCTGTATGAAAACCTCTGCAACATCGAATCCCGTCGTAAAATGATCTCCAGTTTCCGCCGTGAATACATCCTCTTCGAGAATGGCGAATTCCGGCTTCTGCTTCAAGATCTCCATCTGCAGATACACCTGCGGCAGGCGCGTTGCATCATATTTGTGCGGCTCTTCGATGGCATCGTACAATTCGCGCCGCATGGCGATAGTGCTCAGCCATGTGATGCCGCAGCGAAGGAGCGCTAGGTAGTTCAGGCAGCCGCTCCCCGTATAGACCTTCTTGACCGAAGGATCGTCCGACCATACGCGGTAGAAGAGCGCATAGCCGCGATACTGATACATGAGATCTATCAACGAATACAGCGTGCCATCCACCAGGTAATCGTCGTCCCCCGCCACGATGACATATTCTCCCCGGCTCTCGCGCATGGCGACATGAACATTCCCCTCCGCGCCGATATTCTGCTCATTGCAATGATAGCGCAGATTCCGGTATCTCTTCTGCAACCCCTCCACTAAACTCCGCGTATCATCTGTAGAAGCATTGTCCGAGACGAGCACCTCGACCAGAGCATCATTGCCCGCCTGCTGCAGGACGCTCTCTAGCGATTTGGCGAGGAAGCGACTGCGATTATACGTGATGATGGCGTACGTCAGCATCGGCGGCGTCTTTTCCCGTTCAGCCAAAAGAGCCGCCAGATCCTCAACACAATTTACCGGAAGCCAACGTCCTTCTTTCGAAGAAAATGCCTGCACGACGTGCGCGGGATTCCCTTCCGCCACGCAGTAATCGGGGATGTCGATCCGAACGACGGAACCCGCCCGCACGATGCAGCCGCGTCCGATCTGCACGGCACCTCGAACGACGACATTCTCCTCCAGACGCGTCCCATAGCCGATGCGTATGCCGCGCACCTCCGAGACGCTGCTGCGGCTGCGCACGGCAAGGCCGACAGCCCCGCCTCGCTGCACGAAATCCACGAGATGCACATTCGGTGCCAGCGTCACAAAGTTTTCGAGCACGATGCCGGAAGCCGCCGTCAACGTGCTGTACGCATCCACCGCACATGCATCTCCGATGACGATGCGTGGGACACCTGCAAACTCCGCCTGCGCCACGCGGCACAGCGCCTTCTCGTGAATTTTCGTGTGCGCACCGATGGAGATCGCCTCCGGCAGGCAAAAGTTCTGCCAGCCTTCGACGGCAGAATCCTCGCCGCACGCGTAGAGCATCTGCCTGTCAGGCGACACATCATCCGTCAAATAAGCATGATGCACGGCAAAGAACCTCTTGCGATCCCCCTCGTCAGCATCGAAGGAAATGTGTCGCCCCCGGTAAGCGCACCACGGCTTCTCTACGGTCGGCACAACGATGCGCTTCTCCTGCTGCTCAAAGCGCCTGCTATATGCGAGCACGGCATAATATTGATTCTTGTAAGCCTCATCCCACGAAAAGTCGCCCTGCGTCGCAAAAAATGAAGGCGCAAGGAAGCGAACATCCTGACATTCCCCAACCGCACCACTGCCGAACCAAGCTTCCTGAAGTCCCTTCTCTGACGGAACATACACGGCGCCGCATACATACGGCGATTCCATGAGATTTCCGCTCACAGGAAGCGACCGGCTGCCGAGGAAGCCGACCATGCCGATGCTTCCGTCTTGAAAGATCGTCAGGATTTCTTCGACCGCCTGTGGAAACACAAGACGCAGATCGTCGTCGATATAAATCTTGACCCTGGCGTCTGTTTCCTTCAAGACAGCATTCACCTGTTTTGCATACGGTTCTCCCGCAGAGAGCGTGAAGACCTCTGCCACATGATCTTGCGGCCATTTCATTTTCTGCAGGGCGGCTATGCATTGCGCGTACTTTGCCGGATGACTTTTGCGCACAAGGACGGCAATCTTCTTTCCATTCATGGAAGAAATCCTTTCTCATACATCACGTCAGGGATGATCTGCGGAGACATCGCCAAGGCTTCCGCTATTTCCAACTTCTCTGTCACAGAAGCGCAGGCGATTCCCCCATCCGCTAATCTTCACGGTCGGACGATTTCAACACCCGGTCTTTCAAGATGGAAACGACCTGTGCATAGTACGGTTCGTTCCCATAATAATCGCGCACGATTTCGAAGATTCCTGCCAACGAGAGGTCGAGTCTTTCCTTCTTGATTTTCTCACACCAAGGAAAAATCATCTGCTCCATCAGCCGCTTCTTCTCCCTCGTCATCTGCTCAGGCGGAATATCGACACATGCCGTCAGGATGTCGAGGTAGTTCTTGATGAATACCTCGGCGAAGTTGTAGCCGGCAGGTTCGTGGTTTCCCGTCCCTTCAGCAAAAAAATGCCCCTCGATGATCGTGAACTCTGCCTTCTGTTTGAGCATCTCCAACTGGAGGTACACCTGCGGCATACGCGTATCATCATACTTCTGCGGTTCTTCTATGCCAAGATAAAGGTCTCGCCGCATGACGACAGCAGTCAGCCACGTCATGGCGTAATTGAGCCTGGCGATGTATCCCAAAGCGCCCGCACCACGGTGCACATGCATCGGCGTCGGATTCTGCGCCATATAGAAAAGTGCATCCCCGCGATTCTTTCTGATCGTATCGAGCAGGACATGCAACGCGCCGTCACAGAAATAATCGTCATCGCCCGCGATGAGAACATATTCGCCGCGACTCGCCTGCATAGCTCGATGGATGTTTCCTTCCACACCGACATTCTTCTCGTTGCAGTGATAGCGAAGCTCCTTGTACATCTTCTGCATCTCTTGAACGAATGCTCGTGTGTCATCGGTCGAAGCGTTGTCCGAGACGAGAACTTCGACTTGCGCAAGATTCCCGACCTGAGCCAGTACGCGCGGCAGTGATTCTGCAAGATACTGTCTGCGGTTGTAGGTGATGAAAGCAATCGTCAACAGTTTTCTAGGATGGAAGACCATCTCCTGCTCGTCCATACCGTAGGCGATCCGAATCCCCGCATCGCCTGCATGATCGACGGCCTCAGAAGAGATCCCTGCCTTCGTCGTGATGAGACAATCTACCTGCCGCAGCACCGGGACAGAAAGTCTCTCTTCCAACGAATGTGTCAGAACGAGCGGCGCCTCATCTCCCGCCGCTTCCAACGTCTCCTGCATGTACGATAGCGCAGCCGTTGTCTCCTGTCCTTCCCGTACGCCGAACAGCAAGGCTGTCTTATCCTCATAACGATAGGCCTTCAAATAATTCTCAAACACCCTTTGCCAGACCCGCTCCGGCATATCAACGTCAGCGATGCAATAGTAAATCGCATATCCTTGTGCCTGCAGTTCCTTCAGCGAGGCCGTCAATTCCGCATCTCGGGTCTCCTCTTGCACACCCTCGGTAAACTTATCGACAAAGCGGCGCACATCCTTTAGTTCCGACAGCAAGGACAAGATTTTTTCATCGGGCCAGTTCCACCACTTGATCTTCTGCAGCTTGTCGATGATTTCCTGCGGAAATCGATACTTGATGACGCGCGCCGGATTCCCCACGACGACGGCGTAGGGCGGCACATCCTTCGCCACGACAGCCCCCGCTCCAATGACGGCACCGTTGCCGATACGCACGCCGCCCATCAGCATCACATCGCAGCCAATCCAAACATCGTTGCCGATGACGATCTGATTGCGATTGACCCCCTTGGCATGATTCAAAGTGTCCTCATCGATTTGCAGCACATCTTCAAAAGGATACGTCGTGACACAATGGTAGTCATGATTAAGTCCCATCTCGAAAACAAGCCGATGTCCCAAAGCGCAATATCTACCGATCAGAACGTGGCAGTCACGATTTCCATATTCCATGCTGCCATCCACCAGGTACGAACGCCTTCCCAATGTAGCAAGCCTTTTCGTCTTCTCCTCATCCTCGAAGATATTTTGCTCCACAAGAGCAAACGCTGTCATACTGAGTCTCTTTATCAATTTTGTTCACCGCATCTTTCTTTTCTGCGTCCGCTTGACCTCCTAGATCTCACACTCCCTGCAAGATCTCCTTCATCTTCGCTACGACTTCTTCGTAGTACGGCTCCTCACCGTAATAGTCGCGCACGATGTCAAAGATTCCGTCCAGCGATAAATCATGCTGATATCGCACGATCCTCTCCAAACAATCGTAAACCAGCTCGTCCATCAGGCGCTTCTTTTCGTCGGACAGCAAATACGCTGGAATTTCAGGAATTTCCTGCAAAATATCGAGGTAGTTCTTGACAAAAACTTCAGCGAAATTGAAGCCCGAAGGTATGCACTCGCCCGTTCCCTCCGCCAGAAACATGCCATAGAGGATGACGAACTTCGGATTCTTCTTCAGCATCTCCATCTGCAGATATACCTGCGGCAAGCGCGTAGCATCATACCTTTGCGGCTCGTCAATGAGCGAATACAGCTCGCGCCGAAAAGCAATGCCGCCGATCCACGTCATGTGATAGCCGACATAGGCAATATACGGGACGATTCCCGCATCCTCATACACGCGGCGCGGCACATCTTCCCTGCGCAGATGGAAAATCGCCGCTCCCCGATATTTCCGAATATGATCCAAGATGACACGAAGCGCACCATTGAGAAGATAGTCGTCATCTCCCGCGACGATGACGTACTCGCCGCGGCTTCTCTCAATCGCCTTATGGATGTTGCCCTCCGCGCCGACATTCTTCTCATTGCAGTGATAGCGCAGGTTCTTGTACCGCTTTTGCTGTTCCTCTACGAGAGCCCGCGTCTCGTCCGTCGAGGCATTATCGGAGACGAGAACTTCGACGAGCGGATCGTCCGCCGCCTGCTGCAGCACGCTCCTGAGAGACTTTCTCAAATATTGGCTGCGGTTGTATGTGATGAAGGCATAGGTCAGAAGCGGCCCCGTCTTTTCGCGCTCAGCCAAGACTTCCGCAAGCGCCGCCGCGTCGGGCGTTGCAAGCCACTTCCCCTCGCGCGAGGAAAAGGCCTTGACGACGTGTGCGGGATTGCCCTCGGCGATGCAGTAGGCGGGGATGTCGATCTTCACCACGCTTCCCGCGCGGACGCGTGCGCCGCAGCCGATCTGCACAGCGCCCTCGATGACGACATTCGCTCCGATCTCTGCCGCACAGCCGATATGGACGCCGCGCCCATGCCCAAGGAGCATGCGGTCTTGCACGGCGAGTCCGAGATCCTCCTCCACATAGCCATAGTCCCTGATATGAACATTCGCACCCACGGTCACGAGATTTTCCAGCACAATGCGATTGTATGCCGTAAGCGTAGAACATGCGTCTATCGTGCAGTCGTCGCCGACAAAGATGCACGGCTCGCCCACGAAATTATCTGCCAGCAGCCGGCACAACACCGTCTCATGAAACTTCGTCCGAGCGCCGACGGCGATTCCCTCGGGATGAGAAAAGCTCTGCCAGCCTTCGACAGCAGCCTCCTTGCCGCACGCATAAAGAGCAAGCTGATCCTTGGCAAAGACCGCCTCCCCCGCATAGGGATGATAGGCTGCAAAGTAGCGCCGGCGATCTTTCTCGTCCGCCTCAAAGGATATGTTCTCGCGCTGATAGGCGCACCAGATTTCATGCGGCAGCGGGACAACAAGCCTCTTGCTGCGCTCCTCCATCGCGCGACAATGCGCGAGAACGGCATAATACTGCCCCTCATAACTCTCGTCCCATGCAAGATCGAACTGCGTCGCGAAAAAGGACGGGCAGAGAAAGCGCACGTCCTCCACAAATTTCTCGGCGGCAGCGCTGCCAAAGCGGATCTCCTCCAAATCCCCCTTCATCGGCATATAGACGCCACCCCTAAGATCGGGAGCATCCAAAAGATTGCCGTTCATCGGAAGCGAGCGGCTGCCGAGAACCCCCGCCATGCCGACAGTCTCATCCTGAAAAACTCGCAACATCTGCTCAATCGCCAAAGGCGAGGTCAGGCAGACGTCATCACTCATAAAGATTTTGATCTTCGCCGTTGTGCGGGCAAGGACTTCATTCACCTGCGCCGCATAAGATCGCTCTATCGACAGCGGGAAAATCTCCAAAGCGTAGCCTGCGGGGATATTTGCCGCATAGAGAGATTTCAGGCAGAGCGCATAGCGCTCCTCATTTGTCCTGCGCACAAGAACGGCGATCGTCTGCGCCGCCGAAGCGGCTGAGACATCTTCCGGCGCTTGCCGCCGCAGATAAGGAAGCAGCTCTTCCGGCGCCATTTTCCAATAATCCTCAGGCGCCTGCCACTTTTCAAAAAATATTTTGTGATTTCTCATCAAAGCCGCATTATAGCGCTCTTTCATTTCTGCTGCATTTCGTACAGCGAGCTTCTTTTCAAAGGATGCTCCGCCGTAATGATGAATAAAGGTGTCTCGGCAGAGAAGCAGATCATAGCCCGCCTGCAGGATGCGCAGCGAGTAGTCGTCATCCTCATAGTTGCCGGGATTGAAGCGGACATCGAGGAAGCCCACGCGCTCAAACACCTCTCGCTTGAACAGAAAGCAAAAGCCCACGAGCTTCGTCCGCTTCTCCCAAAGGGCTGGATTCGAGCGGTTGTAATCTGCCGCAAAGGCGAGCATCGCTTCGATGCTTTCATAAGATACATCGATGCGCTGATTATTCGAGCAATGGTTCGTCACACAGCTCACAGCGCCGACCTTCGGGCTGCTGTAAAGGGCGAAGCGCAGATTCTTCAGCCAATCCTTCGTGACGACGGTATCGCTGTTGAGGAGCAAAAGCTCCGTCCCTGCCGCGATTTCCAGACCTTGATTGCAGCCTCCGGGAAAGCCTTGATTCTCTTCGTTGTAAATACAGGTAAGCCCCGTCTGCGCCTTCAGCCACTCGATCGAGCCGTCCTTCGATGCGTTCTCGACGACGATGATCTCATACGTCCCCGCCTCCGTAAACTCGCGTATACTCGCGATGCAGAGCTGCAAAAGCTCCAACGTATTATAGCTCAAGATGATGATGCTCGTCTTATGGCACATGCGCTTCTCTCCCATCATTTTTGAAAAACGATTCCCCGATCATCCAAATACTGAGCATCTTGAACAATGGCGCTTCACCTCATCTTCTCCAACTCTTCAGCATTTTCTTTTAATCATATCATAAAGGCATAATAAAAACCAATTTTTTCTATCTATCGCCGCGCTTTCTCCTGCGATAGCCGAGCCACAGCACAAAGAGCCAGACGGGCAGAACGAAGGCGGCGAACTGCATGTCAGGAATCTGCGTCATCAAGAAGTACATCATGACGAGGAACGCAAGGCAGATATAATTGACAACGGGAAAAAGCGGCGCACGAAATTTCGCACGGCGGCCTTCCCGCGCATAAAGACAGCGGAATTTCCAATGTGTAATGACGATCGTACCCCAGCTGATGATGACGGACGCCATAGCGATGGAGAGAAAGAGCATGAACACCCGCCCGGGGAACAAGTAATTCAAAAGTACGGCGAGAAGCGTCACACCCGAGGAGATCAATATGCCGACGACAGGTACGCCTTGACGCGAGAGACGCATGAGAGCCTTCGGCGCATCGCCGCCCGCAGCCAGTCCGTAGAGCATACGCGAGTTGCTGTAGATCGCCGAGTTGTAGACGGAGACGGCGGCGGTCAATACGACGAAGTTCAAGATGTGCGCGGCGGCGGGAATACCGACATTCGAGAAGATCTGCACGAAAGGGCTTGCCTCCATGCCGACCTCATCCCAGCGCCAAAGCGCCATAAGCACCGCCATAGCGCCGACGTAGAAGATCAAAATGCGCCAGATCACCTGATTGATGGCGCACGGAATCGAGCGGTCGGGATCGGCGGCTTCCCCCGCCGTGATACCGATCAGCTCAATGCCGCCGAAAGAAAACATGACGACGGTGATCGAAAGCATCATGCCCCATACGCCGTTCGGGAAGAAGCCGCCGTGCATCCAAAGATTGGAGAAGTTCATCGGAAACGGCGCCGGTTGGGAAAAGATGAGATACAGCCCCAGAATAATCATCAGCACAATGGCGGCGACCTTGACGATCGCAAACCAAAATTCCATCTCACCGTACGCCCTGACGGCGGCGAGATTCAGCGACGTGATGACGACGAGCGTGACGAGCGCCGAGAGCCACTGCGGCAGATCGGGCAGCCAATAATTCATGTAAATCCCAATGACAGAAAGCTCCGCCATGCTGACGATAACATAGTTGAACCAATAATTCCAGCCCGAAAAAAAGCCCGGAAACGCCCCCCAATACTTCGCGGCATAATGACTGAACGAGCCGGACACAGGCTCTTCGACCGCCATCTCGCCGAGCATACGCATGATAAGGAAAATGACGACACCGCCCGTCAGATAGGCGAGCATGACGGCAGGCCCCGCGAGCTTGATCGTCGATGCCGAGCCATAGAACAGCCCCGTGCCGATGGCGCCGCCGAGTGCGATCATTTGCAGATGACGGTTCTTCAAGCCGCGCTGCATTTCTTTTCGACCTTGCATGATATCACCTCAAAAACTACACGCACAAACGTCCCCTTCGTGGTCAAAAGTGCGCCGACCTTACGGAAAGTTACCCAATCAGCCTGCGCCTTCGGCTTGACTTCTCGGACTTTCATAATAAAATTGCTCCTTTCATTATAGACGGTGTATCCTGCTCTGTAAATAAAAACGAAAAACCGCCTTGCAAGAAGGCGTAAAACCCCGTAGAATATAGAAAAGAAGCGATTTGAGAGGTGACGCGGATGTATCGCATAAAACCGTGGGAAGAATTGACGATTCAAGACGATTATATGTTCAAACTCATCATGAGCATCAAACCGATATGTCTGAACCTGCTCCAAGGAATTCTTCGCGTAGAAATCAAAGATATCCGCTATCTCGAAACGGAAAAATCCATGAACGCTCGCTATCAGGGCAAAGGCATCCGCTTGGACGTCTATGTACGCGATGATGCAGAGACGGTTTACAACATCGAAATGCAGGTTCGTATGCTCGAAGGAATGAACCTTTGCAAACGCACGCGCTACTACCAGTCGATGATCGACGCCGACCTACTGGCAGAGGGCGCAGACTATGACGACTTGAATAAAACAATCATCATCTTCATCTGTTCCTTTGATCCTTTTGGTAAGAATCGGCACATCTACACCTTCCGCAATCTCTGCCTAGAGGAGCGATCCATCGAGCTTTGCGACGACGCGACAAAAATCTTTTTGAACACCAAAGGCACGTTGAACGATGTGGATGAAAGCGTCAAAGCGTTCCTCGACTATGTAAACGGGTACGCATGCGACGATCCGCTCGTACAGGAAATCGACGAGGCGATTCAGAGAATCAAGCGAGAAAATGAAAAGAGGGTGAGCTATATGACTTTCGCGATGAAAATGATGGAAGAAAGAAAGGCTGGCTTCAAGGAAGGAAAAGCCGAAGGAAAACTCGAAGGAAAACTCGAAGGAAAACTCGAGGGAGTAGCATCCTCCATCCGCAGCATGATGGAAAACTTGGGGATTTCGCTGGAAAAAGCGATGGATGTACTGCAAATTCCAGCAAACGAACGTACGAAATATGCCGCGCTCGTCAGAAATTGAACGCATATAAAGACGGCAGAGGGCGCCGTGATTTCTAAAACGGAAAGAGGGGCAGCTATGGCAGAAGAAATCCACCACGAAAATATCGACTACACGCTCTTTGAAAACATCAAAATGAAGATGCTCGGCATGATTAACGGCGCGGACAACCCTTACGACATCATCTACGAGATCGCTAAGGAGCTTGAGGCCGTCACACACGAAGATGGCTATGCATACGAGGTGCGACAGGGGCTGCGCACCGTCTATGGACTTGCCATGCACGACAAAAAACTCCTCGCCGACGAGCTTACCGACGTAGAAGAACGGCTCAAGCGCATTGAGGAATCACATGAAAAGGGCGACTTCACGGAAGAGGAACGGACACGCATCGAGTTCGCCATCGTTCTGCATAAGAAAAACATCGAACGGCTCAAAGGGCTGATCCAACATGCTGAAGCCTTCCGCGAAGACCCGTATATCGAAAAGCTCTGACACGTACAGACGCTTGCGATAGCCCCATAGACAACGAAAAGAGGACGGTCGTTTTCGCAACCGTCCTCTTTTTCTATGTCGTTATTCCAACACATACACCTTGACCCAACGGCGGCCGAATTCCATCGCCTCACCGTAGGACTCCATACACAGGTCGATGCGCTCGCCATAAATAGCTCCGCCCGTATCCCCTGCGATGGCCATACCGTAACCTGGGATGTAAAGGCGCGTTCCCAAAGGAATCACGTCCGTATCCACGGCTACAACACCTCGCTCTGCGAGCATACCGGAAGCTGTGATGCCGTTGCCGCCGCCATCGGTCGGCAGGTACGCCGTCGCTTCCATATCGTACTCACGCACATAGCGCATAGCGCCGCGCGATGTTTCTACAGACTGGGCACGTCTTGCTGCTTCTTCTCTCTCTTGTTCTGCGACCAAATCGTGTATCTTAATGCTGAGATTCTTTTCAAGTTTTGTTGCCCCGTCAAGCTCCGCCGAAAAACGGTCGCCAACGTATCCGTAGTCTTTGAGCACTTCGCCCACATTGCTGCGAGTCGTATAAACCTTCTGCCTGTCGCCCTCAAACTCGATGACGACCGGCACGGCACGCTGCACGATAATTTTCTCTTCTTTGTCCGATTTCTTTAACTGAAACTCATCCTTGTGCCTAATCTCAACGCCTGCCTGATGCAAGATCAGCTCCGGGCTTGAGTATCTGGTGCTTACCTCCAAGGTCTTTCCGTCAACGTCAATGAGGACACTCCTCATTGCATCCGTAAAGCCTGTCGTGAATACGACTCCGAGAATCAGCACCATGCAAAGTGCTAGTTTCCGTAAAGTCATTCAATCCCCCCTTAGAAAATTAACGACACGCTTATTCTAGCACCTTTTTCCCGCTTTGTCAATATATGCCCCACTTAGATGGAATTAAACACCATATTTAGGGAAAAGAGAAGTGGTGAAAGCCCTTTTGTGACAGGCGTTCACCACTTATTTATTAGCATAACATTAAATGTAATTTTCTTTCAAATTCCGTAGAGATCGCGCGTATTCTCGCGCGTTGCCCGTGCAAAGGCTTCGAGGCTTTCGCCGCGCAGCTGCGCCGCCTTCTTCGCGATGTAAACAAGATGCGCCGATTCATTGCGTTTGCCACGAAACGGCATAGGAGAAAGGTATGGGGAATCGGTCTCAATAAGAATACGCTCCGCCGGCAGCCGCTGCACGATCTCGGGCAATTTCGCGGCGTTTTTGTACGTCAAGGGACCGTCAATACCAAAGTACCATTCGCCCTTCAACAGTTCTGCCGCCATCTCCCAACTGCCTGAATAGCAGTGCAGCACGCCGCGAAGCCCCTTGCCTTCCGTCTTGAGAATCTTCAGCATGTCGCCATGCGCCTCGCGGTCGTGGATGCAGACGGGCAGATGCAGCTGCCGTGCGAGATCGAGTTGGCGCACGAAGATGCTGCGCTGCAGCGCACGCTTCTCCTCGTCCTTTTCCCAGTAGTAGTCGAGACCGATCTCACCGATGGCGACGACCTTTTCCTGTACTGCCCATGCGGCAAGCTGATCGTCCGTCGCCGTCGTCATCGGCTGCGCCTCTTCGGGATGGATGCCAACCGCCGCATAGACAGGCGCAAATTCCTCGGTGAGCGCGGCGCTCCTCGCCGAGGATTCGAGGCTGTCGCCCATCGTGATGATCTTTATGACGCCGCTTTTCACGGCTCGGTCAATGACGGCGGCGCGATCTTCATCGAATTTTTCGCCGTCAAGATGTGCATGCGTATCGATAAGCTCCATCATTTCACCTTGCTCCCTGCGGGTGCGGCAGGCTCGACGAGCCGCAGCCCCTCCTCGCTCGACGTACACAATATCATGCCGTGCGATCGGATGCCGCGAATCTTCGCAGGCTTCAAGTTTGCGACGAGAACGACCTTTTTGCCGACAAGCTCGTCTGCCGCATAAAACTCGGCAATGCCCGAAACGATTTCGCGCTCTTCTGCGCCAAGGCTCACCGTAAGGCGCATGAGCTTTTCCGTATCGGGCACGCGCTCTGCCGTAAGGATTTCGGCAGCGCGCAGATCGACGCGGCTGAACTCATCAAACGTGACGATGCCGTCGCTCGCTTCCGCTTTCTTCGCGGCTTGTTCCTTTTGCTTTCTCTGCGACGTTTGAGGCTTTTCCATAGGGCTTTTCTTCCTATCTTCCGCAGGCTTTTCCTCCGCTTCCACGTCAATGCGCGGGAAGAGCTGCTCGGGAGTCTTTACCTGCGTCCCTGCGGCAAAACCGCCCCATGTGCGGACATCGGCAAAACGTACGGCAGCGAACTCCTCTTCGATGCCAAGCTGACGCCAGATCTTCTCTGCTGTCTCGGGCATAAACGGCTCGATGAGAACGCTGATACGGCGCAGGCTCTCGGCGAGGTTGTAAAGCGTGTTCGTAAGCGTCTGCTTCTTCGCCGCATCCTTGGCGAGCGCCCACTGCATCGTTTCGTCAATGTATTTGTTCGCACGGCTGATAAACGCCCACGTCGTCTTGATGGCGCTCTGCAGCTTCATCTCTTCCATCTCGCGCTCGTAGGCGACAATCGTATTCTCCGCCTCAGCAAGGAACGCACGGTCAATCTCGCTCTCACCAAGCGCTTTTTCTACGACGCCGCCCTGAAACTTGCCGATCATGTTCAGCGTGCGGTGCAGGAGGTTGCCGAGGTCGTTCGCGAGGTCGGCGTTGATGCGCCCAATGAGTGCATCGCGCGAAAAGTTGCCGTCTTGTCCGAGATTGATCTCACGCAGCAGGAAGTAGCGGATGGCGTCGGCGCCGAATTCGTCAATGAGCTGTACGGGATCGACGACGTTGCCTTTCGATTTCGACATCTTATCGCCGTCGACGATGAGCCAGCCATGACCATAGACCATCTTCGGCAGCGGCAGGTCGAGCGCCATGAGGATGCACGGCCAGATGATCGAGTGAAAGCGTACGATCTCCTTGCCGACGAGGTGAATGTCGGCGGGCCAGTATTTCTCGAATTTCTCAGGATCGTCGAGGAAGCCGATCGGCGTCAGATAGTTCGTCAAGGCGTCGAACCAGACGTAGATGACATGATCGGGCGCCATCGGCACGGGGATGCCCCAGTCGAACGACGTGCGCGAAATGCACAGATCCTCAAGCCCCTGTTTGATGAAGTTGATCATCTCGTTGCGGCGCGACACGGGCTGAATGAAGTCGGGATGCTCCTCGATGTACGCCAAGACGCGATCAGCGTAGCGCGACATCTTGAAAAAGTAAGCGTCCTCTTCGACCTCCGCCACTGCACGACCGCAGTCGGGGCACTTGCCGTCTGCAAGCTGGCGCTCCGTCCAATAGCTCTCGCACGGCGTACAGTACAGCCCCTTATACTTGCCCTTGTAAATGTCGCCTTTCTCGTAAATGCGGCGAAAGATCTCCTGCACGACGCGCTCATGCCGCTTCTCAGTCGTGCGCAGAAAATCGTCGTTTGAGATGCGGAGCTTTTTCCAAAGCCCCTGAAAGCCTGCAACGATCTTGTCAACGTAAGCGATCGGCGTCACGCCGCCCTCTTGCGCTTTCTGCTGAATCTTCTGCCCGTGCTCATCGCTTCCCGTGAGGAAAAAGACGTCGTGATCGGTCAATCGCTTGAAACGTGCGACGGCATCGGCGATCGTCGTGCAGTACGCATGTCCGATATGCAGTTTCGCGCTCGGATAGTAGATCGGCGTCGTTATATAGAATGATTTCCTTGTCATGAAAAAGCCTCCTTGACGGCATGATACCGCATTCACATACTTTTCTTATTATAGAATAAATCCTTCCTCAAGTGCAAGTACAAGCAACAATGTTTCTTGTGAGGAAAACATTGCACCCCCCCCGCAAACAATTTATTATTTTTTCTTAATTATCCCACTTGAAACATTTGCCAAGTCATGCTATACTAAGGAGTAGGAAAAACTATACAGATTTAGTTAAATAATGTTTTTCCTATATGAGTGTTGTAAAGATGTAAATAATCACTCAACCCTGCTTTCGCACGTTGAATGACTATTTCCCCGCAGTTGGCTGGCCTGCTTCTAAGGAGGAGATAGCGATGAAAGCCACAGGAATCGTCAGAAAAGTAGACGAGCTGGGACGTGTCGTCATACCGATCGAGCTGCGCCGCACGCTCAGTATCGCAGAACGCGACGCCCTGGAGATCTACACCGACGAGGATCGCATCGTGCTCAGAAAATATGAGCCGACATGCGCATGCGTTTTTTGCGGTCGCGCCGATGACGTCATACCATTCAAAGGTCGCAACGTCTGCAAAAAGTGCGCGGTGGAATTAAAGGAGGGAGCGTAAAATCACCTCCGCTGCACGAAGAGCCGTTTCCCTGTCGTGCTGTGCCCCCCGATGCAAAATGGAACGCAGAGATCAAAGCCCGTCCATCCCCTTCTAAACGAGGGGAATGGACGGGCTTTATTCTTCCAACAATATCTGATACACATCGCGGCGGCTCATGTTGAGACGTTTCGCCGTCTCCCGCAGGGCTTCCTTCTTCGTTCTTCCCTCTTCCATAAAGTATGTGACAAGCTCCTTCGGCGTTTCTGTCAGCGCGTTTTCTTTCACGGCGCTCTCTTCGGCGCCTGCAACGATGAGAACAAACTCGCCGCGCGGCTCTTCCTCGCTGTAGTGGGCGAGGATGTCGGAAAGCGTGCCGCGGCGAAATTCTTCGTAGCGCTTCGTCAACTCGCGGGCGGCAACAGCCGAACGTGAAGCGCCAAAGGCTGCAATCAGAGCTTTCAGCGTATTTTTCAGATGGTGCGGCGCCTCATAAAAGATCAAGGTTTCCTGCCGTACAGCAATTTCAGCCAGCAGTTCACGGCTTTTTGCCGCCGTACGCGGCAAAAAGCCGATGAACGTGAAGCGTCGCGCATCGATTCCCGAGCATATAAGTGCTGAGAGTGCGGCATTCGCTCCGGGCAAGGGTGATACCTGAACGCCTGCAGCAATGGCGAGTTCCGCAAGATGCCCGCCGGGATCGGCAATGCCGGGCAATCCCGCATCGCTGACGCATACGAGATCGTGCCCTTCGACAAGAAAGTCCACAAGCCGAGGTCCCTTCTCCAGTTTATTATGCTCATGATAGCTCGTAAGGCGCGTGTGAATATCATAGCGTGCAAGGAGTTTTCGCGTATGACGCGTATCTTCCGCCGCAATCAGCGGCGCTTCCTGCAAGATGCGCACCGCGCGAAACGTCATATCCTCAAGGTTGCCGATCGGCGTCGCTGCAAGATAGAGAGTTCCCTTTGGGTGCAGCATATTTCCGCGGATTTCCGTCTGCGTCATGATCGCCCACTCCTCACTCTACAGCCGACAAATGCAATTCATGCTTCTTTTTCCGCTTGCGCTGCATCGCCAAGAAGCGGCGGCAGAACGGTCAGCGCACCGACGGATGCACCGACGACTGCCTCTACAAGCACAAAGCGCGGCGCGGCGTCCATGCGCGGCGCGAAGAATTGCAGTCGGCGCGCCGCCATGCCGTTTTCCTTCAAGGCAAAAAAAAGCTCGTCGAGCCGCGCAGGCACATGGACGAGCGCAAAACGTCCGCCGAAGCGCAGCGCATGACGCGCTGCCGCCGCTGCGTCGGCGAGTGTCGCCGTGATCTCGTGATGCGCTCTCGCTGCACGTCCGATCTTGCCTTGCCCCAGCGGGTACCACGGCGGATTGCTCAGGACGCAGTCGAAGCTCCCTCGCTTGCCCAATCCTTCTGTCGCACGAAAATCCCCTGTACGCACGCGCACGCAGTCTGCAAGACCATTCAAGCGCACGTTGCGCATCGCAAGCTCCGCCATCACAGGGTCAATCTCTACGGCGTCAATCGTAAGATCGTCGCGTGCGATCAAAAGAGGGATGACGCCTGCGCCCGTGCCAAGCTCAAGGACATGATCGCCGCGCTTGATGCAAGCGAAACGCGCAAGCAGAACGGCGTCGAGCGAAAAGCATGTCGTCTCCGTGTTCTGAATGATGCGCCGCCCTGCATACTGCAGATCGTCCAGCCGCTCGCTGTCACGAAGCGCCGCCTGCCATGCCGCCAGAGACGCCACGCTGCCCACTTACGCTTTGTCCTCCTGCTCGACAGCGACGATGTCCTCCCATGCCGCCACGAGCGTCTTATGCGAGTCGAGAAGAATCGTCGCCGTGCGCCGTTGCATGTTGAGGGAGATGACCTTTCCTTCCCCTTCAGCCGAAGCCACGCGGCTGCCCTGTTTCGGCGGCTTCGTACGGCGCTTGGGGCAATTCTTTCGGTAGCCTGCGCACTCGTATTTCAGGCAGCACATGAGTCTGCCGCATATTCCCGAAATCTTCGTCGGATTCAGCGAGAGATTCTGTTCCTTCGCCATCCGAATGGATACCGGCTCAAAGTCTCCGAGGAACATCGAGCAGCAAAGCGGTCTGCCGCAGCAGCCCATGCCGCCCATGAGTTTTGCCTCGTCGCGCACGCCGATCTGGCGCAGCTCGATGCGTGTGCGAAAGACGGAAGCAAGATCCTTGACCAGTTCGCGGAAGTCGATGCGCCCGTCCGCCGTAAAAAAGAAAATGATCTTGTTCAGATCAAACGTATACTCAACATCGACGAGCTTCATCGGCAAACCATGCACCTTGATCTTCTTCTCGCAGATCTTGAACGCTTCCTTTTCCTGTCGGTGATTTTCCTCTACCTTCTGAAGATCCTGTGCTGTCGCCTTTCTCTGCACGGGCTTTAACGGCTGCGCGCCGTTCTCTTCCGCCTCACGCGGTCCTAAGACGACGCGGCCGCACTCCGTACCGCGCACCGTTTCGACGATGACCTCGTCGCCGAGTGCAAGTGCATATTTCCCGGGGCTAAAATAATAAATCTTGCCCGCTTTCTTGAAGCGGACGCCCACAATCATCTGCAACCCCTTGCCTCCTTCATCTATAAAAAGCGCAGCTTTTGTGCGCCTGACATCATCATTCGCCTTTCTAAGCCTCCTGCATACGCAGCAAAAGCCCTTCAAAAATCAATCGCTGACTCGCGTTGCTCCTGAGCCTCTTAAGCGCCTCTTGCACGAGCGAGATCTGCGAAAAGACACGATCCTCAGAAAATCCCACAAGTGCATTTGCCATCTCGCTTCGCTTTTCCTCATGAAAGAGCACGCCGCCCCCTGCATGAAGCGCAAGCATGTCGCGCAAGAGTCTTGCGAGTGCAAGCAGCCAATCCTCAGCACGCTCGCGTGGCAGTCTGCCAAGCTCTTCTGCTTTCACCCAAATCTTGAACATATCCAGCGTTCGAAGGAAGAAAAGCGTCCGCGCCGCATCTTCTGCCAACTGCAAGCCGTCTTCTTCATTCAAAAGGAGCGCATGACCGAGACTGCCGTCCGCCGTCCGAGCCAGTGCACGCGCTTTCTCGGCAGCAATGCCGCGCATGAGAAGCGCACGCTCGATCACATCCGGAGAAAGCGCACCGAAATGCATCTCACGCACGCGGGAAAGGATCGTCGGCAGAAGGGCTGCGCGTCGTGCCGTCACAAGCAGGAAAAAGACCTCGCCCGACGGCTCTTCGAGTGTTTTTAACAGACTGTTCGCCGCCGCCTCATTCATCGTGTCCGCTTCATCCATAACAACGACGAAACGTCTTGAAAGGAGCGGCTTTCGCGCGACCTTCTGCTCGATCTCGCGCACGGCATCGATGCGGATGACGCGCGTACTTTTGCCGCGGCTTTCGGGAGCGCACTCGATGTAGTCGGGATGCGTGCCCGAAAGAAGGGCGCGACAAGACGGACATTCGCCGCACGGCGCTTCCTCTTTGCCGCACAGCAAAGCTGCGGCGACAAGACGCGCGATTTTCCTCTTTCCCACGCCCATAAGCCCCGAAAAGAGGAGCGCATGAGGCAGACGACCGCCCCGCAGCATGATCCGCAGCCTTTTGATATTCCCTTCGTGTCCAAGGACGTCCTGCCAGAGAAGCGTCTCTGCCATCACATATAAAGATCGACGAGCATACCGCGAATCGCGTCATGGCTCGCCACGATATCAAAGGCATCCGTCTGCCCCGTACGGATCTTCTCCGCAAGCTCTTCGAGCTTGCGGTCGATCTTACGCACCGTCGTATAGACCTTCTGACGCCCCATGCGATCCCAGCCCGCCTGCACATGAAGCTGATACATGCGTCCGACCGCCTCATCGACGAAGCCCTTGACGAGATCGCGGTACGCTTTCAGTTCATCGTACGTCGGCGTGTTCGTAAGACGCGCCCCCTGCTCATCAATCTTTTTCAAGATTTCCTGCAGCTGGCGATCGGAAAACGCCGCATGTTGGTCGGCAAGCTCCGCACCGAAGTCCGTGTCCGAACGTGAAACCTCATGCACGGCAACGTCGCGCTCAAGCGTCTGCATCGAAGAGCGCTGTGCGCTCAAAGCATCTATCTTCATAAGTCCACCTTCCGCCTGCACTTTCTCTGATTCTACCTTAAATTATAAAGGCTTTTCCATTTTCATGCAAGCAGCCGCCGCGCACAACTATTCGTGCATGGACTTCCAGCGGTCGTGCAGCCAGAACCATTCTTCGGGATGCTCACGGATATGCTGCTCAAGAATGCGGTTGACTGCCTGCCCAGCGGTGCGGATGTCGCTGCGCTTGTCCTTCGTGCGCGGCACGTCGATGGGTGCATGGAGGATGATCTTGTGCGTACCGTCCTTCTTGCGCGTAATATAGCCGGGGATGACGCCGATGCCTGCCGAACGCGCCATCGCGGCAGGACCCGGCACACAGTTCGTCGGCTGCCCAAAGAAGTCGAGCACGACGCCGTCGCGCCGATTCGTATCTTGGTCGGCAAGAAGTCCAACGATCCAGCCTTTCTTCATCATGCGGAACATCTCGCGCACGTCGTCTTTGTAAGTGATGTGCATACCAACGAGACAGCGGTACTCGTTGATGAAGCGATCCATCGCCGCGTCATGCTGGCGCATGGCGACGCCGATGATCGGAAAACCTGCCTGCGACAGCGCGCCGCCCATAAGCTCCCAGTTGCCCGTGTGCGCCGTCGCGATGACAGCGCCCTTGCCCTTTTCGAGCATTGTACGCAGGTGCTCCGCGCCCTCGATCTCGACATAATCCGCCATGCGGCGCACGATGACAGGAAAGCGCAGCACCTCAAAGAGCATGGGACCGAAGCGCACGGCGCTCTCCTTCGCGATGCGCTCGGACTCTTTTGCATCCGTACCAAGGCACATGGCGACCTGCTCCCGTGCCAGCTTCTTCCTCTTTGCAGGCAAAAAAGGCCAGAGGCAGAGCGCCAGCATTCGTCCCAAAGCGTCGCACAAGCGTCCAGGCAAAAGGCAGACGAGGCGGCTCAAAAAGCGCACGAGGTAGTACGTCATTCTTTCGTTTCCTTCTCGTTCGCCTGTGCCAGCGCTTTTTCCAATCGCTTGATTTTCTTGACCATTTCAGGCAGGCGTTTCATCGCCGCCTGCATACGCAGCCACTCCTGATGGCTCTGCACGGGGAATCCCGCACAAAAAACACCGTCCGGCATATCGCCAATGATGCCCGAGCGAGCGGCGTAGACAGAGTTGCCGCCGATATGGATGTGTCCGACCGTGCCGACCTGCCCGCCGAAGGTCACGTTCGGTCCCGTCGTCGTCGAACCGGAGATGCCCGTCTGCGCAACGATGAGATTGTTCGGACCGATCTTACAGTTGTGTCCGATATGTACGAGGTTGTCGATCTTCGTGCCATGCCCGATGACGGTCGATCCTGTCGTAGCGCGGTCAATGCCGACGTGTGCGCCGATTTCGACGTCATCCTCTAAGACGACGTTGCCGACCTGCGGCACTTTCGTGTGCACGCCGCTCGCCGTTGTGAAACCGAAACCGTCGGAACCTACGACCGCATTGGCATGAAGCACGCATCGCCTGCCGATGCGGCATCGCTCACGCACCGTCACGCCCGCATGGAGTACGCTTCCCGCACCGACCTCAGCATACTGTCCGACGTAAACATGCGGATAGAGTACGGCGTCCGCACCGATCTTTGCGTGTGCATCGACGACGGCGAACGGCAGGATGCGCGCGCCCGCCGCAATCGCAGCAGTCTTTGCCACAAACGCTTGCGGACTGACGCCATCGGGCAGAAGCAAAGGCGGCGTGAAGATCTCCAGAAGCTTCGCGAACGCGGCGCGAGGCTCCTTTACATGGACGGCAGGCAGAGGAAAGTCCTGCACGCCTTCGGGCAGGATGACAGCCGCCGCCTTCGATGCTTTCGCTTCTTCTATATGGGGCGGCGCAGCAAAGGTGATGTCCGATGCGCCTGCCGCTTCGATGTTCGTCGCGCCCGTGACAGTGATGTTCTCATCTCCTGCAAGCCGCCCGCCCAAGAAACGGGCGATCTCCCCCAATGTCTTTTTCATTGTCCAATCCTCACTGAAGCGCCTTGATCACATCATCGGTGATGTCCGTGCCGCCGAGATGGACGAGCTTTTGCTCTTCCACATTGTAAACGACGGCGTCAATCTTCTTCGTACGTGCGATCTCACCGATGGCGGTCTGCATCTTGATCGTTTTCTGCTGGTTGTAGATATTGGCTGTCTGCTGCATCTGCCCCATCACCTGCTGCTGCATCTTCTGCAGTTCATCCGGCGATACATTCTGCGCCTGCTTCGCCTTGAAATCATCTTCCGCCTGCTTCTGCACTTCTTCCATCTTCGTCTTCATCTCTGCGTCGATGCTCATGATCGCCGGCGCTTCCTTCTCGACGCGCGTCGGGTCAACGTAGCCGATCTCGGCGGAGCCACAGCCTGCGGCAAGCATCATGGCGGCAAAAACGACGCTGAGAAGTGCCGCACGTTTCTTTTTCTGCTTCATGATTTTCCACTTCTTTCTAAAATTGTTCCCGATGCAAGCTCGGCGATAACTTCGTCCGTCAAGTCTACTGCATCGGACACATGAACGGGGAAGCGCAGCATCGTCGCAGCATCTTCCTCACGCCGCACGCCCACGGCTTCGTCCGTTTCTTTTACGACGACAAAAGCGAGCCGATGGACGATTGCGAGCTTCGCCGTCTTGCTCTCAATATCCTTGCGAATATGCTCGCGCAGGATGCGAATCTCCTCGTCTTTCGCCGCGAGAGCTGCTTTTTTGCGGTTCAGAAGCTCGTCGATCTCAATGCCCTGCATCGCCTGCCGAAGCGCTTCGCGGTTGCGTTTGTCGGCTTCCGCTTTTTGGCGTGCGGCTTCTTCCTGCGCCGCACTGCTTTTCCCGAGCGCTTCGTCTCGCGCGATAAGCGCGGCGAGATATTGCCGCCTCTTTTCATCGCGTGCGGCAAAAAGCGCCTCTATGCGTGTGCCGCGTTCATTGCGCAGGGTTTCAAGCTCCTGCAGGAGCGTTTTTACATCGTCAGCCGAGAGAAGCATAGCTTCGCGGTTGTCGATCTTCATCTCGATATTCACTATGCGATTTTGATAGGCGTCCTCAATCACCTTCTTTTCGGCGAGGAACGCCTCTTTCGTTTCTTCTTCCCATGCAGCAAGCGCTTTGCGGCGCTCGCGTGCACGTCCTTCCGCTGCAAGCCGCTCCTGCTGCAGTTCCTTTTGCTCTGCCGCAAGCTGAAACGGCTCGTCCGAGAGTGCAGGCGGCTTCCATGCGCGGCGATCGGCGCTGAGACGTGCAATATCAGCGGCAATCACGGCTCGCTCTGCGTCAAGCGCAGCGATTTGCGCGTATACCTCATGCACCTTCTCCGCACGCGCAAGATCAACGACGCCGATGCCGCCCGGCTCCTGCGGCGCCGGAGGCGACGGCGGCGGCTGCAAAGACGCGCGAAAGAAAAAACCAGCGCTGCCGAGAAGCAGGATGAGCGCGACGACAAAGACGCCGCAAAGCGTGTTTCTATGCTTGAGCCAAAAACCCGCGCTGCGCACCTCTCCTTTTTCCTGCGTCACCGCTTCCACCCCCGAAAAGCCCTGAGATTCAAAAGTACCGGGCAGGAAGCCCGCCCGGTACCTCATGCGCTCGCGCGCTCAATATCCGTATCTCTTATTTGAACTTCTTCACGACGTCGTCCGTGATATCCTGTCCGCCATAGACAACAGCGTTCTTGTCAAGAACGACGGATAGTCCCTTCGCTTCGGCGACCTGCTTGACAGCGGCGTCAACCTTCTTCTGAATGCCCGCGAGGAGATCCTGCTCCTTCTGCTGCAGCTCCATCTGCGCCTGCTGCATCGCCTTTGCTTTCTCCTCATCGCTCTTGTTCGCCGTATCAGCCTCAAAGCGCATCTGCGCTTCCTGCATCGCTTTCTGCATCTCGTTCGACGCCGAAGCGTAGTCCGGATGACTTGCCATAGCCTTGCGGTAGTCAACGACGCCGACAGACGACGATGCCGCCGACGCAGTGCTCGTACCGAGCTGCGAAAGCCCGAGAGCTACGACAGAGCCGATGAACACGAGCGCGAGAGCCACGCAGAAAATCTTTACCTGTGTCTTCTGAAGTTTCACCATTTCTTTTAGTCTCCTTTTCTCTTTGGAAGAAGATTGCCAGACAATCCTTCTTCTATTACCCAACGATAAACATTATAGCAAACTCTTTTTATGGATTCAAGTCCAATGAATGCGAAAGCTCTTAAAAATCGCCAATCAGACGCAGCCACTGCTGCGAAGAGTCTTTCACAAGCTCTACGCGAAGAAAGTCGTGCAGACGATAGCTAAGCCCTGCCTCACCCGTCGAATCGCCGCGACGATACTCGTAGCGCAGAGCTACGCGCGGCAAAGGTTCGGCGCGCAGCCCCGTCGTCCATGCGTGCCTGCGCATGTCGTAACGCAGCCGTGCAAAAAAACGCCCCGCAATGCGCCGCTCATAACCGAGCTCCCAACTCCATGCGAAATCCTGCGGCAGCACATCTGCCTGCAGGAACACTTCATCGTCACGAGAGAGCATCGCCCCCGCATGGCCGCGAAAGCATACCGCAGAACTGTCAGCCGAACCCCTGCCGACATCGCCCCAGCCTTCCAGCCGCAGACGATATCGCGTGGTATCACTGCGGCTCATGATCGAGGTCTGCTCGCCCGCAGCGATCGTCGTGTGCGTCTTTAAGCCGAGTGCGCGAAATTCTCTCGATGTATCGAGCGCCGTTTCCATAGCGTGCGCAAACTGCTTCTCGTGACGCGCCGCAAAGGCGACGGGAACGCCGAGCATCTCGTTGGCTTTTGCCTGCAATATGCTGCGTTTTTCGAGCAGCGTGAAGTTCGGAATCGTGTCCGAGCGCATGGCGAGATCGACCGTACGCACGACGGGCATCTTCGGATAGACGGTCAAAACAACGTGCGACTTCTCTGCCGTCTCGACGTCAAAGTCGGCGCGGAATTCGGGCAAATGCTCCGTCATATAGGCGTTCAGACTCTCCTTCAAGACGCCGTTCGTCCAATCGACAGCGGCTGACGGAAGCCCTTCCAAGCTCCGGCGAAAGACGACATCGACGCCTGCGAGGTCGGCTCTTGCCATCGCTTCGACAGCAGGCGAAACCCCCTCAACGACGATTTCCACCTCGACGTCCGTGACGCGATCCGCCCACGGCATGAGCGCGATCTTAACGTGCGCCTCTTCGCCCGCTTCAATGGAGACAGCCGTGACGGAGTAGCCGACGAGCACCTTGTCGAACACTTCACGGATCGTCGCTTCATCCGCTGCCCTGCGTCTTTCATAAGAAGCGAGCGGCTTTCCTTCGATCAGCTGTGAAGCGATGGCAGAGACGCTCTTTTCCATGCGCACCTTGACAGCGGGCGGCAAGGAGCCTGCATCTGCCGTAACTTCCGATTGAACCGCTCTGATCGTGCCCGAAGCGAAAGCGACGCTTCCTCCCCAAAAGAATATGAGGGCGAACAGCGCAAGAAACTTCCGCACCCCGCCCCTTCGCAAAAGCATCAGAAGGAGCCGCCGACGCTGAAATGCACACGCCCGCCGTCCGAGCCGCGGCCGTAATCGAGACGAATCGGACCGACCGGCGTCTCAAGCTGCAGACCGACGCCGACGCTGCCCTTGATCGTATTGGGCAAACGCTCGCCGCTCCACGCATTTCCCCAGTCGGTAAAGACTGCGCCCTGCACCTTGTTCACGATCGGGAAGCGATACTCAGCCGTCGCGAGGAAGAGGTGCGTACCTCGGAACTGATCGTCGCGGTAGCCGCGCAAAGAATCCTGTCCGCCGAGCTTATAGAGGTTCGACTCGGAAATCGAGCCGCGCGCATAGCCGAGCTGACCGCGCAAAGCGATGGTCTGCGCCCTGCCGACCTTGAAGAAGCGCTTGTCCTCTGCCGTGAACTTCTGATAGTTGAAGTCGCCGCCAAAACCTGCAAACTCCGCTTCAAGGCTCATGCGCCCGCCCGATGTCGGGTTGTAGATATTGTCGCGCGTATCGGTCACACGCTGCAGCGTAATGCTGCGCGTCGTACCGAAGTTCGCATCGCGCCACGCCTTCCAGCGCGGCGTGCTGCGGTTGGCGCCGCTCTTATGATGCACATAGGTGTCCGTGCGGTTGCGCAGTGTGATGAAGTTCGTCGAATACTCGTTGACCGGACGACCGAGCGTGATCTCAGCGCCCGAGTACTTCCTCATGTACTCTTCCTGCAGGTTGCCCTCGGTATCGTAGTCGTCGTACTCGTATGTGCGGTTGTAAATGCGAAGCGATCCCGTCGTCTCCTTGCTGTCCAGCCAAGGACGGCGATAGGAGAATACGAAGCCGTGCGCATCCGTATCGTCGCCGCTCATCTCATAGAGCAGGCTCACCGCATCGCCCATGCCGCGAAAGTTCGTATCGCCGACGTTGAGCATACCGACGAAGCCGTCTGAGGAGCTGTAACCCGCGCCTATGCCGAAGTTGCCCGTGCGCTTTTCGACGACATCCGCTTCCAAGATGACAGACCCCGGCGCTTCGCCCGGATTGAGCTTCATATTCACATCTTCGAAGAATCCCAAATTGTAGATGCGCTGCATACTCCGACGCGCTTTCTTCACGTCGAAAGGCTCGCCGATCTTAAGGCGCATCTCCCGAAGGATGACACGATCCTTCGTCTTTGTATTGCCCTTGACAGCAAAACCCTCAAGTTTTCCTTCGTTGACTTTGAGCGTAAGCTCTCCCGAAGCGTCGATGTTCATATCCTCGATCTTGGCGAGAATGAACCCGTCCGCCCTGTACTTTTCCTGCATGGCGGAAACATTCTTCTGCAGCTCGCGGCTGTTCATCACCTGCCCTGTCTTGAGCGTGATGAGCTTTTCGAGATCTTCCGTCGTCTCCACCGTGTTGCCCTCGATTTTCACCGATTTCAGCACGGGATTTTCCAAGACATGATAGGTGAGGACGACGCCCTCGGGAACGTACTGCCACGATGGGTAGAGATCGTAGAAATAGCCTGTGTCGAAGATGGCGGAACGGTCATTTTGCGCTTTCTGCGCATCATAGGCATCGCCGACGCGCTGCACGAGAGCCGCACGCGCCGTCGCCATCGTGTCAGCGCCCGCACCATCGACGACGATGTCAACGATGGTCTTGCCGTCAGCGATCTTCGCATCTTCCTCAACCTTGCGCTCGTCGGGGCGCACAGCCTCCCAAGCCTCAACACGCGCATCCTTTGGCATCGCCTTGGCGGCGGCGGCATTCTCGTCCGCAGACTGCGTTTCCACCCGATGAATCTCCGCCGCATCAGCGGCAGCATTCTTCATCTCCTGATCGTTCTGCATCGTACCCACGACGGCAACAGCCGCAGAAACGTCTGCGGAAAAGCCGGCAGCCCCCACAGCAAACGCTGCGGCTCCAGCAAGGATTCGCGTTCTTTTCATATCCAAGTTTCCAACCTCCCATGATCTTCGGTATGTTCTTTATTCTACCATGAAAGCCCAAGAAGTCAAACCCGAAGGGTGCAGACTGATTGGCTGCTTTCTGGTAAGGGCGACGTACAATGTCCACAAAGTGGACGTTTGTACGTATAGTTTACCATGAATGCCGTTGAGGTCAAGGGGGACGCAAAGACCTATCGGCGAGTTTTATCGAATTATAAGAGCAATCATTCTCTGAGGATGCGTCCCGCAGAAAGCATGAGCTTCTGCAGATCGTGTGCAGGCGGGGACGCGGTGTCAGCGGCTGCAACTTTCGCCTGCTCCGGCTCCACCTGCGGCGCATCCTGTACAGGATGCGCCGGCTGCACGTCAGCCGACATCTTTGCTTCCTTTGCCGGAGCAGAAGTGACGACAGGCTGCTCCGACAGCACGGAAGAAGCCGACGCCGCCCCGTGCGGAGCATCCGCGGCTGATGCAGCAGGCGATGCCTGCGCTTCCTGCGCTGCGGGCGTATGATCTTTTTTCGGTGCACTTTCGGCGTAACTTTGCTCCACAGACGGCGCCGGCGAATCCAACGCACGATAAAGAAAGACGCCGCCCAGAGCGAAAAAGAGCGCGAGCGTCGGCGCAAGAACCTGCGCGAGACGCTTCATCCTTTGCGTTTCACGCGCACGTTGCAGCTCCGCCTCTGCGAGCATGAGGCTCAAGCCGCCCTTGATGTCGTTTTCCCTTTCCAGAGAAGATTCCGCACGCCCGAGCCAATCCTTTGCCGCTTTGATGTGCGCACAGAGCCGTTCCCTTTCCTCCGCCATCGTCTTTCCCCCTCTCAAAAGCGCATAAAGCGCGTGAGCATACCGCGCACGCGGCGTATGCCGCTCTTTTGCAGGCGGTAGATGTGCGCCGCACTCACGTCGAGCACATCGGCGAGCTTCGCCGCCGCCTCGCTCTTTAAGTAAACGCCCTCTAAGACGAGACGCTCTTTCTGCGGCAGTCGCGCGAGCGCCCGATGAAGTTCTTTCGTCATGAGTCCCAATTCCGCCTGCTCGGCGACGGAAAGCCCCGTGTCGGGCAGAAGTTCCCACGGCTCTCTGCCGTCAGCTCGCGGCGCATCCATGCAGGCGACGTCACGCTTCCCTTCCCTTTGCAGGAAGTTCAGCATCCTGCCGCGTATGCGATGGACGGCGAAGAGGCTGAATGCGACGCCGCGCTGCCAGTCGAAGCTCTCCGTCGCTTCGATGAGGCCGACCGTGCCTTCCTGGATGACGTCCATGATGCTCGCGCTCGTGCGCCACGGAAGAGCCGTCTTGAATACGAGCGGCTGGTACGCTTCGATAAGGCGCTGTCTCGCCGTCCTTTCACCGCGCTCCTTGAACGCCTGCCAAAGTCGGCGTTCTTCTTCGAGTGAAAGCATCTCAACTTTTTCCAACTCGCTCAAATACTCTTCGAGTTTCATGACGTCCCCCCTAAAATTTGATACGCGCTTCAAGACCGACGACCGAGTTTGCATCTTCGTCGCGATTCCAATACAGACTCATGCGGTCGTTGAAATCGTAGCGCACGCCGAACTCGCGCACCTTGTTGCCTATGCCCTGCTTGTAGCGCAGCATGACCTTGTCGTTGATATACTTTCCGACTTCCAAGTTGTATTCAAGGCTTCGATCCCTCTCGCCGGATTTCAGCCCCGCTTGATCCGTCGTCGCCACATCCTCGCCCGCAATGCGGAACTCATCAAGCCCCAGCGCGTTTTGTACATTCGCTTCCAACTCGCCGAGAATCGTCATCGAAAGCCCGAAGCTCAGAAGCGATGTCAACGCCTGCTCCGTCCGCAAATCGGCGGTCTGGAAGGTCAAAAGACGCAGGATCTCCGTCTCGCTCATCGCGGGCATGGACGTCAGGCGCATCTCCATCGCGCCGATAGGCCCTTTCGTGTGCAGGAAGATGCGCACTTTGCCGAAGTGTGCATCCGCCTCAAGCGTGAGGCTCGGCAAAAAGGAGCCGATCTGATTGAAATATGCCTCGCCGTCGCGAATGGTAAAGCGTGTCTTGTTGTAAGTGATCGTGCCGCGCTCGACGGTGATCGTGCCCGACGGCTCAATGTGACGCGTCGTGCCGCCATAGTGGAAGGCTCCTGCCAAACGCATATCGTAGAGCGACGGACTGAAAAACCGCACGCGCTCGCCGAGCGTCACCCCGACGTCGAGAAGCATCTTGGGCAGCGCACTCTCACTGTCGGGTATGGACGGAATCGAAAGCGTCGCATGATGGACCAGCACCTTGCCTGTGAGTTTTGGCATTTTCTCGCCGTCCATCTCGCCTTCTTCGATATGAAACGCAGCCGTCAAAGGCCCGTTGTAGAAGCTGCTGACGACGCCAAGTTCATCGGCGGTAAAATCGAGCGTGTAGTCTTGCAGCCGCGCACCGGAGAACGCCGTCCTGCCCGTGATGCGATAAGAGCCGGCGCCCATCTTGCCCGTGCAGTCCTCAAGGGATATCGTACTGCCGACAAAGCGCAGACGCGCCTTCATCTCCGTCACAGGTATCGCGACGTCCTTGAGTTTCAGTGCGCCGTCCGTCAGGCTGATCTCACCTTCAAAATAGGGCTGCGCCAACGTCCCTGTCACGCGCACCTTCCCCTTCGTCGGGCCGACAGCCCAATCAACTGCAGGCGAGAGGATCGGCAGCAGCGAGAGATCGGCGCGGTCAAGGGACAGCGTCAAATCAATCTGCTCGGGCGCGTCAAGCCACTCATCCGAAGCCGCCGTCAGGCTCTTGACGGGGATCTTTCCCTTGGCGTTCGCGCTGTAAATGCGATCGCCAAGCTTCTTTTTCACGAGGAGCTGATCGATATGTATGACGCCGTTTTTGAGATTCAAAAGCCCTGTCATATCATCAAATGTCGATGCGCCCACACCGCCGTTTTTCACTTCGACGGAAGCGTTTGCCCTCGGATTTTTAACCGTACCGCCGAACTGCACGGCGAGATCGAGCGTGCCGCGCACATCGGCAGTCGCGCCTGCGGCTTTCGCGACCATGCCGGCGGCAACGCCGTTCGCCGCAAATTGTGCATCCATCGCGGCATCGTTCAAGGGAATGCGCCCCTGCGCGGCAAAAACGCCCTCGCCTTGTCTGCCGTGCAGTTCGCGGATCGTCACGACATGGTCAGCAAGCTTGACGTCGAGCACGAGATCGCGTATCTCATAGCCGCTTGCCTTGCCCTCACGGACGACGGCATCCAGCTCCGCGAGCGGATTTTCCAGCGTACCGGCGAGACGAATCGCACCGTCAAGCCGCCCTTCCAGAATATCGTTCTTGAGATTCGCGATAGCGAAGAGCGCGCGCACATCGCCGTTTTCCACCTGCAAAACGCCATCGAGCGCCTGCGTTTCAAGGTTCGCCGTGCACTTCATCGCATAGCTGCCGCCATTTTGCTTGAAATGCGTATTTTCCACGCGCAGCACATCGTCGCCAAAGACGACCTCGCCGTGCACGGTTTCGATATCCTGCCCGTTGAGCTTGAGTGTCTTGGCATCGAACACGCCGAGGAATTGCGGCATCTCAAGAGTACCCGAAATATGCCCGGCAAATGTGCCATGACCGCTGACCGGATACGGCAGCTTGCTGCCAAAGCGGTCGAGACTTACGTCGTGTACGTCGGCGTAGAGGTCGAGCACACCGTCCCGTGTGACGGCGCCGTTCAAGTCGACATCGACGAGCGGCGAAAAGATGTGGAAATCCTGCAGCCGCACGACGCCGTTTTCCAGATAATAGTCGCCGTCCATACCCGAGAGGATATAGCCGTTGTAGCTGCCGCGATAGAAATGAATGTAGCCGACTGCCGACGGGTTGTCAAGCGTGCCCGTGAAATGAATCGTGTTGTCGACGTTTCCTGTGATCGGCTGGTCGGGCGCAACGAAAGCCGCCACATCCTCCATGCGTGCGCCGATCGAATCGATGCGGACATCGAGACGCTTCGCCCCCGTAAGACCGATGCTGCCCTCGGCGATCCACGTTTCTTTGCCGCCGCGTTCCACAGAGAAATGGTCGATCACAATGCCGTCGGCGCTTCCATGAACCGCGCCGTGGAAGGTATCAAAAGGCTGGCAAAAAGCATTGCCCGCCGCTCCCTCGAAATTTGCCTCGACCATAGGATTCGCCGCTGCGCCGCGCACCGCTCCTGCAATGTCGAGCGTGCCGGAAGCCGCAGCCTCGGGCACAAAAGCATCTGCGAGAGCAAGCGGCAGCGCCGTGCCGTAAAAGCGCAGATCGAGGTTGTCAAAGTCTCTCACATCACCCTCAACGACCAGCGTGCCGCCCGCCGCAAAAGAAAGATTGAGATTGTCAAAATGAAGCAGCTTCCCTTGCTTGAAGAAGGATGTCGAAACACGCTCGATCTCGACGCCGCGAAACGACGCCCCCGCGACGGCGACAGTGCCGTAAGCGAGAAGCCCATCTGCATCCGCACCCTTGCCCTCAAGCACGACATCGGCGTCGCAGCGTCCCTGCAAGGAAAGCTCCTCGGTAGATAGCAGTGCAGCGATCTCTTCCCCTGCAAGATCCTTCGCCTCAACATGTGCGCTGTACGAGCCGTCGTCCGCATGGAGCAGCCCCTGTCCTGCGACTGCGCCGCCCAAGGCATTCGCTCCGCCGCTCGCCGTCAAAAGCCCGTTTTCGAAGTGCGCCTTGACTTTCGCACCCGTCAGTGCATGACCGTAAAGCGTGCCGGAAGCAGCCTCACACGCACCGTCAATTTTCCAGTCATGCGCTGTACCGTAAACGGATGCAAGAACGCGCACTTTGCCCTCGAACGGACTTTGCGCCAAGACTGCCGACGGATCGAACGCAGCGGATTCCACGACGAAATTGAAGCTCGGCTCCGCCTCTCGCCATGCGATCTTGCCATGCAGAGACGCCTCTTGCCCTGTGGTCTGCGCGCGCAAAAAGATGCGTGCATCCTCGCCTGCCAGAAGAAGCAGTCCTCGCCCATCTTCGACCTTCGTGCCGTACACAAGCGCCTGTGCATTCGAAAAACGCACGTCGCCTGCAAGCGATGCGTCGCCGCCTTCGCATACGAACTTCATCTTCGCCTCGTCGATGAAAAGCGCCTGCGGCTCGATCTCTCTGGGAAGCGTTCCCTCGGGCAAAAATGCAAGGTAGTCCATCGCATCGATATTTTCACCAGTGATCTCAAGCTCCTGCCGTTTCGAAGAAACTTCACCCTCGACGACAAGCGGCGCTCCCTTGCTCGTCGCCCGCCCCTCGACGGCAACGGATGAGGCTTCCGCAAAGTCAAATTCCGCCTCGATATCCGCAAAAGCGATCTCCTTGCCGGAAAAGACAACGCTTGCTGCGCCTTTCTGCACGCTGACCTTAGCGCGAAAATCGCCCGCGGTGTCTCCCTCCTGTACGAGATCGGCAGCGTTCCAACTGCCGTCCTCGCGCTGGCGCAGATACAATACAGGTTCCACGACCGTCACATGGGATACGGCGGCGGCGGGCGAGGAAGAAAAGACAGCGAAGATGCTCAGATCCACTTCGGCGGCTGCGGCATGGGCAAGCTCTTCTCCCGCTTTGTCCTGCACGCGAATGCCCTCAAGCGAGATTCTATGCGCGGACTCGATGCGCACACCGTCGACGGCGACAGGTACGCCAAGAAGTTCGGATGCACGCAGAGAAATCGTCTTGCCCATATCCTCCGCATAGGCGCCCGTGCGTGTAATGTAAAGAGCCATGCCGAAAAAGAGCGCAAAAAGGAAGAGCGCGATGACGACTGCCGCAAAAGCGATACGTCCCTTTTTCATCGGCTCTTCCTCCTCATTCTCCATTTGTCAGACTGTATGAAATATGCAGATACGCGACCTCAAAAGCGGCTTTTTTGCCTTAGATCGACCTTCCTGCCTGCACCGCTTCAGCCGCTGCATCCTTTTCCGCCGTCTTGACGGAAGCGGTTTTTACCGGCGCGCCCTGCGTCACAGGAATCATGGCGTCATCCTTCGCCGCGCTGCGTTTACTCTTTTCATCAAGCGCCTTTTGCTCGGCAGCCATCTTCGCCTCCGCTTCATCCGTATGGTAAAGCGCTATCTCCGCCTGCTCCTCTGCCGCCTTATGATACTTCGCATCGACCTTCGCCCGATAAGAACCGGCGTCGAGATCGACAGGCAGCCCCATAGCGCGGTCGAGCGCCGCCCTGCTGAGGTTGTAATTGTAGAGAGCATCGTAGTAATTCGTCTGCGCCTTGACGAGTTTTTCATCCGCGTCCGTTACGTCGAGATTCGTACCGACGCCCGCCGTGTAGCGCACCTGCGCAATCTTGAAGTCCTCGATGGCACGTTCGACAGCGACGCTCGTCGTCCGAATATTCTTCTCTGCCGCCAAGAGACTGAGATACGCCGTCTGCACGTCCAACTCTGCCTGCTCGCGCATATCTTCCGCCGCCTGCTGCATCTTGTGCACCGCCGCACGCTTCTGATTCACCTGCGCCGCCGTCACGTTGTTGTCAAATGCCGCCCAGCTCGCCTGCACGCCGATCGACCAAGTGTCCGCCGAGTCCGTATTGTTCGAGAACCAGCTGTCGCCGCCGACCGTGCGCGTCGCCGCCGCACTGACCTGCGGCAAGGATGCGCCGCGCGTCATTTCCAAAGCGGCGTTCGCTTGACGCACGGCATAATCCGCCGCGATGACATCGGCTCGATGTGCGAGCGCGTATGCCGTGCAGTCCGCAAGCGCCAGATCGTACTTCTTATAAGAAAGCTCATCTGCCAGAGAAAGCTCCGTGGCGGTCGGCAGTCCGATGATCTTGTTCAGTCCGGCGATGGCGACATCGTAATTATTCTTGATATTTACGAGATTCTGCTCGGCGTTCGCGAGTGAAACCTGGGACGCGAGTACATCGGAGCGTGCGACCGTACCGACGCGATACTGCGCGTTCACATTGTCGAGATGGCTTTTCAAATTTGCGACGGACATCTCGCCGACCTTGATGAGATTGCGGTATTCGAGCGCCTTGAAATACTGACCCGTCGTCTGGTAGCGCACCGCCTGCTTCACACCCTCAAGCGCGAGATCCGCACGGTTCACGCCGTAACGCGCCGCCTCGATGCCGTTTTCAATGCGTCCTCCCGTGTAGAGTGGGAAAGAAAGCTCCGCGCTGCTCCGATAAGCATAATCCGAAGGATACCGCTCATACGCCTTGCCGCCGACACGGCTGCCCTGCGTCGAAAGCGTGAGCTTCGGGCCTGCCGTGCGGCGCGCTTCACGGTACGCCCAGTTTGCCGCATCGACATCGGTCACAGACGACTTGATCGTGCGGTTGTTCTCAAGAGCAAGCTCCACGCTCTCCGCAAGCGCAAGCGAGCGAGGCTGCGCCGAGACGGCAGATGCAAGACCGAAAGAGACGAACCCGCCCAACACCAGCGCACAGAGCTTCTTGGAAAAATATTTTGGCTGCTTCACGATGATTTCCCCCTAAAATGATTGATGCAGACCGAAGTAGGCGGCACGCCGTTCACTGCGGTTCAAATCTCTAATTTGCCCCATGAGATATGTGTCCTCACGCAGACGATACTGCGCCGAAAGCCGCAGTCGAAAATCGTTCGGATCATAGGCGTCAGCGGAGAAGTGCCAGCGCCCGCCGACCGCCGCATCCAGCCCGATGCCCGGATCGCCCGCGATCAGCCCTGCGCGCGCCCCCAGCCTGCCCTTGGTGCGCCCGACCTCAAGATTCAGCGCATTCGCTTCGCCGACATCCTCGACGCCGACGCGCAGGAAGCGATCCGGCTCGCTTTCCCTTGATACATCGACGTTGAAGTTCGTGATCCAGTCGCGCTCCTTGCCGCTGTAAAGCACGTCGAGCGACGGCTGCGTCTCAATGCTGCTGAGATTATCCAGGGTTTCGTTCGCCTTTTCCGTGACGGCGCGCGCCTGATGGATCGTCGTCTTGAGATCTTCACGCACGGTCGGATCGCCTGTGACTTCGTGCATCTCTTCTGCCACCATGCGGATATTTTCACTCGCCTTGGCGACGTTCAAAAGAGTCAGGCGAAGATTCGCCGCCGTCGCGCCGCCGTCAGAAACATCCGCCGCCATCTGGCGCACAGTTTCCGTCGTCGCCGAAAGGTTCGCGAGAATCGCCTGCATCTCACGCATCATCGCGTGCATACTTCCCTCGTTCTGCAAGGCGACGCGCCCCATCACAGACGTCATGTCTCGGATATGCGCCGTAACCTCGCGCACATTCTCCGCCGATCCCAAGACGGACTCCTTCATGCGTGGATTGCCTAAGATATCGTTCAAGGAGCCGAGCAGATCATGCACATCCTGAATCGCTTCGCTTACATTATCCAGCACAGAGTCGATGCTCGTCTCATCCATACCGATGACGAAGTCGCCGTCCTTCAAATACTCCGTGCTCTTCGATCCCGCCGGAGAAATGAGAACGAACTTGTCGCCAAGGACGCTGTTCGCCGACAGCGTGATGCGTGCATCGCGCGGGATTCGGATGTCAGGATCCACAGAAAGCGTCACACGCACACCTGTTCCTTCCGGCTCAATGGCCTTGACCTTGCCCGCGAGCACCCCCGCATAGCGCACATCCGCTTCAGGAGCCAGACCGACGACCTGTGTGAACCCCACATAGATCGTATAGCTGCGGCTCGTCGAAAAGGAGAATCCCCCGAACTGCAGCAAGATCGCCGCCAAGAGCACGATGCCGAGCAGCGTGAATGCGCCCACCTTCGCTTCCGTCGTCATACGTCCGCCCCCTTCCCTTCCGTATCCATCGCGCGGAAAAACGCACGCACGCGCGGATCTTTCATCTGTTTGAACCGCTCGACCGTATCGAGCGCGATGAGCTCACCGCCGGCGAGCATAGCGATGCGGTCGGCGATATAGCAGGCGCTCGCCATGTCATGCGTCACAACGACGCTCGTCACGCGAAGCTCCTTTTGCATCGTGATGATAAGATCATCGATTTTCGCCGTCGTGATGGGATCAAGCCCCGAACTTGGCTCATCATAGAGGATGATTTCAGGATCGATGGCGATGGCGCGCGCCAAGCTCACGCGCTTCTTCATACCGCCCGAAAGCTCGTCGGGCATCCTGTGCTCAGAGCCGTCAAGTCCCACAAGATGCAGCTTCTCCCGCACGATGCTTGCGATCCGGCTCTCCTTGAGCTTCTTGTGCTCTCGCAGTCCGAAAGCAACATTCTCACCGACAGTCATGGAGTCAAAGAGCGCCGAATACTGAAATACCATGCCCATTTTGAGCCGCACCTCATCAAGCTCGGATTCGGTCATCTGTGCGATCTCCGCATCGCCGACCCAAATCTTTCCTGAGGTCGGGCGAATCAGACCGATCATCAGACGCAGAAGCGTACTCTTGCCCGAGCCGGATCCGCCGATAACGGCGAGCGTCTCGCCCCGCTTGACGGAGAGGCTCACATGACGCACCGCCGTATGCGCGGCGAAAGTTTTCGTCACATCTTCCAGTCGTATCATATCTCGACCCCGTCCAAAAGTATATCAATACAGCAAAAAAGAAAGAAACACATTCAAAAAGAAAATGCAGAAAATCGCTGCTACGACGCTGCGCGTCGTAGCACGCCCCACGCCCTCCGCACCCTCGGGAGCATGAAGCCCGTACCACGCGCCCAAGACGGCAATGACGACGCCGAACACGGCTGCCTTGATGAGCCCGCCCGTAATATCGTGCGGCACGGCGAATACCTGGATGGAGTTCGTGAATGTGTACGATGCGATGCCGGTATACTGCGTGGCGACGAACCAGCCGCCAAAGATGCCGATGACATCGCCAAACACCGTCAGAAGCGGCACCATGCACATGCACGCGATCATGCGCGGCACGACAAGATAGCCGATGGGGCTCGTCGCCATGACGCGCAGCGCGTCGATCTGCTCCGTAACCTTCATCGTGCTGATCTCCGCTGTGATGGCAGAGCCCACGCGTCCGGCACAAACGACGCCGACGAGCACAGGTCCGAGTTCCCGCCCAACGGCGATGGCGATGACGCCGCCGATCGTTGACTGCGCACCGAAGCGGATGAACTCATGCGCAACCTGCAGCGTCATGACCATGCCGGTAAACAGCATCGTCAAAGAAACGATAGCAAGCGAGTCGACGCCAAGATGCGACATCTGCGCGAAAATATGGCGCGGGCGCAAAGGGCGGCGCATCTCTTTGACAGAAGCGGCAAGGAGCAAAATGACGGAGCCGACCCACTCGAACATTCCGAGCACGAAAGAACCGATTTTCTCCAACAGCCGCATCATCATTTCTTATCCTCTTCCTCAATCAACAATGAAGCATGAATCACATTGTCTATGACATAGCCCGTTTCAAACTTCGATTCGCGCGGATTGCCCCGCTTCTTTGCCTGCTGTCCTAAAAGATCGACACGCTTTTCCTTTTTCTTCTGCGGCGCACTCTCCGCCTTTTGCAGACGCTTCTTCGCCGCTTTCTTCTCCTCTGGCGAAAGCGGCAAATTCGGGGCGGCTGCCGGCGCGACGATGATCTCGTTGTTTCGGCCCAGCTCCAAAAATTGCTTGACCTTGTCTGCCGTCGTCTGCGTCTTGTCCTCTTCAGCGCTCGTATCGATGCCGAGCGCATTTTGCAGAAGTGCAGTCGTCACAGGAACAAAGCCGCCGCCGCGCACATCGAGACTCATGACGCCCGGCGCCTGGCTTTCAGGCACACGATAGGGAATCACCAACTCCTCCTTATCCTTGCGGAAAGGCTTGATCGTCGTGCGAAAATTCACCGTTTCCCCCGGCTTCGCCGAAGGCTTGTCGGGCACAGCGGAAATCAAAGACGCCGTCTTTCTCGCACTCTCCATCTCGATGTCAACGTCGATCGAAGTCACATCCGCTTCCTCATCCGCATTCTGACAGAGGAGCGCCATCATCTGCGCAAGCTCGCCCACGGACGCCTGCCCGACGTCAGCGGCATTGTAGTACATATTCGAGCGTTCGATCCTGCCGTCCTCTCCCGCCGTCGTGCGAATCGTGAACTTGAGGCTTGCCGTCGCCTCACCGACCGTGTCCGACGTCTTTCCCATCGCCGCATAGGCAATGCCCGACACAAGAATCGGCAGGAAGTCCTCATCGTAAGCGATTTGTGCGCCGAACTTCCGATCATAGCCGAGCGACGTATCTTTCACACGCACGCGCATCGGCACGCTCTCGGGAAAGGCTCCGAGAATCCCCGCAACACCGGCTTCCCTGTCCTGATTGATTCGTCCGATGATATTGCCGATACTCGCGATCTTCATGCCGTCCGTCGGTCCGCTGATCGTACCGACGACCTTGGCATCCGTCATGAAATAGTTGACATTGCCCTTATGCAGAAAGGGATGACCAAAAGCGAGCACTCGCTTGCCGTCGACCGCCGTCACCGTTCCCGTCGCCCCGACGGAAAAATCACCGTAGGAAACAGCGACGCCGATGGCGCTGCCCGGCGCAAGCGCAGCATCATAAACGACATGCGTATCGCGCGTCGGCGTCCCAAAAGCAGGCATATCTCCCGCCTTGAACCCCAGCGCGGAGAGCTTCTCCTCCATATAGGACGTGCCGCTGCTGCCGAAACCTGCAAGATACAATGCCGACTTCTGTTCCGTCTCATGCTTCTTTGCAGCAGGAGCTTGCGCACCGGAATCCGCAGGCTTTTGCTTCTGCGGCTCTTGGGGTGATTTTTCCTCCGCAGGCTGGTCTTTCGCAGACTCATCCTTGCGCTGCTGCGGCGTCTTTGCCGCATCCTCGGGGCTATTTTTCTCCGGCTGCGGCTTCTTCGATGAATCCGCTGATCCAGCCTTTTTGCCTGCATTCTCAGGCTTTTCCCCCTTATCTGCCGCAGGCTTTTCCTTCTTTTCCTTCTTTGCTTCCTTTTCTTTCTTCGAGCCTTTTTCCGCTTCCTTCTTGGCAGACTTCCCATCTCGCGGCTTCTCTATATCTTCCTTCACCGGCTCAGGCGGCGCTTCCTTTTCGAGCTTGGTGCGCTTTTCCCCATCCTTCTGCGACTCCCCCGCATCAGCGCCTTCCTCGTTGCCGTCAGCAACTGTCTCTTCTGCCGCTTCCTTCTTTTCCTTCTTCAGATGCGCCGCCTTGTAGTCAGGCATATTCCATATCGGCAGCATCTCGTCGATCGGCGTGATGAAAAACGTGTAGAGGCTCATGCCCTTAATCCCGGCGGAAAGTGCGCCGACAAGCGCCCCGTCCACATAGACAGGGCTGCCGCTCATGCCTTGGAGCGTACCGCCCGTACGCTCCACGACAGGTCCCGACGCCTTCGCCATGATGCGGTTCGTCGACGACCCCTCCTCATAAGTACCGACAATATCGACATGGAACGGCAGGATTTCCCCCGACTCATCGACCACGGTATACGCCGTTCCCTCCATGCCCGGATAGACATCCGAAAGCGGCATGAGCGGCGGCAAGGACGCCGCCGCTGCCAAGTTCGCCGAAAGCGACAGGGAAAGGCACAAAGAAAGCATCTTCTTCTTGAAATTACGCAAGTATATCACCTCGTACAGATTGCCTGAAGGTACAAACGGAAAGACTCCCGATATTATTCCTGTTTCTCCACACGCGCAACGATTTGCCCGACGGCAACATCGTCGCCGACAGCGACAAGCGCCTCACTCACATGGCAGCCATCCTCAGCACGCGCCGCAGCCGCTTCGCCCGTCAAGGTGCGCACACGCACGATTTCTGCGCCCGCCGTCAACGTGCTGCCCGGCTCCGCCGTCCATGTGACCGTACCGGCAAGGCTCGATTTCACATCCATCACTGCCCCCGCCATCAGCGCGTGGACCGCGAACAGCATGACGCCAAGAAAAAGACCGGCGAACAGCACTCTTTTCATTTCCATCTCCTCCATTATAACGGATTTTTCCATAAAGAAGCAACTCAAAACCCGCTTCAACGCGGTAAAAGCGCAAGCGCCGAACCAACCGCCCGCTCGGCGCCGTCCGACGGACTGTTTTCCAGCTTACCGCCGACAACGAGTGCGCTTGAGCCGCCGCCGTCAAAATTGATCGCATCGACCGCGCCGAATTGCAGCATGAACTCCGCCATTTCCTGCAAAGTGCAGCCAATACTATGCGACTGACGCCCATCGACGACGGCAAGCAGATAGCGCCCATCCGCCGTCACCCCAAAAGCCGTACGCGGCGCACGTCCAACAGTGATATCGGACGGGAATTCTTCCTCAGCCGCCGTCACATGGACTCTGCCATCCTTTACAAGCATGGGCCCAGCGCCGATGACTGTCGGCAAAGTTTCCCACGGCGCACCCATCTGCTCATCCACCCTCGCAGAATCGCCGACCTTCACCTGTGCAAAAGCGTCGCGCGCCTTGCCATGCACCGAGATCACAAGACCGTCACGGGGAATCGCCGTATTCGATGCGCTGACAGAAGCAACCCTGCCGCCCTTGATGATATACTCCTGCCCATATTCGTTCGTATGCGTCGTCGCGCTGTAATAATGATTGTAAATAACGAGGCTGTCCGCACCACGCTCGGCGTCGACACCGCCCACCGGGAAGCGCACCCTGCCGAGCGTCACCGTACCGCTGTAATCGACGGGGCCGAAAAACGTCTTGCCCGCGTCATCAAATCCCACAGCGCTGCGCCGAAAATATGTCGTACCAACGACCGTGCCATCCATCTTCAAAAGACCAAGAATGTCGCCGCTCGGCGCAAAATACGAAGCATTGACGGCAGCGACGGCTCCCGCCATATCCGACATCGCACTGACCGTAGCGCGGCCTGCAACAACGCCTTTCGCGAGCACGGGCACAGCACGGTAGCGTGCGGGATCAGCCTCAAGCACCCAGCCCGTCAAGCGTCCGCGTTCATCAAGGCGTCGAAGCGTAGAGAGCTTCAAGCCGGGTGCAGGCTCTTCCTCCGTGATGCGCTCATACTCTTTCTGCACATCGATAAAGAGCCGCGTCGGATTAGCAAGCGTCTTGACCTCGTAAGCAGCCGGCGCCGCGAGATTAAGAACAACTTTTATTCCCTGCGGCACAGTCGAAACATGAACATTTTCAACTATACTGCCTGAAATCTTCGGCTGCACCGCACGGCTATGCGCCCCCGAGAGAAACATGACGATCGTCTGTCCATCGTTTTCCGTATATATCTCGTAAGCAGGCAAGGTCGTCAAATCAAACACAACGCGTTCGTACTCATCGCTTACACCGAAGCGCACACCCGTGAGCGTCTTTGCAGCCATCTGCTGCGTCCGCGGTACAGAAGTCTGCACCGGCGCCGCTGCAGCGCTGCCCGCTCCCAAAATTAAAGCCAGAGCCAGAACCAAATGCAGCACTGTCTTTCCCATACTCTCGCCGCCCCTCAAAAAAACACACGCACCGTAGACTCTCATCGCAACTATGTTGATGAAGCCTATTATAGCACGAAAGCAAATGCCTATCCATAACATATTGCAGACAGCTTATGACAGCTGCCCATGCTCCCCTGCAGCCACAAGGCTTTACGCAAATATGTAGCGTATCGTTTGCGCAAGCATATAAAACACATTCTGCTGCACTATTCCAAAGAGCAAGATATAGCTTTTCATTGATAAACGCCTACGATTTGTGATAGACTATGCTCAAATAAAAACCTGCGCTTTCCCTTGCACAAGTTTGACCGTCAATCATTCAACCATTATACATTATCACTATTTATGTTCATTAGGCAATGGACGTGTACTGCGTATTTTCTGCAGTGCGCATCAATTCCTACATGAGCGAGACGGTTTTCCAAGATCAGGCAGGGCTTCTATTTTGAAAAATGCGAAATATGATGAACAGCAAACGATCTATGTAAGTTAGGAGGATGGCGTTGATTACGGGTGAACTCAAAAACAAAATCGACAGCATCTGGAATGATATGTACTCTTATGGGCTGGCAAATCCTTTGACCGTCATCGAGCAGCTTACTTATCTTTTTTTCATTAAATCTTTAGATGATGTTGAAACAGATACGGAAAAGAACGACGCTCTCTTGGGCATTACGAACGGCAGACGAATATTCCCCCAAGACGACGAAGGACAAGCCATGCGGTGGCATATCTTTCGAGACAAAAAAGCCGAGGAGATACACGAGATCCTTGGAACAAAGGTGTTCCCCTTCATTAAAACCTTGAAAGGAGAACCAAATCCCCATGAAAAAGACAGCCGCAAGAGCGCCTATGCCCGCTATATGCAGGATGCCACCTTCGCCCTGCCGAATCCTCTCATTACGGAAAAAGTCGTCACCGCCATTGACGATCTCCCCTTGAAAGACAAAGACCTCAAGGGCGATCTCTACGAATATATGATCGGCAAAATCCAGACTGCCGGGCGCATCGGT